>JAFXAN010000123.1 GCA_017517035.1 Clostridia bacterium
TGCTGTGAGATTATCATCCTTTAGCGCTCGTAGATTCTTCGCTACGCTCAGAATGACTCGAGAGTAAATTGATGCTAAGTTTTTCTACATGTAATTTCCGTAAAATTTCCGTAGAAACACAGATAAACAGCAATAAAAATTACCTTTTTCAAAGTTTTGATCGACCTTTTTTAAAAGGTCGCGCGAGCCGACGGCGGCGTCGGTCGCCACCGCAGAGGCGAAACTCCCTCACCGAAAAATTACTGTTTGAATGATAAAAACAAAGGAAATGAGCCGATTTTGACTCACTCCTTTTTTGCTCATCTTAAAAGAATTGCATGAAATGCTTGTTGAGTTTGGAAGTTGCTTTGCTTTATAAATATAAGCTGAAATATGTTGTATATTCAATCTTAAAAAAATATTTTTTTTGGGAAAAATTTTTTAGCAATTTTATTGACTAATATATACTTTCATGGTATAATTATAGGGAATACAAAAAATGACAAATTTTATTCAGGAGATGATTCAATGAAAAAAACTAACCGCATTTTTGCACTGCTTATGGCTGTTGCAATGATATTGGTTTCGGTTCCTTTTGTGCCTGCGGTTTCCGCAGTGTCCGAAACGGGAAAATTCAATACCAATCAGGGCGATGGAATCACCCTTTTTAAGGATGCAGTTCCGCATCTTGAGAACGGCGTACCCGATGGTACGGTAGACATCATTATCGAGGCGATGACTACCGGTGCTGTTCACAACTCCGAAAAAGTTATTCCCACAGACATTGTTCTTGTGCTTGATGTTTCGGGAAGTATGGAACAAACTGATGCCCATACTGTTGATATTTATGATCCGGTGCTTGGAACATCGTTTAGATATTTCGGCACTACATACTATGGCTTCAACAGCAGTAGAAGCTACTATATTCTCGTTGACGGTGAATATATATCCGTGTCTCGTGCAAGTTCGGACAGAAACGGTTGCTATTATTACCGTTACCGTGATGATAACAATGCCTGGGTATATGTTTACCCCGAGCTTGACCCTTCTGTCACTGCAAACAGAGCGCAGAGCTATGATGTTGTTCAGTTCTATAACAGGACGACCGGATATCCTGCAGGCACCAAGAGCAAGATGGGGCATCTTCAGGATGCGGTAATAAACTTTATACATCAGACAGAGAAGAGCAATGCAGGTATCAAAAACGATGAGGATAAACACAGAATTTCCATCGTAAAGTTTGCGACTAATGCCTATTATAATGGCAGTTCTTCAACGCAGGATGAGAACAGCACTGTGGTTGGAAACCATTTCAATAGTAGTGACTATAACTACACTCAGATAGTCAAAGAGCTTACAACTGTAGTGGAAAGTGAGTTAGAAGGTTTTGAAACAGCTGTAAATGGTCTCAGACCTACAGGTGCTACAGCTATTGACTACGGTTTGGCTTTGGCTGACCATGCCCTGTTTGACGACAGAACTGCAGAGGATATCGCAGGTCGTCACGAGATCGTCGTTCTCTTTACAGACGGCTCTCCAACACACGGAAGCGGATATTCTTCATCCGTTGCCGCAGATGCTGTAAATCAAGCTGCAGAGCTTAAGAAAAAGGGCGTTGAGATCTATACCATCAGTGTTGCCGCAAATGCGGATGCAACTCAGCTTGGCTCTGACCTTACCAACCGTTTCTGCCACTATGTTTCAAGCAACTATCCGGACGCTACCGCTTCAGGTACCACAATAAATCCCGGCACAGGTAATACGAATGCGGGATATTATTGGGTTCCCAATGATGTTCTCACTCTCGATGCAATCTTTGAATCGGTTCTTGAAGCTGTTGGAACACCTACCATCGAGCTTGGTGAAAGCGCAGCGGTTATAGATTCGCTGACACCTTATTTCACACTTCCCGATGGCACAAATGATATCACTCTTCAGACGGTAACAAAGAATGCTACAGGTTGGGATGATCCGGAGGACGATGACACTCTCACTTCATCTATCGTCGGTCCTCAGATCAAGGTGAGCGGATTCGATTTCGATGCAAATTATATTTCCGAAACACCTCGTGACAATGGTTTCTACGGTAAGATGCTCCGTGTTGTTATTAATGTAACACCCAATTATTCGGTTGTTGACGAAAGAACAGAGACAATTGCAGCCGCCGGCGGTTATGTCGAAACAAACCTCGGAAATGCTGCGGTTCTTGACAGCACACAGACTCCCGTTGCGGTTGTTGCATCTCCGGGCCTCACGATGAATACGGTTACATATCTGCTTGACGGAAATGTATATAAAACCTTCTACCGTTTCCCCGGTAGTGATAATGCTGTCCTTCCCAAGATTGCTGACAATGATGTTAATACATATACCGAATGGACAACTACCGATGTAACAGTTGATAACGGTGCTTTCACAATGCCCGAGGGCAATGTTGTATTCAATGCAACAAGCACCATGGTAGAATATGCTGTAAGCTATCAATATAGAGGAACTGTTCCTGCCGGTGCTCCTGCCGTTCCCGGCAGAGAGGTTTATAAGACCGGAGACAGAGTCAAAGTTGCCGATGTACCGGAGGTTACAGGATATGTATTCTCAGGCTGGCAGGCTGTTGAGGTTGCTCCCGTGGGCGGAGAATTCGATATGCCTTCAAGAAATGTAACATTTATCGGCTCATTTGCTCCCTCTGATACCGTTGCTTATAAGATCGAGCATTATCTCCAGGATACAAACGGTGAATTCCCCGAAGAACCCTCGGATTTCCACTATCACCACGACGGAACAACAGGTGAGAGTGTAAGTGCGATCATCATGGATTATCCTCAGTTTGAGTATGTTGCTTCTGTTACAACACCTTCGGGTAAGACTTATACATCAAATCCCGATGGCGTAGTTTTGGCTGACGGATCACTCGTTCTCAGACTTTACTATATTCGTAATGTTCATACCGTAACATACATATATGACGACGATACTCTTCCCGCAAATGCACCTGCGCTTCCCGCACCTGAATCTCATCGCACAGGTGAAACGGTTACTCTCGCCCCCGTGCCCACTCTTGAGGGATATACATTTATTGGATGGGCTTCCGATGGTGCAGATGTAATTATTTCAAGCAATAATGATTTCCTCATGCCCGACCGTGATGTCGTTCTCCACGGCTTCTTCCTTGAAAACGGTGATACCAAATATAAGGTTGAGCATTATCTTGAGACAGACACAGACGGTGTTTATGAGACAACTCCTGCTGAGGTTACAGAACACGAAGGTAAGACAGATGCTCCCGTTGTTGGTGAACCCTTGAACTTTGAGGGATATACCTATAACGCAGTAGTGAGTGATCCTACAGCAAAGGGTAATATTCTTCCCGACGGTTCACTTGTTCTCAAGCTTTACTATGATAAGACTCCTTATAAGGTTTCCTATATGTTCACAGGTCTTACCCCCGATGTCGGTTTCCCGACTCTTCCTGCTGAAAGTATTCAGCATATGGGAGATTTGGTAGATGTTGAAGCTGTGCCTGTACTTGCCGGCTATACCTTCCATGGCTGGACAGCAGGTAATGTAAAGGTTACAAACGGACAGTTCACAATGCCCGATGAGGATGTTGTTTTTGTCGGATATTTTGCCAGAAACGAGGCTCAATATACAGTTTCTCACTATTTCCAGCTCGAAGACGGCACTTGGGGCGAGCCTCAGGTATCTTATAAGCTCGATTCCTTTGAGGGTGAGACTGTAAGTGCAAACTATGTAACAGTTGACGGTTATACTACATATTCGGATCATCCCGATACACTTACAACCGGTGTTGTAACAGCGGATGATTCGCTTGAGCTCAAGCTGTTCTATAAGAGAACTGCTTTCAAGGTTACCTATGTATATGAGGGAACTGTTCCCGCAGGTGCATCCGTTCTTCCCGATGAAAAAACATATCTCCACGGTGCATCCGTTGATGTTGAAGACGATGCAAGCGCTCCCGGTTATACCTTCAGCGGTTGGGAGAGCGACACTGTCGATGTTAGCGGCGGTAGCTTTGTAATGCCACAGTCTGATGTTGTTATTTACGGTCACTTTGTTGCAAGAACAGACACTCCTTGGAGAGTTGAACACTATAAGGAGAATCTTGACGGCACATATAACAGCACTCCCGATGATGTTGATAACTATATCGGAACAACAGGATACAGAGTTTCGGCAACATACCGTCAGTATGTTGGATTTACTCCTGCTGAGAATAATGTTCTTATCGGAGTTATAACTCCCGAGCCTAACACTCTTGTGATCAAGCTTTATTACGAGAGAAACACATATGATGTTTATTACCGCTATATCGGTGTTCAGCCCGATGGAGCTCCCGATATTTCGGTATATAACATCGCAGATGTTCCTTACGGTACAATTATTGATATTGAGGACAAGCCCACACTTGAAAATCATCAGTTTGAAGGCTGGAACTCAAACGAGATTTCAACTGCTTCGGGTAACTTCTCAATGCCTGATATGGATGTTGTAATCTACGGTAGATTCGTTGAGAATGCAAAGCTGACGGTGTCTTATGTATATGAAGACACAGTTCCTGCAAACGCTCCCGAGCTTCCTGCGACAACATACCATCATCCAAAAGAAAATATTACCGTTGCTGATGTTCCATCTGTTGTGGGATATACCTTTGATGGCTGGACAAGCACACAGGTAACTCCTGTTAGCGGTAAATTTGATATGCCCGATGAAAATGTTGTATTCACAGGTAAATTTGTTCCCGCAACAGGCACAGCTTATAAGGTTGAGCACTATCAGCAGAAGCTTGACGGAACATATCCTACAGATCCTTTTGAAACCGAGAATCTTACAGGCGAAACAGGTGCAAGCGTCACAGCCATAGCTAAGAGCTATGAGGGCTTCACCGAGGATACAAGCTATAGCGGACGTGTTCCGAGCGGCACGATCCTGGCAGACGGTTCACTTGTTCTGAAGCTTTATTACAGCCGTAATTCCTATGAAGTTAAGTATACCTATACAGGAGATGTTCCTGCAGATGCAACTCCTCTTCCCCAGACAAAGATATATAAATATGGCGAAGAAGTAACGGTTGCGGATGAAGCTACAGCAGAGTATTATTACTTTATCGGTTGGAATAGCTTGGATGTAGTTCCTGCTGGCGGAAAGTTCTTCATGCCTGCCAAGAGTGTTCTGTTTAGCGGCAGATTTGAAATGGCAGACATCAGCGGAACGGTAGTTATCAATAAGACTGTTAACGCTCCCGCCGGATTTGCGATCACAACTCCTTTTGAGTTCAGAGTTCACAGAGTTGAAAATAATACTATCAGCGATTATTATGATACAGTTTATGTAACTCCCGGAACTCCTCTTGTTCTCACTCTCAACCCCGGAATATACTATTTCACAGAGGTTGGCGGAGATGTAAGCGGATTTACACATTCTGTATACTGTGATGTTGCAAACGGTATTATAAGAGTTGATACGGGATCATATCAGACGATGAACTTCACCAATACATATGTTGCGGTTCAGCTCGAAAAAGATGATCACTTCGGTTATATTATCGGATATCCCGATGGAACCGTAAGACCCGAGAATAATATTACACGTGCAGAGGTTGCAACGATCTTCTTCCGTATGCTTAAGGAAGATAGCCGTAACTATTTCTGGTCAACAACAAATACATTCTCGGATGTATCTTCAAGCAACTGGTTCAACACGGCAATATCCACACTTCAGAATGCAGATGTTCTTGACGGATATTCCGATGGAACATTCCGTCCCAATGCATATATCACAAGAGCAGAGCTTGTTAAGATCGCAATGACATTCTACGGAACTCCCGCAGGAATGCAGACGCATTTCTCGGATACATCCGCACACTGGGCAAGCGACTTTATCGAAGCTGCCCGTGAGCTTGGAATCGTTGACGGTTATACAGACGGAACATTCCGCCCCGATAGATATGTAACACGCGCTGAAGCGATGAAGATAATCAACCGTACTCTTGACAGAATTCCTCACAAGGATCATCTGCTTCCCGATATGATAAAATGGGTTGACAACAGCGATAGGAACAAGTGGTATTATGCCGATGTTCAGGAAGCTACAAACTCCCATATCTATATCTGGAATACAGAATTTGAGAGATGGACAAGAATTCTTCCTGTTCGTGACTGGGCTGCACTTGAGCTTGGTTGGAGCAGAAATCACTGATCATCATATTTAATAAAAACGGTGCTGTCTCTTAGTGAGACAGCACCATCTTTTTATGTTTAAAAAACAATTATTTATAGAGCAGCACCATGAGGGCAAAAAAGCGCCTATTCAGTAACTGCTCTTTTTTCTTCAAACAGTAATTTAGCGGTGAGTGAAAACGAAATCTGTAGGGGCGATCATTGATCGCCCGAAAAAACAAACGGCGTAAAATAACGATATTTTGAGCTGTTTATGAGACGGGCGATCAATGATCGCCCCTACGGATTACGGCTTCGACTGTTCGATAAATTACTGTTTGAAAACTTACAATTTATCTGCACAAAAAACAAGAAATGACATAATATAAGAATAGGCGCAGAAATATGACAAACTGCGCAGAAAAGGAGAAAACCGATGCAACAAGACAGAAATTACAGATACGCTCCGACCTTTTCGGGCGAAAGACGCTCGATTTCGGTGATGGAGCAGCTTCCGTCCTGCGGCGATTGCTGTGAAAACAGCGGTGGCGGAACAGGCGGTGCAGGCTGTGAGGGCAAAAAGGAAGAGATGGTTCTTGCAATGGCTTATGTTCTGAGCCAGCCCTTTGAAAAGCTCTATGCTCCTGCTGACGCTTTGAAAAGAGGAACGCTTTTTATGAAGCTTGATCTTCCATACGGAGGCAGAGCATGGTAAGACCCGACAACATGACCTTAAGAAACAGAAATGCAGCCATGGAAGAAATAAATGTGATAAGCTTTGCTATTGATGAGCTTCGTCTCTATCTTGACACTCATCCAAATTGCACGGAAGCTCTTGTGATGATGAAAGAATATATGAATAAAAGACACGATATGATGAAGGCCTTTACGGAAAAATACGGTTCGATTGAGGCTTATGCCATAAATGATAGTGATAAATGGCTATGGAATGCGGGCTATATGCCATGGGAAAACGGCGAAGGAGGTTTTTGCTGATGTGGGAATATGAGAAGAGATTACAGTATCCCGTTAAGATAAAAAATCCGGATGCGAGGGCGGCGAAGGTAATACTTTCGCAGTATGGTGGTCCCGATGGAGAGCTTGGAGCATCGCTCCGTTATCTCTCCCAGCGATTTGCAATGCCCGATCCGAGAGTTGCCGGACTTCTCACCGATATTGGTATATCTGTTATACATTGTGCATTAAATATTTTGCATATAAAATCAGGGCAATTCCGCCACATGATCTGATGATCATTTCTATCATTTTTAGCCTTTTATCGGGACAAGAGCTTTTTTGCAGAGACGGAGGGAAGTATTAAAGCTATTTTTTAATCATTTTTGAATAAGTAAAAAATTGCATTTTTTACAATTGTAATTTGAGAGAGACAGTAAGACAAGAAGCGTCGCAGACGCCCCTCCGGCGAGGAGCTTACGTACATTTGCGGATCAAATGGCGACAGGCACAAAATGAAACACGGTTGCGAGCCTATGAAAAGGTCTTTGGGAACGAAGAAACTTGGGAATTTGATAGATTTTTGGAGTTTCAAAGAACAAAAAACGAAATAGATAAAAAGGAAAGTACAGCCAAGCAATTATTATGCCCGACAAAATAACAGTGTTTGATTGATTTTTTGAGTGTCGAAGAGTTCTTTCATAATATTTATAGCGGAATACACGTCAGGAGTAACGATCATTTCCGTAAAATAAAATTACAGGAGAAAAAGAAAATGAAAAACAACGAATTTTTTGAACTTAACTGTGCGATCAATGGTGGCAAAAGGCTTACCATCAAAATACCGATGTCGGTACATTCAGAGTTCCAAATGGATGTTTCAAACACCAACACCGAAGCTATGGGGCACCTTACCGAGCTGTTTGCGGAATTTGCCGAGCTGGATAACATTAAAAGGCAGACATTTAAGGCGCGGAAAGTTTTTTGAGAACTTCTATATCGCCAAATGTAAGCACTACTACCCCGACACTTATATGGGCGGCATCCCCGAGGAATACAAAGTAGTACCGTTATAAAAAATATGGGGCTAGCTCATTAAGCTAACCCCATATTTCTTATTATAAATAGTGGCAATGCTACGATGAATATAAGATTTAAAGAAAGGAAAACTTTTATGATTCGCATTGCCACTCTCAATGATTATTTACTGAGAAACTGCTTCTCCCCAAATGAAATTGGTTATTCTATTAGCGCCATTAAATGTTTTACTTCCCGATTCCGTTATGGTTGTTCCCGTAAAATCTGCTGTTCCATCTGTAGGCTTTTTATTATCACCGCACCAGATTGCGCTAAGTGATGTACAATTCTGGAATGCCTCTACTGTCAAAACCACATTATTTTTCTTTGTTAAATTTGTAGGAAGATGAATATACTTAATCTTTGATGCACCATTGAACAAATATGAGAGCTCAACTTCATTGATATAGCTGATGTCAACTGTTCCTGCTTCTGCTGATGTGTGAACCTTAAATACAGTTTCAAGATTTGAAAGTCCCTGGAAGTTTGTTGTCCCAAGTGAAGTTATTCCATCCGGATAAATAATAGTTTTAAACGGTTTATACTCCCAGACAGGTCTTGTGAAACAATTATATCCAATGACGGTAAATCCATGGTCGATAACCACAACTTCAGGCGCAACACCCGCATTATAAAGGATTTTCGAAACGTCCTTGAGTGTACCGCTTCCTGTTATAATAGCTACAACAGAGTCATCAGAACGAGTAAAGGTATGAATATTTACATCTGCCGATGTATGCTTAATAATATTATTTTCAACTGCATATGTGTCAGAAGTTGATGTAATTTCATTTCTGCAATTATCAAGCACTCCCCAAAGAACCTTTTTATCATCTTCATCAGATGCATTCAAGAGACCGTTTGCAAAGAATTCCAAAACAACTTCATAAATGGAAGGAGTATATACTTCGTTTTCTACAACACAATATTCTGTATAAACGATCTCGGTATTTCCCTTCGAATCCTTCCAGATCTCATAACCGCACATATAGATAGGGGTTTTGTAGTTATCTTTGAAATTTACTACCGTTGCTGCAAAATCCAACTTGTTCTCGTCATCTGACCAGCACTTTCCAACAAGTTCTCCGTTTTTTACCACGGGAAGCTTTACTATTTTTTTGTTGGCTGTTTCAAATTCACCGTTATTCTCTGTAAGCTCTGTACCAACAGCTTCTTTATTTGCCTTTGTGGTGAGAATAGTACCGTATTCTACACATTCCCTACCCTCGTTTATAACTGTTTTATCAAAGCTGAAAACACCGCGAAGACCATTATAACCTGTGGTTCTGACCTGATATCCGACAAAGCTCATAGCACCCGTTGCAGGCTCGGGATAATATTCGATCTTGATATTATCTGCAATATTTGCTGATGAGGCGATATCAACAAGTGATTTTGCAAAAGTTTCTCCTTTTGAGTCTTTATAAACAACAAATGTAAATGTACTTTTCGAATTTTCTGCAAACTTACCACTAGTAGAAGTAAAAGAGGCAGAAGTATCTTTTCCTAAAAGAATAGTTATGTTCTCTTCAACATTGTTTGCAACACCGTCAAATGAATAATTACTAAATGATTTTATGTTTCGGAGGTCATAAATATATGTATCGCCGTATTCGGAATAATCAACTTCGGCAACCTTTATTGTATTAAGCGACCATGATCCCGCAAAAAGCGAGCTTGCAAATGTTGTTACGCCTGCAGGAATATAGAGCTCACTATAGTTTCTCATGTATCTAAAAGTCTGAATAGTAGTAAGATTAGGTGTGTCAAAAACTACTGTCTTTATTTTACTCATAACGGCTTTCCAAGGATATCCGCTACCGTCAGACGTCGGTGTCTGGGAATAACCGTATGCAGTTCCGTCACCGTAAATAACCAGTGTTCCGGCAGCATATTCAGTATTGTTATATGCAAGTTTTCCCGCCGACTCAAAGAATGCCCATTTGATATCACCCGTAGTTGTGTGGAAGCTTTGATCGATAAGATTTTCAGCAGAAATCATAACCGTCAATGCAGCAATAAGGGTTAAAACGACCAATGTTGTGACTAAAAATTTTTTCATTTTTTCTTTCTCCTTTTGTGTTTTTTTAATTATACAGCTTCAAAATGCAAATGTATATATCAAAATCAAACCAAAAACATAAAAAAATCAAACAAATCAAAAAAATTCTGTTTTTTTACCTTATCAGCATAAAAAAAGCCACCTCTTCCGGCGGCTTTTCTCTTGAAATATAATATAATGAAGAAACATTTCTAGGTTCTATAATAAATGTTGGGGTAATACCAAGAATAGTATACTCATTCTTATATCTTTGATATAAGCTATTTGTTAGAGAGTGTCGCTCCATTTTTTTTGGTATCGCATCGTATCCATATAAAGCACCTGCAAGACTGTATGGACTCTTTCACAATTTTTACAAACATATAGAATCATCAAATAAAAAATATTACTTTAGATATTTTTCGAAAAGCTTCTTTGACTGCATATCGGAAAGCCCGTATTCTGCGGAATTTTTCAAGCAATAAGCAGGTAAGAGACAGCTTGTCGCGATCAGGATTGCTCCTGTTCATCCTGGGTGCTTATATATTCCAAAGTGCCGATCTCTTTTGAAAGTTTCGATAATTTTTGATTTTCCGGTGGGCAGTTATAGTATTTTTTAAACATAAAAGAAAAATGAGTAGAACTGTTGAAGCCGCAAAGAAGTGCCGCTTCTGTGACATTTTTTCCTTGATTCAGCAAACTTCGAGCTTCTTTCAATCGAATATATGTAATATATTCTTTAAGACTTTTTCCGTATGCCTTTTTGAAGATTCTTGAAAGATATGTTCTGTTCATGTGAAATTTTCCCGCTATATTTTCAACGCTCAAAGGAAGCATGAAATTATTTTCAATATAAAGCTTGATACCTTCAAGATCGTTATCTGTTTGATTGCTGTCATGCGGCATCCAGGCACTGTACATTCTCATTATTATTGAAGCAACGATGATATCCATACGCCCATCAAAATTAGCAGTCATTAGAATCTCGTCAAAAAGATCCGAGGGATAATCGAAAACCGTGGGAATAACATTGAAATCACGGCAGCGTTCTCCGTCGAATCCCACTGTAATTCTCTTCCAAGGATCATCTATGCTTGCACGGCAACTTGACATTACTCCTTGAGGAATTATAAATACTTGTCCTGCGTGAACCTCATATGATTTTCCGTATATGTCAAGTGTTCCCGTTCCCTCATAGCAGTATGAGATTGTAGTATGGTTTCTTTTAGCCGAAAATACACCTCCCGGCTTAAAGATGCAGTCTTCAAAATAGATTGGGTTAATATCTTTTAGCTTCCCCAATATTACTGTTACATTTTTTTTGATATACTGATCTTTCACCTACTATTACTCCTTTGCTTTTTGAAGTTGCATTTTATTGTGTTTAGGTCGCAAAATCTAATGCTTTTTAGTGTGTTAAGTGATATAATAACATAAAATGAGTATTTTATCAAGCTATTTTTGAAAATAAACAGTTTTTACATAATATTTTATACGCAGTGTGCGGTTAAAAATAAAAAGATGGAGGGTTATCAATTATGAAAGTTATGAAAATGTTTATTTCACCGATTCTTGTTGCAATTATGCTTGTTGTATCATTTATGTCAATTGGTGTATTTGCGTCTGAAGCGGAAAGCAGCGAAAGCGGAAAGGATGAATTTGATCTTTTGCGCGAAAAGTGGAAGGTATTTTTGACGGCAGAAGGAATGGAATATTCTTTGGATGATCCGATTGTTGCCGAAAATATTCGAGTAAGAAATGAAACTGCTGCCGATTATTTTTCCTCAATGAATTTAGCTGATGATGCTCAATATCTTTGGGAAGATCTCAGCGATAATTCGCTTAATCAGTTGACAACATCTTATGTCACAAGTAACTATTCTCGCTTACTGTATCTTGCGGTTACATATGAAACCAAGGGCGCAGAGATGTACAAAAGCGAAGAACTCAAGAATGCAATTATCTTTGGACTTGATTGGATGTATGAAAACCGATATAATGAGAATGTAACTCCAACAGGAAACTGGTGGGATTGGGAAGTTGGATGCGCAAATAATCTAAATGACACTGTTGTCATAATGTATGAACATCTTACAGATGATCAGATAGCAAATTATATGAATGCCATTGATCATTTTCAGAATCCTCTCTCATATGACATTTGCAGCGGACATTATGATGCCTGCAACAGACTTTTCCAAATTCGTGTCAGACTGACTCGAGGCATCATTGTGAAATCCGTTGAGGAAATAGAAAAATGCGATCTCGGTATGGATGTTGCATTCAAATATGTAAAGAGCGGCAATGGTTTTTATGATGATGGCTCTTATCTTGCTCACGGTGGTGTTGCATATAGCGGAACATACGGATGTACTCAGTTTCAGTATATGAGCTATATCTGTTGGCTTCTTGATGGCTCTCCTTGGGCTATGAACGAAAATAAGGTGCGGGCACTCCATAATTTGGCAGCAACCGCAATTGAACCTTTTATATATAATGGAAATCTCATGACTATGATAAGAGGCCGAGAATTGGCAAGATACAGTAGCCAGGAAATTGTTGGCGGAATAGGTATGATTTCTGCATTTTCACTTGTATCCGCTATGGATCAAACCGGAGCGACTCTTGATTATGCGTCCATTATAAAGAATTGGATGGACAATTCTCTTAAGACAGAATATCCCTATTATGAAAAATTATCGCTTTTTGCGCTGTTAAAATCACACGAGGTTGTGTCCGGCGCAGGAGAATATACATATAGTACCGATTATATGCATTTCCCTAAAATGGATAAGACGGTCGTAAGAAGCGACGATTGGGCGTTTGCTCTCAGTATGTATTCCGAAAGAACCATGAACTATGAGGAGGCAAACGGCGAAAACACAAGGGGCTGGCATACCTCGGACGGTGTCACATATCTCTATGATTCCGATGTAAACAGATATAATGACAATTATTGGTGTACCGTTGATATGTACCGTCTCCCCGGTACTACGGTTGCTTATAAGACAACCTCAAAAGGATGTAATGTTTACGGCGTAGCAGGAAAGAGCTTTGCCGGCGGTGCGGAGCTTGGCGATGGCATTGGAATGAGCGTTCAAAGAGTTTATAATGAAAATATCGATGCTAAAAAGGCTTGGCTTGTGCTTGGTGATAAGATATTAAACTTTGGTGCGGGAATTACAACAACAAACGATCAAGTTGGCGAAACCATTGTTGAAAATCTGAAGATCAACGGTGATAATACTCTTATCATTAACGGCACAGAGAAATCGAAAGATCAGGGCTGGAAAGAAACTCTTGAAAATGTAAGCACAATCTGGATTGAAGGAAATGTTGATGGCTCTGATGTCGGATATTATTTCCCGGACAGAACGACCCTTTCAGGTATCCGAGAAGCAAGAACCGGCAAATGGAGTAACATTACAAGCTATCCCGGTTCTAATAATGCAACACCATATACACGCAATTATCTGACTATCTATCAGGATCACGGTGTTGCATTGGATGCAACATATGCCTATGTGACTCTACCCGGTTATTCAGCAGAGGATGTTGCATCATATGGTGAAAATCCCTCTGTTGAGATAATTCTGAATAACGAAAATGTTCAAGCGGCAAGAGATGCGCTTGAGAATATAACAGGATTTGTATTCTGGAATAATGTTGGCGATGCTGTAACAGTTGAAACAAACACTGTTGACGGTCTCACCTCTTATAATAGTGCAGTTGTTATAAGAAAAGAGACAGAAGAGACTGTAAAGCTTGCAATCAGCGATTTTTCTTGGAGAAATGAATGCGTTACTATTGATTATGACCTTGGCGAAGGTTATATTGTTTCCGAGATAGTTTCAAAATCGGATAATGTAAAGGTTCTCAGCCTCAATCCTATCAGAATTAAGATTAATACCGAGAATTGCTACGGTCAGACATCTTATGTTACCTTAAGAAAGGGTTCCTCCGAAGGTGTTGATCTCCCCACCTCCTCCGTTTCTTCCCTTGAAAATTATCTTACTGTTTCGGATTATAGACCCGAAGAGCTGACTGAAATTTCTTCAATTATATCCGAAGGAAAGGCTGCGCTTGAAAGTGCAGAGAACGAAAATATCCTTCGTGCGACTCTTGTTGAATATATGAATAAGCTGGATGCTGTTCCAACAGACGCAGAAATGACAGAAGAAGAGATAAATGCTTGTCCCGGAGTTAGGGTGTATAATGATGATTCAGCTGTAATAAAAAGCGGATTCTGGAAAACTTATGACGACACCGTTGCAGCTTGGACTCTCTCCGGAAGCGCAGAATTTACCTTTACGGGAAGTGTCATCAGTATTTTAGGTATAAAAACCGATGATTCCGGTATTTGTGATATATATATTGACGGTAACTTGGTAGAAACCGTTGATCCTTATAAAGAACTCCGTCCATATTCCACAGGAGTGCTTTTCAGAAAAACCGATCTGCCTTGCGGCGAACATACCATAAAGCTCGTTGCGAAGAACACAAAGAATGAATACTCTACCGACTATAAGATATGGCTTGATTCTTTTGTTTACGGTAATATAGGTCATAAATATACCTCTGTAGTAACTGAGCCGTCCTATACATCTCAGGGCTATACAACTCATACCTGTATTTGCGGCGATACATATACCGATAGCTATGTTGATGCGATCGGTGGGGATGTTTCCTATTCCGGAACGATGGCGAGCGGATATAATTGGATGATAGTAAGTCCCGGTGTACTTGTTATCAGCGGTAGCGGAGACGGAATCATTGCATTTGATTCTGTCCCCACTGCAGATGATCTTTCTGCGATTCCGTGGATTGAATATGCAGAGAGTATCACAGAAATAGTTATCGAAGAAGCCACAGGCATCACGGGTATATCGGATTATGCCTTTGCAGGACTTCCTAATCTCACTTCCGTGATACTTCCAAATTCGTTAAATGATTTGTCATCCAAAGGGCTTTTCATGGGCGATACTGCGCTCGTTTCCATAACAAATCATGGTTCTGATGCTCAAGATGGCATTATTGATATTAGAAATGTGACCAATATAAGTGCGTCTGTTTTGGTTGGTCTTAATGGAAGCATTTGGGTGGGCAAAGGTGACGGAATAAAAATTGATTTTACAGGCGTTAATGCAACAGATCAAATCATATTCGTCAGCTATCCTACCTGCGATGCTGCAGACGATATAAGAGCTTATATTAGAGAGAGCGGAAGTACAACAGTGAAACTTACTTATTATTCTGTTGAGTTTGATCCGTCTCTTGCAAGGGATGGCGCTGAAAGCAATACCAGTTCATATTCTTGGACATTTGATGAAGCTACAGGCTTGCTGACATTAAAGGCTGTGAGCTCAAGTGAATTGGTTATGAATCAGAATACACCTGCATACCTTTCTTTCAAAAAGCTCTGGAGAGATGCCATTATAAGAATACAGATTTCCGGTAGTCCCTTGTGGAATAAAATGCAGATCAACAATATCAGCGAAGGGTTCTTCAATAATTTGCCGAATCTTGAGGCTGTTTTGATAGATAACCGAGTTTCGGAAGTTCAGTCCACCGCAAACGGACTCTTTGCTTCCTGTACTTCGCTTACAACCGTGGACTTTGGAAGAAGCTGGGATAATGTTGTATATAATGTTGTCGATCTTTCGGGCTTTAAAACTGTCAGACAAGCAGGAACTGTGAATAATCTTCTGAATGGATGTGCTTCTGTTACAAATGTAAAATTGCCCACAGCTACGACCAATAATTATATTGCATCAAAAATCGGTCCAAATGAATTTAAGAATTGTGTATCTCTTAAGTTTATTAAGATTCCTTCCGGTATCACAACAGTTGATTCAACAGCATTTGAAGGCTGCAGTAATCTGTTTATATCCGTTGAGACTGCAGAGATTTACAACACCTTGAAGAACAGCGGACTTAATTCCGTTATTGATCTGAGAGAGACAGCAATTGCTGATATTTCTATTGATCTCAGTCAGATTACAACAGATATCACCGTTCTTTTGGCAACAGGCAAGGAGGCTTCCTTTGAGACTTATTCGGCGGATGCTTTGAATGAAGTATTCGGAGATTTCGATAATGTGATATATTATGTATATCCCACATCAAACGGTGCAAGTGTTGTCCGTGAGATGATGAAGGATGACAGAAATGTTGCTATTAAGTATTACCCCGAATCAATATATTCTGAGCTCACACGAAGCGGTTCTTCTATTGACGGTGGTGGTAATGTTGGTTTTGTATGGAGCTTTGATGATGATAGCGGAAAATTGACTCTTGATTTTAAGCTTAAAAGCTCACGATATTATAGTTCTACCAAGTTTATAGCAAGCTGGAAGCCTATATGGGCTGATGCCGTCTATGAGATATATTCCCTCGGTAGTATTGATAAACTGCTATATCACGGAGGAACACACGGAATTTTTGACAGCTATGAAAATCTTTGGAAAATTTGGTTCAAGGATGATTATTTTGAAATTCAGAATAATTCCTACGCATCCTATGGATTTTTCTCAAATAATCCATCTCTTACCACATTGGGCTTCGGAGCCGCAGAGCCGGAAGAGGGCGTAGTAAATATTGCCTTTGTTCATAAATTCACTTCCGCCTCTTGTTCGCAAAATTTGTTTAATGGCTGTAAATCGATATCGGCTGTAACATTCAGAAAAGGAACACCGATAAATCTTTCAGCGATAACAAACGGGATGTTTGCGAATTGTTCCTCTCTCAGCACTCTGACGCTTCCTTCTTATGTTACATCAATTTCTGCAAATGCTTTTAAAGGATGTACCTCTCTTAAAAATCTTGTACTCAAAAATTCTGCTGTGAAGGTAGATGCCACAGCATTTAACGGAGTAGATACGAAGATCATATGCTTTGATGAGGCACAGGTGGAGGCTATCAATGCTTCACTTGAGTCCGGTGAAACAGAAGCAAAAGCGATGCTTATGAACGGTGCTATAAATGCAGAAGGAATTTCGATACGCTATAAAGATTATAACGGTCTCCGTTATATATTCTCCTTTGATAATGTGGAGAAAAAAGACCTTGCCTCGGCAGGCTTTACTCTTCGTGAATACGGAATTTTGGTCTCCTCTTCAGCAAACATGGCAAATGCGTTTGTTTCATCCGACAGTAACGGTGCATATATAGCCCCTGCCACAAATATTAAAAAGGTAGCGGTTTATGACAGCACATATGAAGAAAATGACGGTTATTCGGGCAAAACCCTATCCATAAGTACAGCAGAAAAGACTATGTTTGCTGGAACTGTAACTAATTTCAGTGAAGATAACGGAAAGCTTGAGGTTTATGCAAGAGCATATGCGGTCTATTTTGATGCCGAAGGAAACGAATATATTTACTATTGCGATTACGGAGATGTAAGCGAGGAATATAAGGCGGCGAGCATATTCAAGGTTGCATATGATATGTATAAGGCAAATGCAGAAGGAATCAGAGATGCCGCTGTCGATGAAAAAGCAGTTTGGAGCATTCTCCTTCTGGGTGCAGATGTTGAAGAGATCAGGGAAACGCCCATTGAAGGTTTTGAGAATGTAACCATTACACTCGTAAATGATGGTGAAGGCAACTATCTTGCATTCCTTAAGTCAAATGCATCAGTATCATCTGAAGCGGTTGCAGCGGCAAAAGAAAAGCTGACAGCAAGCGGATATGCAGATGTCGAAGTTTTACCAATTGTTATAAATAAATAGTTTTTAACCACAAAAGCCCGGGATCTATGTTTGTGATCTCGGGCTATAGCTGTGCACTTGGCATGGGCAAGGGCGTCCGACGTGAGGCGGAGTCTGAAGGAAGCCTAGCTTTATAAAAAACAAACGGAAACGAGTTTGAAATCATTCAACTTCATTTCCGTTTTGATTTAATTATTTCTGCTGAATTATAAATTGAAAAAGAATCATTTTTTCGTAAAAAATATGTCGTAAAGATATACCAAAGGCACCCCGATTGGAGTGCCTTTGGTGGTTAGTTTTGCGTTGATATTAAATTCGCTTTAACAAATCTGTAAAATATTGTTGCAGCTTCAGCTCTTGTTGCATTGTCAAGGGGATTTAATGTGCTTTCTGTTTTACCATTAATCAAGCCAATTCCGTTTGCCCACTGCAAAGAAGCCTTTGCATAATCGGAAATACTGTCATAATCGTTGTAAGAAAGAATGTTTGTATTTTTGCCTGATTCCACATCATATCCCTTATACTTTGCATAGCGATGCATAATGGTTGCTATCTGCTCACGGGTAATGTCACTATCCGGTGAAAATTCAGTTTCTGTTACACCGTTTACAATACCGTTTTCCTTAGCCCACA
>JAFXAN010000124.1 GCA_017517035.1 Clostridia bacterium
ATTGATGCTAAGTTTTTCTACATGTAATTTCCGTAAAATTTCCGTAGAAACACAGATAAACAACAATAAAAATTCCCTTTTTCAAAGTTTTGATCGACCTTTTTTAAAAGGTCGCGCGAGCCGACGGCGGCGTCGGTCGCCACCGCAGTGGCGAAACTCCCTCACCGACAAATTGCTGTTTGAAGAATGGTGACGAAAAAAATAGCGAATCAAAATAGTAGGTACTGAGTCAGCTATTGTGACTCAGTCCCTTTGTTTTTAGCGTTATTCTTTTTTAGCTTTAGCGAAATCCGGAGACTGTGCAACGATAATTGCGGCAAACATAAGAAGGCATCCTATAAGCTCACGGAAAGATAGCCTTTCGCCCAGCACGAGAGCACCGCCTATGACGGCAAAAACGCTTTCAAGGCTCATGAGAATGGAAGCGGTCGTGGGGGCGGTATATTTTTGTCCCACCACTTGAAGGGTATATGCCACTCCGCTTGACATGATTCCAAGATAAAGCACTGGGATCAGAGCCTCCAAAATTGCGGAAAGGGTAGTCTTTTCAAATATGAGTGCCACAACCAGCGAAAGAACACCGACAGTGAAAAACTGAATGCAGGAGAGCAAGATCCCGTTGTTTTTCGCAACAAAATGGTCGATAACGAGAATATGACCGCAAAAGGAAACCGCACAAAGAAATGTTATGAGATCTCCCAAATAGATTCCCGATATTCCTTTCGAAAAAGAAAGAAGATACATTCCGACAACTGCAATTCCTATCCCGAGCCAAACAATGGGATGTATCTTTTTTTTCAGAATAAGTGCGCTGACGCATGGAACGAGGACAACATAAAGAGCGGTTATAAATCCGCTTCTGCCAGAAGCCGCCGCCTCGGGAGGATATGTACCGATGGCGTACTGCTGAAATCCCGTTGCAATAAAGAGGGCAACTCCGCAGCAAATGCCGCCGATTATGAGTGACTTTACCGAGGCTTTGTCAGATGGAATCAGGTCCTTCTTTTTTATTGACATGATTGCGATGAGAAGAGCGAGAAATGCAAAGCCCACAAAAGAACGAAGAGCGTTGAGGGTGAATGCGGGTATGGATTTTGCTCCCGAGGTCTGCGCAACAAAGGCGAATCCCCATATGACGGCTGCAAGAAGAAGCGCAAAGCTTCCTAAATATTTTTTGAAAAATGAATTCATTTTTACCCCTTTTGTGAAAAATACATGAAAAATCGAAAAAAATGCTTGAAATTAAATAAAATATAAGTTATTATATAACAAAGAAATGTTTATGTCAAGAGGTAAAAGGCATGGAAATTTATAAAAACAGACCCGATTCAGAGCGAAGTGAGCTTGAAAAAAGCACATATGAATATCTTCGGGGACTTGATATTGAATATACAAGAGTAGATCACGATGCGGCGGCAACGATTGCCGATTGTGAGCTTGTGGACGGCGAGCTTGGCACAAAAATGTGCAAGAATTTGTTTCTTTGCAACTCCCAAAAGACGACCTTTTATCTTTTGCTGATGCCCGGTGACAAGCATTTCAAAACGAAAGAAGTCTCTCATGCACTTGGCATTGCAAGGCTCTCATTTGCACCCGAGGAATATCTTTTTTCGCTCATGGGGCTTTGCCCGGGGGCTGTTACCGTCCTTGGACTTATGAATGACAAAGACAAAAACATAAATCTTCTTATTGACAAGGACATTCTGAAAGAAGAATATCTCGGATGTCATCCATGTGTCAACACATCAAGCCTTAAAATCAAAATGAGCGATATTCTCGAAAAATTTCTTCCTTCAACGGGGCATAGCGTGACCGCAATTGAGCTTAAAGGCGAATAGGCGAAAGGATAAGATATGTTTGATATACTTGTTGTTGAGGACGACAGAAGCACAAGACTTCTGATGGAGGCGGTGCTGCGGCGCGGAGGCTATAATCCTATTCTTGCATCAAACGGTATAGAAGCTCTTGAGATCATGGATCATAAGCATGTGGATCTGGTGCTTCTTGATATAATGATGCCCCAAATGGACGGCTATGAATTTACAAGAACCTTGCGTGAGGGCGGATCGGAGCTGCCGATACTTATGGTAACCGCAAAGGAAGCACCTGCCGACAAAAAACAGGGATTTCTTGCGGGAACCGATGATTATATGGTAAAGCCGGTTGATGAGGAGGAGATGCTTCTCCGCATTGCGGCACTTCTGAGGCGTTCTAAAATTTCCACCGAGCATAAGCTGACGGTGGGAAGCACGGTTCTTGATTATGATAAGCTTACGGTTTTTGACGGCAAGAGCGAAAATGCCCTTCCGCCAAAGGAATTTTTGCTTCTTTATAAGCTGCTTTCCTATCAGGGCAAGATCTTTACAAGAGCGGCTCTGATGGATGAGATCTGGGATATGGATAGCGAAAGTGACCCGCATACCGTTGATGTACATATAAACAGATTGAGAGAAAAATTCGGTCAGAATCCCGATTTTGAGATTGTGACCGTGAGAGGACTCGGATATAAGGCGGTAAAAAAAGGATGAAAAAATACAGAGGTCTGCAAAATAAGGGAATGCTTTTTTTGCTCCTTATCGTCAGCATTTCCGCTCTTATAATGGCAGGCGTGCTTTTGCTTTTGATTTTGTTTGGCGCTATTCCGGCATCTATCATGGCAAGAGCTTGGGTAACTCCGATAATCGTCTGTGCGGGCTGCATTCTCGGAGCGTTGCTTGCATCCTTCCTTATGAGATTTTATATAAGACCGCTTGACGATATCGTTGCGGCAACAAAAAGGATATCGGAGGGAGATTTTTCGGTTCGGGTCGACAGAAAAACTCATGTATCCGAGATCGGCTTGCTTGTTGATAATTTTAACAGCATGGCAAAGGAGCTTGAGGGAACGGAAATGTTCCGCTCGGATTTTATCAATAATTTTTCCCACGAATTTAAAACACCTATCGTTTCGATAAGAGGATTTGCAAAGCAGCTTCAGAGTGAGGATCTCACCGATGAGGAGAAGAAAAAATATGCCGAGATAATTGCAAGTGAGAGCGAGAGGCTTTCCAATATGGCGACTAATGTTCTGCTCCTTTCGAAGCTTGAAAACCAGCAGCTTGTGGGCGAAAAAAAGCCATATTCTCTTGATGAACAGCTAAGAGACTGTATTTTGCTCTTTGAAAAGGATTGGGAGCAAAAAAATATCGAGATGGATGTTGAGCTTGATGAGATCGAATATAACGGCAACGAGGAGCTGATGAGCCACATTTGGATAAATCTCATCGGAAATGCCGTCAAATATACCGGTGACGGCGGAAGGATCGAAATTCATGCGTGCATCAGGGAAGGGAATGCGGTCGTCTCCGTTTCGGATAACGGAATCGGCATGAATGGCGATGTTTTGGAAAAGATTTTTGATAAGTTTTATCAGGGGGACAAATCGCACTCGGAAAGAGGAAACGGGCTTGGACTTTCGCTTGTAAAGCGAATAATGGAGCTTTGTGAGGGTAGCATAAAGGTTGAGAGTGAGCTTTGCAGGGGAACAAAATTCACTGTTCTTCTTCCTCTTTCGCTGTGAGTTTATATTGTGTTTATTTTCCGGTGGTAAAATATAAAAAATACAAAGCTTGTATTTTTGGATGATTCATTGCCATATAATTGTAAATGCGGAGGTTTGATATGGGATTGAAGGACAAATTTATAAGATTTATGTATGGAAGATACGGAGCAGACGAGCTTTACCGATTTTTGACTATTGTTTTTTATGTTTTATTCTTTCTTAATCTGTTTATTGGAAGCTATATTCTGTCAGCTTTCATAATAGCGCTTCTCGTATTTATGACATACAGAGTGTTCTCGAAGAACATTATGGCAAGAAGGGCAGAAAACGAAAAATATCTTGCGATCAAAAGATCATTTAAAGGCTTTATGAAGCTTCAGAAGAATAAATGGCGAGACAGAAAGACCCATGTTTATAAAAAATGCCCTCACTGCGGGGCAGTCCTTCGCTTTCCGAAAAGGAGAGGGGAGCATAGTGCAGTTTGTCCCTCGTGCAAGAGAGATTTTAATGTAAAAGTTTAACATTTTGGAGTGAAAAATGCTAAAAAGATTTAAGGGTGAGTTTTTTACTGTACCGAATTTGCTATCATATGCCCGCATCATTCTGATTCCTTTTATTGTGTGGACATACTATCTGAAAATGAAATATCTTTCAGCTTCTCTTATCGTTCTTTCGGGGCTTACCGATTGTATAGACGGTTATATTGCAAGGCATTATGAGCTTATAACCGATTTCGGAAAGATAATCGACCCCATTGCCGACAAGCTGACGCAGATAACGGTGGTTGCATGTCTTGCATATAATTACCCTCTGATGCTCATTCTTGTGGGAGTGCTGATATTCAAAGAGCTTTTTGTGGGACTTATGGGATATTTGGTTCTAAAGGCAACGGATGTCGTTGACGGCTCAAAATGGTATGGAAAAATGGCAACGATATTGTTTTATTTGATAATTGTTTTGCTTCTTGTGATACCGATGACGGTTAAGACGGCAAATCTTCTTATTTTGTGCTGCCTTTGTGCAATGGTGCTTTCGCTTGTTCTGTATACCGCAAGGTATGCTATGATACTTTCTGAAATGCATAAAAAGTCGGATAAAAACAGAGGCTGAGCGTGGCTCGGTCTCTGTTATAATATTTTTTGGGAGCTTTTTGATATGTTATATTTGATCTTGTCTCTTGTGGGAATTGCTATATTGTTTTTTGCCGCCGTTTTCGGCTGTTTTTTGTTCGTATTTTATTCTGCACCCAAAAAGGAGCTTGCCGATGGGGAGTATGATTTTCCGTCGGGCAAGATATATGAGCCATATTATGATGAAATGAAGCGCTGGATCGATCAGGTGAGAGCGCTTGGAGGCGAGGAGGTCAGTACAACCTCCTTTGACGGGCTTACGCTTTGCGGAAAATATTATGAATTTTCACCCGATGCCCCTCTTGAGATACTTTTTCACGGATATCGGGGCAGCGCACTTCGTGACCTTTGCGGAGCTGTTGAAAGATGCTTTGCCATTGGCAGAAGCGCACTTATTGTGGATCAGAGAGGAAGCGGTAAAAGCGGCGGAAGGGTCATAACTTTTGGAGTCAAGGAAAGATTTGATTGCCTTTCTTGGATAAATTATGCAAATGAGCGATTTGGAAAAAACAAAAAAATAATTCTGACAGGTATCTCTATGGGTGCTTCAACCGTTATGATGGCGGCAGGGGAAAAGCTTCCCGAAAATGTTGTTTGTATTTTGGCGGACTGCGGTTATTCCTCGGCAGAGGCAATAATAAAAAAGGTGATGCGTCAGTTACATATGCCCGTGCGGATTTTTTATCCTGTTGTTAAGCTCGGAGCAAAAATCTTCGGCAGATTTGATCTTGAAGAGATGCCGCCCATTGAAACGGTGAAAAAATGTAATGTTCCAATGATTTTCATTCACGGAGAGGATGATGATTTTGTGCCATGCCAAATGAGCCGAGAGCTTTTTGAGGCGTGCGCTTCAAGAAAGAGCATAATGACCGTTCCGGGTGCAGGACACGGACTTGCTTTTCCTGCCGATAAAGAAGGATATCTTGATACCCTTCGACTCTTTGAGCAGGAGGTCGGTGAGGGAGTTTCGCCTCTGCGGAGGCGACCGACGCCGCCGTCGGCTCGCGCGACCTTTTAAAAAAGGTCGATCAAAACTTTGAAAAAGGGAATTTTTATTGTTGTTTATCTGTGTTTCTACGGAGAATTGTTGTGAG
>JAFXAN010000125.1 GCA_017517035.1 Clostridia bacterium
TCCGTAGAAACACAGATAAACAGCAATAAAAATTACCTTTTTCGAAGTTTTGATCGACCTTTTTTAAAAGGTCGCGCGAGCCGACGGCGGCGTCGGTCGCCTCCGCAGAGGCGAAACTCCCTCACCGATAAATTACTGTTTATAAAAAAACTGTCCTTTGTGAATGGGCGCAAAGGACAGTTTTTTCATTTTATATTCTTTTTATATTCTGTAGGGGTACAGCCATAATAGCTTTTGAAAACTCTTGAGAAATAATAATTGCTCTGATATCCGACCATTTCGGAAATTGCAGTGCAGGTATATTTATCGGAAATGAGCAGCTCCGCCGCCTTTGTCATTCGGAGCATTATTACATATTTAATAGGGGACATTTTGTAGCAGATATTGAAAATGCGCTTAAAATAGGTATAGCTCATGCCGCATTTTTCTGCAAGAATTTCACAGGTAAAATCAGTATCATAGCAATGCTCATTGAGATATTCGATTCCCGGCTTTATCTGCTCCATGCGGCTGAGCGGAATATAATCCGAATTCATCTGGCTGATCTCATAGATGATCTCATAAAATATCGCAGTACATTTATAATACCAGCCGTTTCTTTGGCGTTCACAGGTTTTATATAAGCTCAGAAACAGCTCCCTGAGCTTCGGATTTGATCTTGCGTCAAAAATCTGAACCGATTTAGGAAGCTCAATATCCGTATCAAAAAAGATATCAATGCTGTCTCCTATAACATCCGTATCAAAATAATGTCTGTCGTAATGCCCCTTTGGAGTGATAAAAACAAGTCCGCCATAGGCATCAAAGGATTCATCTCCGATTGTAACCTTGCTTTCACCGCCAAGCTTATATACCATTTGGTTATATTCGATTTCACGGTCATAATGACGGCGTTTATCGGTATATTCCCATCTGCCGTAAACATACCAAGCAACATTTCCCGCAAGCTGTGGGTGTCCAATCAATAGCTCGTTCTTCATCTTATCCCTCCTTTTTTGTTAATTATACATCAAAAAAATGTCCTGTGTCAACACGTATTTGTATTTTTTGTTTCAAAAAGAGCAATGAATGACAAAATGTGCATTGCCATTAAAAGGGCGTGGGGATATAATAGCATTGTAAGATGCGGTTTTAGGTAAAAAGTACCTAAAAGTGCAAATCAATTACAAAAATTTCAAAAAGGAGAAAGAAAATGAAAAAAAGAGTTTTCCTAATGCTCATCTCGGCTCTAATTATGGCAGTTATCTTCACTTTTGCTGCTATGGCAACCGAGAATGGCACATCGCTCTGGTCGCAGAAGCCCACGAGCGGTGCAGTTCACAGCGGCTATTGCATTGATGCAAACGGCGCACAGACAAACATCAAATTCGAGGTGTATAATGAGGGAACAGCGGATGCTCCCGATTATACTATCTACTTCTTTATGGAGGATCCGAACGGCGGCAGCGTTGTTTATCCCGGCAGAACCGATACTAACGGTTATGATGCAACAACAACCGATGCAAGCTGGAACTGTGCAATGAGCAACGGTCGTGCAGGTGTTCAGGCTTGGTATGCCCCAAGTGTTTATGATGCTCAAAAGATCACAAAGGCTGTTTTCGGTGACGGCATCACAGAGCTTGGCGGAACAGCAACCTCCAGAGGTATTCTTACATGCCTCCGCGGACTTAAGACAGTTGAGTTCCCCGCATCTCTTACAAGAATGGTTTCCGCAACCTTCGAGAGCTGCACAGGTCTCAGAACTGTTTACACCCGTGATGTTGGACAGACAGTTGAAGAAGGTACTGTTAACCTCAGCAACTTCACACATATGAATTTCGGTACATATGCTTTTGCAAGCTGCCAAGCGGTTGCAAAATATGTGTTCGCTGACACCGTTACAACTGATACCCCCCAGATCGGTCAGTATTGCTTTGGCTTCAATACAACTCTCCAGTCACTCAATATTCCTAACGGTATTACTAAAACATATATGGATATGTTCTTTGGTGATCCCGCCTCAGGAACATGGACTCTTTGCCCTCTTGAGGAGATCACACTTCCCGAAAGCCTTGCAGAGCTTTGGGCATCCACATTCAGACGTTGCTATCAGCTTCACACCGTAACATTCCTTGGTGCAAATACAAATGTATATCCCAAGGAAGGCACGGGAACAACCGCTGATGCTATCGTTGAAAATGACTACGGTACATCTTTTGGTACTTGCTCCGCTCTCACAACCATCAAGGCTCTTGATTCTTCAAATGCGAAGAATTTTGCAGAAAGATACGGCTTTAATTTCGTTGAAATTGAAGCTCCCGAGGTTGAGCTTCCAATCGACACCGTTACAAGCACTTGCGGTGCGCTGATCATGACCTATGATCCTAACACCAAGACAATGACGGTTGACACAAACGAAGCTTCCTGGACAGCATTTGTTACCGCTCACTGGTGGAACGGTCCCGATGGTTCTGTTCACTGTGCTGAACCTCTCAACTTTATGGGTAAATATAAGGATGAGATGGAACATTTCGTTATCGGCGGCAATATTGATGAGCTTGCAGTGGGCAATTCAACTTGGTCTTCCTATTTTGATGGCTTCACAGCCCTTAAGACATTCCGCTTTACAAATCCAATAAAGCTTACTCTCGGCTCAAAGGGTAACCTCTTTGCAAATTGCACCAATCTCACATCTGTTTATGTTGGTGACGAGAGTAATGCACAGGTAGGCGTTGCAGATCTCAGCTCCTTCACAAGCTGTGACAGCGGCGTTCTTATGGGTCTCTTTACAAATTGTACTTCTCTCACGAAGGTACTTCTTCCCACCGCGGCAGGTGCTTCATCTATCTATACTTCCACATTCGACGGATGCACAGCACTTCGCACAGTTTCTATCCCCGCAAATATAACCGCAATTGCTGAAAACGCTTTTGAGGATTGTCCTCTTGAGGCTGTTATAGCACCCGAAGGCTCTGCAGGCTACAAATACGCGGCAGAAAATGATCTTCTCCCCACTCTTTGGTCTCAGAAGCCCGAGAGCGGCGCAGTTCACAGCGGCTACTGCGTAGACGAAACAGGCACGGCTACAAACATCAAGTTTGAAATTTTCAATATGGGTACAGCAGAAGCCCCCGAATATACTATCTACTTCTTCATGGAAGATCCCAATGGCGGCAGCGTTGTTTATCCCTGCACATCTACAGGCGCATATATTCCGACCTCTGACGGAATGTATTGGGTATTCGACCATGGATGCAATATGGCTTCCGGTATGATATGGGCAAGCGCAACTGCCGATGTTTATACGAAGATCACCAAGGCTGTTTTCGGTGATGGCATTACAGAGCTTGCAGGCGGCGCAGAGGTCAGAGGTATTCTGTCCTCACTTGTCGGACTTAAGACCGTAGAGTTCCCTGCTTCTCTTACAAAAATGACATCTGCAACCTTTGAGAGCTGCCAGGCACTTTCGACAGTTTACACTCGTGACACAGATCAGAAGGTTACTGCAGGAACAGTAAACCTCAGCAATTTCTCTCATATTAACTTTGGTTCTTATGCATTTGCAAACTGCTATAGCATTCAGAATTTTGTTTTTGCTGATACCATAACAACCGACACTCCACAGATTGGCAAGTATTGCTTTGTTTGTAATACAGGACTTAAGTCCCTGACTATCCCTAACGGTATTACAAAGACAAGTCTCTATATGTTTTCGGGAGATCCCAATTACTCATGGTCGCTTCCCACAGCACTTACAGAGGTTACTCTTCCCGAAACCATGACTGATGTTTGGGCAACCACCTTCCAGTATTGCTCAAACCTCACAACCGTTAATGTAACAGGCTCTGCAACAAAGCTCTTCCCCGAGGGAGGCGCAGCATCGAGGGAGGCAGCAACTGTTCAGAATGACTGGGGCAACTCCTTTGGTACTTGTACTGCACTCACAACCATCAACGCTCCCGTAGGCTCTCCCGCTCATACCTTTGCTTGGAACACAGGCTTTGAGACCTCACATTATTCAATTTTCGAGGATGAGGACGGCAGCCAAATCAAGCTTGAATATTTCCCCGAAAATCAGCATATGAGCATCACTAAGCTTGATACAAGCTATGTTGAGCTTCTCTGGGATTCCCCGATAGTTCAGACATTCATTGCAACCTATAAGCCTTATGTTAAGACTGCTGAGGTTGGCTTCATTCAGAAGCTCCGTTCAAACAGCAATGTTGAGTTTGGTCTTTTCGAGGGCTTTGAGGCTCTCACAGAGGTTCATTTCGAGTCTCTCACGCTCGCTCCTTATTGGGGCTGCACAGATGTTGATCTCTTCAAGGGCTGTAAATCTCTTACAACTCTTTGGGTTGGCGATGATTCCAACAAGATCGACGGCGTTATCAATTTCACAGGCTTCGTTGAAACCGACAAGATGCCCGAAAAGGTACTGAAGGGTATGTTCAGCGGTTGCGAGGCTATAACAAAGGTCATTCTCCCCAATCTCTCGAACGCAGGCTATGAAAGCAATGGCGAGATGGTTTATCCCATTCCCACAATTCATGCAAACACCTTTGAGGGCTGCACTGCTCTTGCTGAAATCGTAATTCCCGAAAATTACGGTGTGGTTGAGGATGGCGCATTCGCAAATCTCACTTCCCTTCGTAAGATCGACCTTAAGGAAAAGGATATAACACTTCCCGCAGCAGCATTCACAGGCTGCAGCAAGGTTGTTATCTTCTGCTCGGATGTTGAAACTGCAAAGGCTCTCAACGCTTCTCTTGCAGAAGCAGCTGTAAATAGCGATGTTGCAATTGCATTTGCTCCTTCCATTAAGGTTCTCGGCTTCCAGGTAAGAGAGGCTGAATACAACGGACTTCGTACCCTCTATTCCTTCAATGAGAAGATATATGGCGAAACAGAGGGCATCGAGCTTGTTGAATACGGTTCTATCATCGCTTCAAAGGATAATTATGATAAGTATTCAAAGCAGCTTGGCGGCACTGATGCTATTCTCGATCTTGATGGCGGAAAGTTTGTAACTCCCGCAGAAAATGTTGTTAAGACAGCGATCTGGAATGAAAACGACGGTTATAGCGGCAAGTCCAACCATGAGGATGCAACAAATGTTCGCTTCAATACAACAATCGTAAGATATTCCGATGAGCTTCAGATGAAATCCGCTGTTTCCATGGTAGGATATGAGATCTGGAGAATGAACGGAGAATACTACCTCCTCATAACAGAATATGAGAATGCAAATTATGCTTCTCCGTCTCTCTATAATGTAACTCTCGGAATGCTCACAGCAGATGAAAACATCCTTTCTCTCGCAAAGGGAGACAACCCTGTTTGGCAGACAGTTAATATGTGTGCTGAAACAACAATCACAACAGATAATGAGGCTGTTATAGGTCTTCTTCTCGCAGATCCTGCAAACGAAGGCAAATTTGTTGCTCTTTATGCAACAGAAGAGGCTGATGAGGTTACATTCGGTGATCTCGGCACAGATAAGCTTACAAGAGAAAATCTCACCGCAACTGTATTCGGCAAAAATGTTGTTTATGCTCTTCCCGAGCTTGATGCAGTTTGGGCTGACTATATGTCATCAAAGGTTGAGGAGATACCCGAGGGCAAGTCCTTTGTGTTCATAACCGATACCCATTGGAATAATAACGCAAAAAAATCAAGCTCTCTCATTGACTATGTAAGAAAAGCAACAGGAATCACAAATGTTGTTTACGGAGGCGACCCCTTCGATGGATTTGATTCTCTTGCCGCTGCGCAGGATGCTCTTACAACCTATGCTCAGACAAATTTCTATGATGTTTTCGGTGAAGACGGTATCTATGTTGTCGGTAACCATGATGTAAACCACACCGCTTCAGGCGGCAAGGCTGAACTCACAATTTCTGATACCTTCCTTTATAACACAACAGTTAAAAATATCGAAAACAAGGCGATTTTCGATACCGATATGCTGGCTGCCCTTGAAAATATCACTTATAGTGAGGTTCTCAATTCCGATGGCACGGTTGCTTATACTGCCGCTGAGATGAAGGAACAGGCACTTGCTTGGGCTAAGATGCATTATCATTATGATAATGCCGACGATAAGATACGCTATATCGTTCTCGATACGGGTTCAAACGGCATCACTCAGCTCAATACCATTATCGGTAATTACACATCCTTCATGTCCATCGAATATGACTGGCTCGCTAAAACTCTTATGTCTACTCCCGCAAGCTATGATATCGTAGTTCTCGGTCATCAAATCGGGGAATCAACAGCTAATAGTGTTGCTTCAAGAGATCTTTTCCAGATTCTTTCGGCGTTCAAGGCTAAGACCGCTATCACAGCAAATCTTACCGCACACAGCGATAATACTCTCGCTATTATGGGTGGAACAACCACAAGAACATATGATTTTTCCGCAAGCGAATTTGACGGTACTATCTTCTCTATGAACGGTCACTGGCACTATGACAGAAGCTGGATCTGGCAGACAGAGCTTGGAACATATGGCACGAATGTTGCTTATTCCGATTCTATGACTCTCTCTGATGATGCTATCCTTAGCATATGCTGTAACAGAGACGCTATGTGGAGTCCCGGTGAGATTGAAATGACAGGCGGTACTGAAACAGAGCAATCCTTCAGCGTGATCACTCTCACCGATGACGGTAGAATTGTTCTCACACGCTTCGGCGCAGGTGAGAGTAAAACATTTATCTACGAATAATCCGTTTCCTTTCTTTATATGAAAAAACAAAAAGTTTCTCGGCTGTCAAAGGTGACAGCCGAGTTTTTTTAGTTATTTCATTTTATTATTTTTATATTCGGAGGGCGAAATGCCCTTTTTTTCTTTAAACACCTTGCTGAAATGATAAACATCGCAAAATCCCAGAAGAAGAGCGATCTGCGTGATGCTGTATTTTTCGCCCAGAAGTAATTCTTCTGCCATTTTCAGTCTCAAAAGTGTAACATATTCCTTTGGAGAAACTCCGAATTTTTTGATAAAAAGATTTCTGTAATGCTTTGGATTGATCCCTGCAACCCCATGAAGCTCCTCGATCTTGAAATCCCTCTCGGTATAGTGCTCATGAAGATACTTTACAGACGGCTCTATTATTTTATATGACGATGGGGAAATATATGCCTCACTGTTTTTCTCAGCCAATGCAAGGATTCGGTAGAAAATAGAAATAGCTTCCTGTTTATATCCAACACCGCGCCTTTTCCATATTCTTTCTGCTTCCTCAAAGAGCGAACCCAATTTGTTGTTCTCGGAAAAACGGAAGCTTGTTGGCTCAAAGGTGACTCTCTCCGGCAAAAGAAAGTTAAAAACCGTCACAATGCTTCGCTCTCCCTCAAAATAGATCTTGTATTTTGCTCCCTTTGGTATAAAAGTCAATGTATTTTCGGAGGCATAAATTTTCTTGTCTCCAAAATCGTATATCTCGCAGCCCTGATATGTATAAAGCAATCCGCAGCTTTCTCTTCCACTGTTTGGCATTGGATAATTCTCGCTCTCTGCCTTATAGCATATCACGGAAAGCATGGATGAAATCAGCAAACAATCGAAATTCATTCTCGACACCTCCTTCGGCTTAATTATACATCAAAAGTTTCAAAAAATCAAGTATTTTTCAAAAATACAGCCCTAAATATACAAAGTATCTTCTTTTTTACATTTACTTTTCATTGCTTCCGCTGTAAAATATCAATAGAATAATCAAGGAGGTTTTTATGAAGAAAATTTTTCTTATCGGAGATTCGATCAGAAGCGGATATGACACCTATGTGAAAGAAAGCATGGAAGGACTTGCAGAAGTTTTCTGGCCCGATGAAAACTGCCGATTCGCGCAATATACACTTCGCTGTGTCCATATGTGGAAGGACGATCTTGGACTCGACAATGTTGATGCTGTTCATTGGAATGTTGGTCTTTGGGACACGCTTCGTATTTACGGCGATGAAATTCTCACAAGTCCCGAGGTCTATGCAGACTATATTGAAAGAATTGAAAAAAGGCTTGAATTTATTTTCCCGGGCGCTAAGATAATCTTTGCAACATCAACTCCTTGCATCGAAGAGGGCTTTATCAAAGAATTTGAATGGAGAAGCAATGAGGATATTGAAAAATACAACAAAATTGCAACCGATGTGCTCACTCCTATGGGTGTAAGAATAAACGATCTCTATTCCCTTTTGAAGGATGCCCCCGAAAGCTATCATTCTGATCAGACACATTATTATACCCCCGAGGCAACCGAGCTTATTGGCACTGCTGTGAACAAAATCCTCTGCGAGGAGATGGGAATAGATTACTCTAATCTAAAAAAGCCAAACAAAGCCGATTTTGCCATCAAGAAAAACTTGAACGACAAGCATTTGTATATAAAAAAAGGAAATCTCTATGAGAGAGTTCACGGAATTTAAGGAGGAAAATATGGAATTCGGAAGATTTTATAAGGATTATGACAAGCTTGATCAGTATCACAATCCCAATTTTGAGGATGGACTTCTTTATGACGAGCTTCATGAAAAAATCAATGCAATGAGGGTGGAGGCAGGAGACAGAGATCACCGATATGTTGAAGCGGAGATTTTTGAGTTTATCATAAAAAATGCCGCAATTGATGTAAATCCTCTTGATCCCTTCGGTGTCAACATTGAAGGATGGGTGCCCGACAGAGCAAAATCTGCGTTCAGAGCCATGAGAGGCATAAAGCTTGCTTGGGAAAGAGAGCTTTACGGTCAAAGCGAAGAGGGCAAAAGAGTTTCGCATCTTCGTTCCGTGCTCTGGGATACGGGAGCAGGCTGGAGCTATCCCGACAATGACCATTCTTATCCCGATTGGAAGGCGATAATCGAGCTTGGTCTCAGCGGTCTTCTCGAAAGAGTAATAAAATACAGAGACGAAAAATATGCTTCGGGCAACTGCACGGAGGATAACAAGATATATTACGAAACGGTTTCGAAGGTTTGCGAAGCATTTATTTTCTTTGTAAACAGAGTGGCAGAGATCGTAAAAAGACGCATTGACGAGAGCGACAGAATGCCCATGCTGTATGAGGGACTTATTTCTATTGCAAATAATCCCCCGAAAAACATTTATGAGGTAATGCTTCTCACCTTTGTTTACAGTCTGATTCAAGAATATGTATGCGGAATCCAGACAAGAACTCTCGGAAACATCGACTGGCTCTGGAAGCCTTATTATGAAAAGGCCATTGCAGAGGGTCAGTTTACAAGAGAGAACATCAAGGAGCTTTTCAAGTATTTCTACATGAGATATGAGTTCCAGGGACATCCCCATGCACAGCCTGTATATCTTGGAGGAACCACTCCCGACGGCATAGACAGAGTAAATGACCTTACCTATGTTATTCTTGAAGCGTACGATGAGATAAACACCGTCAGCCCCAAGCTTCAGCTTGTAGTCTCGGAAAAGAATCCCGACGAATATGTGAAAAAGGCTCTCAGTATGATAAGAAACGGTCACACATCAATCGTTTTCGTAAACGAGGAAATGGGCAAAAAGAATCTCAGCTATCTTTCGGATAATGAAGATGATATAAACGATCCGGGTGTTTCGGGCTGCTATAACTTCTCCCTTAAGGGCAATATTCAACCCGAGAGCGCGGGTGTAAGCTTTGTCAAGGGCGTTGAGCTTGCGCTGAATAACGGAACAGACCCGTTATCGGGCAGAAAAATAGGCATTGAAACAGGAAATGCTGAGGATTTCTGTAGCTTTGAGGATTTTTATGAGGCTTATTTTAAGCAGACATATAATCTCATTGATTACGCAATTGAAATATCGTATTACTATGATAAGAACTTTATAAAGATAAGCCCTGCGCCCCTTTTGTCCGCGGTATTTGAAAAGTCTGTAAAGGATGGAGTTGACCATTATTGCGGCGGCTCAAAATATCACCATACCTGCATAACCATCTCATGCATTGCCAGCGTTACCGACTGTCTATATGCCATCAAAAAATTCGTTTTTGATGAAAAGAGGCTTACTCTTCCCCAGCTTCGTGACATTTTGAAGAACAACTGGGAGGGTCATGAGGAGCTTCGCCTCATAATTAAAGGCGACAAGGAAAAATACGGCAACGATATTGATTCCGTTGACAATATTGCAAAGGACCTGATGCACAGAACTGCGCAGTATATCCTCTCAAAAAAGAATTATTTCGGATTTTCATATTCTCCCGACGGAGAAGGAATAACCCACGGAATTGCCTTTGGCAAAAAAACAGGCGCAACTCCCGACGGAAGACTTGCGGGAGAGCAGCTTTCAAAGAATTGGCAGTCTGTTTTCGGATGCGATATAAACGGCGTTACCGCATATCTCAATTCCGCAACAAAAATCGACAGCGCAGAGTGGCCAAACGGCGCACCTATCGACTTTATGCTTCATCCCTCGTCTGTTAAGGGCGAGCATGGACTTGATATTATGCTCTGGCTCATCAGAACCACATTTAAGAAGGGCGCAGTTGCGCTACAGGGAAATGTTTGCGATGCGGAAACACTTAAGGCAGCGCAGAGAGAGCCGGAAAAATATAAGGGTCTGCAGGTAAGAATATGCGGATGGAGCCAATTCTTTAACAAGCTGACATTTGATGAGCAGAATATGATGATATTCCAGGCTGAAACGGTACAGTGATGTCGAATATTTTTGAAAAGAAGCAAAACATCATCTTCATCGCCATATTTTATACCTTTCTCTGGGGAAGTGCATTTCCCTTAGTAAAGCTGTGCATGGAAGGCTTTGACATATCGGATGATATGTCAAAGTGCCTCCTGGCGGGTATAAGATTTGCCATTTCGGGTCTTATTCTCACCGCATATAATTTTGTAAAGGACAAAAAAGATGCTTCTCCAAAGAAAATAGAGCTGAAGTATTTTATTTCCTACGGTGCTCTTGCAACATCGCTTCAATATGCTTTTACCTATATCGGTCTTTCGAGAGTAAACGGCTCTGTAGGAGCGATATACGATCAGCTTTGCGTTTTTCTTATCATTATTTTTGCGGGATTATTTGATAAAAACGATAAGCTCAATTTAAAAAAGCTTCTGGGATGTGTCATTGGATTTTTCGGTGTCACGCTTGTCAGCACAGGCGGTGGAGAGTTTTCATTTTCACTTCTCGGCGATGGAATGATGATACTTGCTGCATTTTGCCAAACGGCGGCATATTTTGTAGCATCCGGAAGCGCAAAAAACATGAGTGCAAGAAAGCTTGTTGGTTACGGTCAGCTTTTCGGGGGGATAATTTTGACCGGCTTTTCGCTTTTTGCAGGTGGAAGAATTATGACTGTAAGTCCCATAGGAATTATAACACTCATTGGACTATCGCTGATATCTGCCATAGCATATGTGCTTTCGCTTATTCCTCTTAAATACTTCCCGGCATCCGAAATTTCGGTATTCAATTTACTCATCACCGTTTTCGGAGTTGTCATGTCAGCACTTGTGCTTGGCGAAAATATTTTTAAAATTTCATATCTTGCAGCACTTATTTTTATATCGGTCGGTATTTTTTGTGTTAACAACAATAATTAGGACTATAAAAAACTCGGTTGTCTTTTCTGACAACCGAGTTTTTAAGCTTTCAAATATTTTTTGGGTGAAACACCCACATTCTTCTTAAATACATTTGAAAAATAATAGACATTTTCATATCCGCACATATCAGCAATTTCACTTATCGAATAAATACCCGTGGTCAGAAGCTCCTTTGAATAGTCAATGCGCATCTTGGTTACGAATTTGCAGGGAGACATACCGTAAACGGATATAAACAGCTTTTTAAAATGAGAATAGCTGAGTCCGGATGTGAGCCTAAGCGCTTCATAATCAAAATTGCTTTTTCTGTAATTATCCATTATATAGTCGTGTGCCGCTGTGAGCCTTTCCCGTTTTGAGCTTGGTGCATATAAAGCTTCGCTTTTTTTCATAAGGTAGATTATCTCATAAAGTATATTCATGCTCTTCACAAAATATCCGTCTCTTTTTTCTGACCATATATTATAAATTTTTTCAAAAAACGGCTTCAGCTTCGGCATATTGTTTAGAACGAGAGCTTCCTTTGGCATAGGCGAATCAGTATCAAAATAAATATCTATGCAGCAGTTTTTTCCGAAGGATTCAACCTCATATTTTCCGCCGCTTGCACCTTTTGGCAGATATCTGATGCTATTCGGAATATCTCTCATTTCTTTATCTCCAAATATTACCCTGCTGTCTCCATCAAAAAAGAATATCAGCTCATAGGTGGGAAGATTATGCGAATATCTCATAAATTCCTGTTCATCGGTCAACTTTTCATATTTTGAAACAGTTTTTATATCGGTGATTATAATATTCTCATTCTTAAAAAGCTCCATGATTTCACCTCCTTTTATATTATAACACCTCACCGCAGCCATGTCAATCTTTTTCAGCGTCATAAATTATAAAAAAATGAAATTTGCATTTACATTGTTTTTTAGCCGTGCTAAAATAAAGGTAACTTCTAAAAAAACGAAAGGAACAAATCATGAACAGCAGAATTGCTTATCTTGCAGAAAAAACAGTAAAGGGAGAGTTTTGGACAGAAACGGTTGCGGTCGAATATGACCCCATGGACATTCTTCTCTCCCCTATCGAGGCGCAGGCGAAAAGGACAAGAGAATATATTCTGAATCAAGAACCCCGTGTCCTGCCCGAAAACGCACTTACCGGCTATCTGAGATTTGATGGAAGCATCCCCGGAGATATCTTTAACAGAATGGGGCATGAAAACTTCCTGAGAGTTAGGGATATTTTCTATGCGAAGCCGGTGAACAACCTCACCACCTTTGAATGGCAGCATTCGGTCGCTGATTATGAAAAGGTGATCAAGGTCGGCATTTCGGGACTTATCAAGGAGATACAAACATCTAAAGAAAAGCACACAGACCCTGCTCGTCTCGAATTTCTCGATGCCCTTGAAACCGTTGCGCACACCATAGTTGATTGGGCTCATAAGTGCGCACTCAAAGCCGAAAAAGTCAGCGCGGAAACAAAAGATCCCGAATACAAGGAAAATCTGATGAGACTCGCTTCTGCTCTCAGAAAAGTTCCCGAACACAGTTCGGAAAGCTTTTACGAGGCAATTTTGACGGTATACGTTATCTACGCCTTTGTGCCCGACAGCATCGGCACTATAGATCGTTATCTCTATCCCTTTTATTTAAATGATATCTCAAGCGGAGCTTTGACACGTGAAAAAGCAAAAGAATATCTTGCGGAGCTTTTCCTCATGCTTCAAGCGAGAATAAGCATAGAAAGCGACCGTTTTTACAGAGGCGGCGAAAGCCATTTCTGCATTGGCGGATATCTGCAAAACGGAGAGGACGGCTATAATGAGCTTTCCGAGCTTGTGCTGGAAACTCTTATGGAGCTTCCAACATGGATACCGCAGGTCTCACTCAGATGGACAAAGAAAACTCCCCACTCTGTCCTCAGAAACGTCCTTGATATGTCAAGAAAAGATCCCAACAACCGCATTGCTTTCGTCAGCGACGAGCCGAGAATAAAAGGTTTTATGGAATATGCAGAGCTTTCTTATGAGGATGCGGTGAGCTACACTATGGTGGGCTGTAATGAGCCGGCGCTTCCCGGTGGTCAGATACTCGGAGTGGACACTACAAATGCCGCACGATGTCTCGGCACTGTTTTCCATAAAAGATGCGATGATATAATAAAAGCTGAGAGCTTTGATGAATTTTATGAAATTTTTGAAGAGGAATTTTCTGCCGATCTGAAGGAAGCCATCGATATAAGCGAGGCTTTTCAGCGGGTGAGGGCAAGAGACTGCAATATTGTGAGCAGTATGTTTTTCAGAGGCTGTATCGAAAATGCAAAAAGCATGACAGAGCAGGACAGCATGACAAAATATTCTGCTGTTGCAACTCTTATTGGGCTTACAACAGTTATAGATTCTCTTTCGATAACAAAGCAGCTTGTTTATGATGAAAAGATTATAGATATGAAGACATTGACAGCGGCTCTCAAAGCGAACTGGAATGGCTATGAGGAGCTTCATTCATTTATTGTGAGCAAAGGACACTTCTTCGGCAATGACGATGATCTTTCAAATGAGGTTGCAAAGAGGGTTGTTAATACCCTTCGCACAGTGCTCGGAAGCAAGGATAATTATTGGCGCAAAAAAATGATGGTGGGCGATCTTATCGGCTATAATCAGCACAACAAGTGGTTTGGAGATGAGCTGGGAGCAACGCCCGACGGTAGATATGCAGGAGATTCGATCAGCTTTGGAAGAGGTCCCTATGATGGCAGAGACAAAGAGGGGCTTACCGCTCTTATGAATTCGGTTGTGAAATATGATGAGCACGGTCTGCTTACCGGTCCAAGCGTTACAAATATGCTTCTTGATGAAAAGATTCTCACAGATGATGAAAGCTTTGAAAAATTCGTTTCCATGATCGAAGCATATTTTAATTTAGGAGGACTTCATGCACAGTTCAATTTTGTTTCCGAAGAAACTCTTAAGGATGCAAAGATCAATCCGGAAAAGCATAAGAATCTGAGAGTGCGTGTTTCAGGCTTTTCTGATTATTTTAATAATCTCAATTCCGATCTTCAGGACGAGATTATAACAAGAACTCAAAGTAAAATTTGTTAAATAAGAAAAAGCACCGCAGAGGATTTAAAAAATCCTCTGCGGTGTTTTTATTTTTCATTTACTTTTATACTGCCATCATTATAATCGTACACAACGCTTGTTCCGTTTGAATATGTAGTTTTGTAAACTCCTTCCGAAAGCTTCTCATGCTTATCCATGAATGCCAAAACAGTGGGTGTGTGTTTCTTATATTCTCTATCCATTTCGGCAATTTTTTCGGCTGCGATCCTTGTTGCATCACCCTCACCCAGAACAATATCCTCAAGGCCGAGGAAATCCACATTGCCCGATTGAAAGCGAGAGAAGCAATAAGCGGACGGTCTTCCGCCATACTCATACTGCTTGAGGTGATTTTCCATCCCCTTGACGGTATAATTCACCGTTTCGGTGGTTGCATTATATAGCATTATTCCGTGATAAACAAGCTGCCAGAGCGGTACAAAATCATCAACGATCGCCCTTTCCTTCTCTCCCAGCACCTTCCATGCAGAATAAAGCGCAAAATCCAGCACTTCTGCGGCAAAATCCATACCGCCCTCGGATGATACGCTTCCAAAGCGTTTTTTTGCCTCTGCAAAGAATCTGTTCATCCAAGCTGTCCATTGCTTTCTGTTTATGGGATGTCGCTTGTCATAGCATTTTCTCGGTGCTATAACAGTGAGACAATCTATATAATGCGCCCCGTCTGCTTCAAGCAGTGCCAGCTTATCAAGATTTGAAACAAAATAATCAAAAATTGACGGAGGGCACAGCCTATATGGTTTTCCTGCGCTGAATGACACAGGATGTGTGCTGAGCGAGCCATCCTTATGACGCATTATTATATCCTCTGAGAAAACATCCGCAATTGAATAAGCATCAACACAGTTTGTATGGAAATTGAGATAATATCCTGCGTCCTTCGCCTTTTTTATAAGCTTTTTAAGCCCTTCCTCGCCGCCAAATTTTTCTTCTATTGGGAAAAGCTGAGGCCATCTACCGTCATGACCGCTCTTATTATATCCAACAAGGCAGATATCCGCCTTTTCAACTCCGAGCTTTTTCAGCTCATCTATAAGCTCCTCAACATCGGAAAAAGTGCAAGCGACTTTCATTTCAGGCTCATTTTCGGGCGTTTGCTCCTCAATTTCGGGTGGAACGGGCTTCCAACCCATTCTGATCCTGATATTCACAGAATCCGAAAGATATTTGAGCTTTTGATTATCCCTTATCTTCTCCGAAAGCGGCTTGCAAGCGCCTCGACCAAGCTGATATTCACGGTATCTTCTTGCTATTGCGCTATAGTCAGCGTCCTCATCATTAATCGGAAGAATTAGAAGCTCAATTGATTCATATGGAATTTCGTTGTCAGTATCAACATAAAGATAACACGAATACTCGTTATCATGGCAAACCGGCACGAATTTCGAATCATATGTCATACCTCGGCAAATGGTAAGATATGCTCTTCCCTCTTTTCTTACGCCGAAGATCGGCATTGAAACTGCAGTTCCGCCGATATCGTCATCGAAAAGGTCGCAATCAATTCGTTCGGTGAAATATGTAAGCGCACCGCCGTTATATGCATTTACATAGTATCCCTCATCTCCCGCAACAGCAGAAAACGCGGGCATTTCTATCTTCACCCATTTTGCACATCCTACTTCTTCCGGAGAAAGAGACACAACAATGCTTCCGTCCTCGCATGGCGAAATATTTCTGCGAAGCCTTACAGTCTCTCCGTCACAATTTCCTATCAAAATATTAAAAAACATATAAGCACCTCGAAAAAGCAAACGGAGAAGCAGCCAACCGACCGCCTCTCCGCATTCAAAACATTTGATTTTATGCTATACTGTCGTCATCCGAAAAATCCATTCCGGTGTGCTCAACCTCGATCTCACGGTATTTATCCATACCTGTTCCCGCAGGAATAAGCTTACCGATAATAACATTTTCCTTAAGACCAACAAGATGGTCGATCTTGCCCTTGATAGCAGAATCCGTAAGAACCTTGGTTGTTTCCTGGAATGAGGAAGCAGAAAGGAAGGATTCTGTCTGGAGAGCTGCCTTTGTGATACCGAGAAGCTCTCTTGTACCTTCTGCCATCTGAAGAGTTACACCCTCTTCCTTTGCTCTTGCTTCAAGTGCAATATTTGCCTCCTCGAACTCACCGATGTCGATGAGAGAACCAACAAGAAGGTCTGTATCACCCGGATCGTCAACTCTGATCTTTCTTGTCATCTGACGAGCAATGATCTCAACGTGCTTATCGTTGATATCAACCGACTGTGAACGGTAAACGCTGTGAGTTTCACGGATGATATAGTCATAAACAGCATCAAGTCCCTGAATCCTCTTGATATCAGCGGGGCTCTTTGAACCCTTTGTAAGTGCCTGACCGACAGTTACATGATCACCGTCGCTTACAGTGATCGCCCAGCCATAAGGAATGGGATACTTAACAGGCTCGCCTGTTTCCTCGGACTGTATTACGATCTCTGTTGTATGAGTTGATTCGCTGAGTCTTGTGTGAACAACACCGCTGACCTCTGCCATGATTGCAGCCTTCTTAGGTGTTCTTGCCTCAAAAAGCTCCTCAACTCGGGGAAGACCCTGAGTAATATCGGATCCCGCAATACCACCGGAGTGGAAGGTTCTCATGGTAAGCTGTGTACCCGGCTCACCGATAGACTGAGCCGCAATGATACCAACAGATTCACCAACGCTGACGAGCTTGCCAGAAGCCAGGTCTGCACCATAGCAACGAGCACAAACGCCCTGCTTTGCATGACACTGAATAAGTGTTCTTATATATACCTGCTCAATGCCGGCATCAACGATCTTCTTAACGTCATCATCGTCCATCATAACGTCATCCTCAACGAGGATCTCGCCTGTCTTAGGATCAACAACAGGACCCATTGTGAATCTACCCCAAAGTCTGTCACGAAGCGGCTCGATAACATTGCCTTCTTCGTTGCAGATATCGCTTACCCAAGCACCCTTTGTTGTATCACACTTATCCTCCTTAACGATAACCTCCTGAGAAACGTCAACAAGACGCCTTGTAAGGTAACCGGAGTCCGCTGTACGGAGCGCAGTGTCAGAAAGTGATTTACGGGAGGATTTAGCACCCATAAAGTACTCGAAGATCTTCATACCCTCACGGAAGTTAGATCTGATCGGGATCTCCATGGTCTTACCTGTTGCCGAGAACATGAGTCCTCGCATACCTGCAAGCTGTCTCATCTGTGCCATAGAACCACGGGCACCTGAATCACTCATGATCTTGATAGGATTATAGCGGCTGAGGCTCTTCTGAAGCTCGCCTGTAACAGCATTTGTTGTATTATCCCAAACAGCGATGACAGACTTATATCTTTCCTCTTCGGAAAGCTCACCCATCATATAGTGCTCGGAAATCTCCTCAACCTGCTTTTCTGCCTCTGCAAGAATAGCCTTCTTTTCCGGAGGAACTGTCATATCGTAAACCGAGATAGAGAAAGCGGCTCTTGTTGAGTACTTATAACCCATTTCCTTGATATGGTCAAGAACCTCTGCGGTTACGGAGAAGCCATGATACTTGATACATCTGTCGATGATCTGACCAAGCTGCTTCTTACCTGTTACGAACATGATCTCAAGATCAAACATATTGTCTTCGTTTCTCTCAACGAAGCCAAGATCCTGCGGAAGAGGACGGTTGAAGATGAGACGACCGAGAGTTGCATCAATGATCTTCGACTTCTTAACACCGTCGATCTCCTTCTCAACTCTGATCTTGATCTTTGCATGAATACCGAGCTGTCCGTTTGCATAAGCCATCATAGCCTCGTCAAAGTCACGGAAAACTCTTCCCTCACCGGGCTCGCCGTCCTTTTCCATGGTCAAATAGTAAGAACCGAGGACCATGTCCTGAGAAGGAACGGTAACTGCACGTCCGTCACTGGGCTTAAGCAGGTTGTTTGCAGAAAGCATAAGGAATCTTGCCTCTGCCTGAGCCTCTGCCGAAAGCGGAACGTGTACAGGCATCTGGTCACCGTCGAAGTCCGCATTGAACGCGGTACAAACGAGAGGGTGAAGCTTGATAGCTCTGCCGTCAACGAGAACAGGCTCGAATGCCTGGATAGAAAGCCTATGAAGTGTAGGCGCACGGTTAAGAAGCACAGGGTGCTCCTTGATAACATTTTCGAGAGCATCCCAAACCTCGGGGAAAACTCTATCGATCTTTCTCTGTGCGTCTCTTACGTTTGTAGCCTTCTGCATCTCAACAAGTCTCTTAACAACGAAAGGCTTGAAGAGCTCGAGAGCCATCTCACGGGGCAGACCACACTGATATATCTTAAGATTAGGACCAACGACGATAACAGAACGTCCGGAATAGTCAACACGCTTACCGAGAAGGTTCTGACGGAAGCGTCCCTGCTTACCTCTGAGCATCTCGGAGAGAGACTTAAGAGGACGATTGCTGGGACCTGTTACGGGCTTACCGCGGCGACCGTTATCAATAAGTGCATCAACAGCCTCCTGGAGCATTCTCTTCTCGTTACGGATAACGATTTCGGGAGTTCTGATCTCCTGGAGCTTCTTAAGACGGTTATTTCTTGCAATAACTCTACGGTAAAGCTCGTTGATATCGGAGGAAGCAAAGCGACCGCCATCAAGCTGAACCATAGGACGGATCTCCGGAGGGATAACGGGGAGAACATCAAGGATCATCCATTCAACATTGTTGCCGGACTTTCTGAAGGACTCGATAACCTCAAGACGCTTGATAACTCTTGTCTTTTTCTGACCGCTTGCAGTCTGAAGCTCTGTGCGCAACTCCTTTGAGAGAGCTGCGATATCAACCTGACGGAGAAGCTCACGAATAGCCTCTGCGCCCATTCCGACACGGAATTCATCGCCATAAAGCTCATAATACTCATTATACTGTCTCTCGCTGAGAACCATACCCTTCTGAAGAGGGGTAAGTCCGGGATCGAGGACAACATTTTCAGCAAAATAGAGAACCTGCTCAAGCTGCTTTGGCGACATATCAAGCACAAGTGCCATGCGAGAGGGGATCGCCTTGAAATACCAGATATGGGAAACGGGAGCTGCAAGCTCGATATGACCCATTCTCTCACGGCGAACCTTCTTTGTTGTTACATCAACGCCGCACTTTTCGCACTTTACGACCTCTTTATTGTGGGAATTTTTATACTTTCCGCACATACAAGCGCCGTCCTTTGTAGGACCAAATATACGCTCGCAGAAAAGACCGCCGATCTCAGCCTTGAGTGTTCTGTAGTTTATTGTTTCAGGCTTTGTTACCTCACCATAGGACCATTCACGGATCATATCGGGGGAAGCAAGACTGATTTTTATAGAAGCAAACTCATTATGTTCCATATATATAACCTCATCCGTGGAAAAAACACGGAAATTCCTCTTTTCAATGAATTTTTAGGCATCCCTTTTGGGACGTCAAAGATTCGGTTCCGACCGAATTATAAGATGCTCTTATCAGAAATTATCGTCAAAATCAACATCCTCGTCGATTGAGTCGATTCCAAAGTCCTCGTCTGTATAAACTTCTTCTTCGGGATCAAGCTCATCGCCGTTTTCATCGGTCACGGTAAAGGAATCGTAAATTTCCTTGGTCTCAACATTGCCTTCAAAGTCGGAATCCTCATATCTCACATCTCTGTTTCTCTTATAAGGAAGCGGATCGTCCTCATTGCAGAGAGTTGAGAGCTGGATCTCCTCGCCGTTCTTATCGAGCACACGAACGTCAAGTGCAAGTGACTGAAGCTCTTTAACAAGAACCTTAAAGGATTCGGGAACTCCGGGAGTGGGGATATTCTGACCCTTGATGATAGCCTCATAAGCCTTACGACGGCCTGTGATATCGTCACTCTTAACAGTAAGGATCTCCTGAAGAGTATAAGCAGCACCGTAAGCCTCAAGCGCCCAAACCTCCATCTCTCCGAAACGCTGTCCGCCGAACTGAGCCTTACCGCCCAGAGGCTGCTGAGTTACGAGAGCGTATGGACCGTTGGAACGTGCATGGATCTTATCGTCAACCAGGTGATGGAGCTTAAGATAATACATGATACCAACCGTAACGGGGTTATCGAAGGGCTCACCTGTACGGCCGTCATAAACAACACGCTTACCGTCGATGACACGAAGCAGACCTGCTTCATAAAGCTCCTTCCATTCCTCTGTATCGCTTGTAACAGACTCATCGAGTCTCTGAAGATCCTGCTTGCCTTCTTCTGTTGTAACTATCTTGAAGACAGCCTTACCGTCAACATTTTCACCGGGGAGAATCTCACGGCTGTAGCCAGCCATCTGGAGACATTCGATGATGTCCTTCTCATTTGCACCGTCAAATACGGGTGTCATGATCTTCCAACCGAGCTTTCTTGCGGCAATACCCAGATGCACCTCAAGAACCTGACCGATATTCATTCGGGAAGGAACGCCCAGAGGGTTAAGAACGATATCAAGAGATGTTCCGTCGGGAAGGAAAGGCATATCCTCGGGAGGAAGGATTCTTGAAACGACACCCTTATTACCGTGTCGACCCGCCATTTTATCTCCAACAGAGATCTTTCTCTTCTGTGCAAGATAAACACGAACCACCTTATTTACTCCCGTGGGAAGCTCGTCACCGTTCTCTCTTGAGAACACCTTAACATCAACAACGATACCGGACTCACCGTGAGGAACACGGAGAGATGTATCTCTAACTTCTCTTGCCTTCTCACCGAAGATCGCACGAAGCAGTCTTTCCTCGGCAGTCAGCTCTGTTTCACCCTTAGGAGTGATCTTACCTACAAGGATATCACCTGCACGAACCTCGGTACCCTTCTTAATGATACCGTCAGCATTAAGATCCTTTAAAGCATCATCACCAACATTGGGGATTTCTCTTGTGATCTCCTCCGGCCCCAGCTTTGTATCTCTGGATTCGTGGGAATATTCTTCAATATGAAGGGATGTATAAACATCGTCTCGTACAAGGCGCTCGTTAAGAAGAACAGCGTCCTCGTAGTTATAGCCTTCCCATGTCATGAAGCCGATGAGGGCATTCTTACCGAGGGAAACCTCACCGTTTGAGGTTGCGGGACCGTCTGCAATAACCTGCCCTGCCTCAACCTCCTCGCCTCTCGCAACGATAGGCTTCTGGTTTATACAAGTGCCCTGGTTTGTTCTCTTGAACTTGATAAGTCTATACTTATCCTTTGTTCCTTCATTGTTTCTGATGACGATCTCGTCAGCATCAACGCTTTCAACCACACCTGCATTCTTTGCAAGAACAACAACGCCCGAATCGCAAGCTGCCTGATATTCCATACCTGTTCCGACAATGGGAGACTCGGTAAGCATCAGCGGAACTGCCTGCTTCTGCATGTTTGAACCCATGAGCGCACGGGTATTATCGTCATTCTCAAGGAAGGGTATGCTTGCTGTTGCAACAGAAACAACCATCTTAGGCGAAACGTCGATAAGATCTACCTTGCTCGCCTCAATTTCGATGAAGTCAGCCTTATCACGGGCTGTAACCTTCTTGTTTATGAACTTTCCGTTATCATCAAGAGGCTCGTTTGCCTGAGCGATAACATACTTATCCTCAACATCAGCGGTCATATAGATGACCTCATCTGTAACATAGCTATCAATTTCACCGTTCTCGCCCTCAACATGCTTAACAACACGGTAAGGAGCCTCGATAAATCCGTAATCACTTATACGGGCATAGGTGGAAAGATAGGAAATAAGACCGATATTAGGACCTTCGGGAGTCTCGATGGGACACATTCTACCATAGTGAGTATAGTGAACGTCACGGACATCGAAGGAAGCACGGTCACGGGACAGACCACCGGGACCAAGTGCGGAAAGTCTTCTCTTATGAGTAAGCTCTGCCAGAGGGTTCGTCTGATCCATGAACTGAGAGAGCTGAGAAGAACCGAAGAACTCACGGATAGCGGTCGCAACAGGTCTGATATTGATAAGTGCCTGAGGTGTGAGCTTCTCATTATCCTGAGTTGTCATTCTTTCCTTAATTATCTTATCCATTCTTGTGAAGCCGATACGCATCTGGTTCTGGAGCTGCTCGCCAACAGAACGAATACGGCGGTTTCCAAGATGGTCGATATCGTCATAAACGCCAACATCATGAGAAAGACCGAGGAGGTAGTTGATAGTTGCAAAGATATCGTCCTTTGTGATATGCTTGGGACAAAGCTCTGCAATTCTGCGGCGGCAAGTCTCCTTAATTGCGTCAACATCGCCTCCGCATTCCTCCATGATCTCAAGAAGGACATTTGTTCTTACCTTCTCCTTGATTCCGCAATCACGGAGATCAAAGCCGAGAAGACTATCGGGATAAATTGTATTGTTTCCGAACACCTTGACAACAGTTCCGTCATCAAGCTCGATCTTACAGGCATTAATAGCATTGTTCTCAACATTCTTAGCCTTTTCGGAATCCATGATCTCGCCCGCCTCGTAAACAACCTCACCTGTGAGGGGGTTCACAACAGCTTCTGCCAGCTTGTGGCCGCGGATTCTGGAGGCAACAGACATCTTCTTATCGAACTTATAGCGTCCAACGGGAGCGATGTCATATCTCTTGGGATCAAAGAAATAGTTATTAAGAAGTGTTTGAGCACTTTCAACCAGCGGAGGCTCACCGGGACGGAGCTTCTTATAGATCTCCTTCAGTGCCTCGATGCCGGGAGTTGTTCTGTTGCGAAGAGCAAGCTCCTCGGATTCGTCCTTTTCAAAGGTAACAACGAGTTTTTCCTCTTCACCGAACATCTCGTAAATATCCGCCTGGCTCATTTCGCCTTCGCCGTTCGGTCCAACGCTGAGTGCACGGATGAACATGGTGACGGGGAGCTTGCGGTTTTTATCTATACGAACATAGAAAACGCCGTTGATATCGGTTTCGTATTCAAGCCAAGCACCACGGTAAGGAATTACCTGTGCAGTATAAGTTCTCTTACCGGACTTGTCTATATCCGAAGCATAGTACATACCGGGAGAACGAACGATCTGCGAAACGATAACACGCTCTGCACCGTTGATAACGAATGTGCCGTTATCTGTCATGAGCGGGAAATCACCCATATAGATATCCGTCTGCTTGATCTCGCCCGTCTGCTTATTTGTGAGACGAACGTTTACACGAAGAGGAGCTGCGTAGTTTGCATCTCTCTCCTTGCATTCCTCAACGGGATATTTGGGGGTGGGGTCGATGGTATACGACAGAAAATCGATCTGAAGGTTTCCCGAATAGTCTGTTATAGGGGAAACATCCTGAAGCACCTCGCCGAGACCTTCCTCAAGGAACCACTTGTAGGATTTGGTCTGAACCTCGAGAAGATTCGGAAGCTCCAGAGTTGTGCGAGCCTTAGAGAAGCTCATTCTGACGTTTTTTCCAAGTCGTTGTTCTTTAATAACCATGAAAAAACACTCCTTTTTGAATTCTTGCCTTGATTACTTTAAAAAACGCTTGTCCCTCGCATGGAACAAAAGAAAAATGGGGATTTTTGATGTGAAAACCGTGGAAAATTTTGCCTCGAAAAGCCAAAAATGGGCATTTTAGAGCAATTATAATTATAGGATAAAATTATACCATATTTTGAGTCATTTTGTCAAGGGATTTTTAGGGGATTTATTACACAAAATAAACGAATATCAAGAGTCGCTTTTGGGCATATTCACGATTTTGCAAAATTCAGTAAATTTTATGATAACATTTTGTAACTTTAATGTAAATTATACAAAGCGAGGTAGTGTATGCTCCACTGATACCGGAAAAAAAACAGAGCCGAAAATCGGCTCTGCTCAAATATCTTCATTTTATATTATATTAAAGCACCTTTATCTTGCCAACCTCATAAAATGCACCGTCAAAGGGCGCATCCGAACAGAAATACATGATCGACGCAACCTCATTTGAAAGCCCGATAGAAATGGCATATTCACCACTTTTAACATCGTCAAGTGCAATATCAATCTTCTCGGTATGTTTTCCCGGCATCCACTTTCTGATGTCAATGCCACTATCAAATACATACTCATTCTCACCGTTTGAAAGCTTGACCGATAGGATAGCTTCTCGATAAATGGGCGCAACCCCCACATTGTCAACAGAAAGCTCAAATTCTGCACTTCCCTTTGCATCCTCGGGCGAAGCAAAGGAATCAATAACATAGTGATAACCCATCTTATCTACCCAAGCATCAATCTTGTCCTTCCATTCATAGGGGATCGGAGCGGATTTTGCATTAAATGAGCTGAGATGCCATTCAAGAGACTGATTGATTATCGCATCAATATCCCATCCCTTTCTCTGCCATTCGCCAAGCCACCAATAAGACTCAAATGAAACAGGCGCAGTCTTCCAAAGATCCTTTATCTTCTCTATTCTCGATGGATATATCTTCTCCATATGCTCCGGTTCACCAAAGCCGTCTCCTCTCCATCCAACAGGCTTCTCCTTTGAAGCATAGGCAAGAAGATCGGGAAGGAAGGACTGCCCAACGAGATTTGTCTTTTTGAAAACAGAAGTATATGTATCAACAAGCTTTCTGAGCGATTCTGCGGAATAATTCTCCAGCTTGTGTCCCTCTCCCCATGAGCCTGGAAGCGAAATATCAATGATATCAAGAGTGGGATTGCCGTCAAAGCGTTCACCGATCTTGCGAACAGCCTCGCTGAAAAGTTCAAGGAAAAGCGGATCTGTCGGAGAATCCTTAACCCTCTTTCCCGTAGGTCTTTCAGGGCAAGGAATAAGCTCCTTGAGCCACTCAGGAACATCATCCTGCCATCTTGTGCTGTGCGCCATGAGACGAAAAACCACAGTCTGACCGTGCGCCTTCGCATCATCAAGTATTTGCTGAATAAAATCGTAGTTATAAACGCCTCTCTGCGGCTCAAATTCCTTCCAAAGAATACGAATATAAGCCACGGATGTATCGGGATAGTAGCCCTCTTCTCTGCCGTTCTGCGGAACATCGTCGCCAATTGGATAGCACTCAAAATTTTCTGTTTCGCACATTCCGTTCTCAGGCTTTACAACAACATCCGAATAGAGCGCCTCACCCTTAAAATGCTGAAAGCTGTCAAAGCCTATATAGGGATTAAGTCCCGCTTCTTTTTTATAATTGAATCTATTTATCATTTGTCAAATTCGTCCTTAATCTTAGTTGTTGTATGTGTGCAATCATTGCTCTGTGGGAAACCGAAATCATTGGGCTTTGCCCATCTGACAGCGTTCACAATGATTCTTCTCACATTGGGATCATAGAAGGATTTGCAGGTCTCGTGTCCCGGCTGGAAATAGAACACCTTTCCGACTCCTCTCTTATAGCAAAGACCGCTGCGGAAGATATTTCCGTTTTCGTACCATGATGAGAAAACAAGCTCATCGGGCTGAGGAATATAGAAAGGCTCGCCGTACATTTCCTCGCTTTCGATAAGGAAATGCTCGGGTATTCCCGCCGCAATGGGATGACCGGGGCTGACATTCCAGATGATCTCCCTCTGATTATCGCCCCAGGAAAGATTACCCGTTGAGCCAACTATTCTCTGGAAGGGCTTGGATTTATGTCCCGAATGGAGCGGAATGAAGCCCATTCCCTTTGCCATGACTCTATACGCAATTTTTTCAACAAGCTCGTCCTTAACCTCTTCATGAGCCAAATGTCCCCACCAGATGAGAACATCGGTGTTTTCAAGAAGCTCGTCGGTAAGTCCCTGCTCGGGATCATCAAGGGCAACAAAGGTTGCCTCGATATCGGGTTCTTCATTAAGAAAACCGCATACAACCGAGTGAATACCACCGGGATAAAGCTTACTTACATATTCATTTCTCTTCTCATGCCTGAATTCATGCCAAAATGTTACTCTTATCTTATTCATAAAAGTCTCCTCGATTCAGAATTTTTTATATTATATCACATATGCATTGGTTTTTCAAGTAATTTTGTGACTTTTTATATCACAATTGATACTTTTTTTGATGAAAAATCTCAAAAATTTATTTCCATAAAAGCCTATATAAAATCATCGCAAAAATATAAAATTTAGTTGTTATTTTTTGATGATTTGGCGTTTTTTTTCTCATTTTCGAAACATTGTTTCTTGTCGAGAATGTATAATTAATGATATAATATAAAAAATACCGTTGGAGGTGCATATGAAATTTTTTGAAGCAATGGATGAATGGCATTATGATCCATGTCAATATATGATGAACTTCCATGAGCATTTTGAGATCGTTTATATGATCAGCGGCAAATGCAAGGCAATTGTTGATAATGTCGAATATATTCTTGAGGTTGGAGACTTTCTTGTTGTCTTCCCTTTTCAGATACACGAATATATACCGCTTGAAGATAAAAACAATAAATTTCTTGTGATGTCTCTCACCGCAAAGAGGATCTCGGATTGGTATCCCACCATGAAGATTACAACAAAAAACGGCAAAGTTGCCGCAGAAAATGTTTCGGATTTTTTGAAGCTGCTTGTCAAAAAGATCGAAAGTACACCAAGAGCACGAAGCGGCTCCGATCATGCAATTACCACAACCATCTCTCAAGCCATTCTTCTTGAACTGCTTACAATGATAGAAATATTTGAACGCAGTGAAATACTTGTAACAAACCATGAAAAGATACTTCTCTGCTGTGAGGCTGAATTCAGAGACTATACCTTCACTCTTGAAGCGCTTTCAAAGAAAACAGGCATAAGTAAACGATCAATCAGCAGGTTTTTCTCAAACGATATAAAAATCTCCTTTTCCAGATTCATCTCGCTTATGCGCCTCGAATATGCACGCAAGCTTATCAAGAGAAAGGATTATACCTTTACAACTGCCGCCCTTGAAAGCGGATTTGGAACAGTCAGATCCTTTAATATGGCTTTCAAGAGAGAATTTGGCGTTGCCCCAAGAGATTATTTTAAAGGGAAGTAATATTAAAACGAAGGAACACGCATTTTGCGTGTTCCTTCGTTTTTTATGAGCTTTGAAGTTTATTAAACAGGAATTTATCGAACAGTCTGATAGTTATGAAATCATCCTTTAGCGTTTCCAGATCCTTCACTTCGTTCAGGATGACTTGTGAGGAGATTGATTACAAGTTTTCTACATAGAATTCTCATAAATTCCATGTAGAAACACAGATAAACAACAATAAAAATTCCCTTTTTCAAAGTTTTGATCGACCTTTTTTAAAAGGTCGCGCGAGCCGACGGCGGCGTCGGTCGCCTCCGCAGA
>JAFXAN010000126.1 GCA_017517035.1 Clostridia bacterium
ATAAGGCTCCCCTGTTTTAATAGGGGAGCTGGCACGGCGAAATAACTTGCCGTAGAAAAATAGATACTATTCGCCGTGACTGAAGGGTGTAGCTTGCAAAGTAACTATAAAAAACAAACAAGTTACCTTACACCTCATAAGCCCCTTCCGTCTTTTGCCTTGCGGCAAAATCCACCTCCCCTAATTTTGCTTTGCAAAATCAGTGGAGGCTCCCATTCATCCTCATCACCGTCTATTCACCTTTTCAACAGTTCGACAAATATCTATTTGATTGCTGAAAAACTCAAAAACAGAAATAAAAATGTGGCAGAGCTTATAAGCTCTGCCACGGTGTTTTATTCCTTGTCATTTTTCAGCTTTGCATATTGGCTTTGTTCATAATTGTCATTCTGAACATAATCACCATATTGCTTATTATAGTTCTTATAACCGAGCAAATATGTTTTATAATTGTAATTTGTTGATTCAGCCATATTAAGAACTGCACCGATCAGGCGACAACCGCTTCTTGTGAGCTGAGATTTTATCTTTTGAAGCATTCTGTGATTGGTATGGTTTGCAGCAACATTCAAAATTACTCCGTCGCATTGAGCAGCGATTACAGCAGCGTCAATGACAAGTCCGAGCGGGGGAGTGTCGATTACTATATAATCAAAAATTGTACGGTAATAGTCGAGCATTTCCTCAAATCTCTTGCTTCCCAGAAGTTCAACGGGATTCGGAGGGTAAGGACCGGAAAAGGCAATGAAGAAATCGGGGTACTGGGTTTCGTAAACGATCTGATCGCTTTCTGTCTGACCGGAAAGATAATGGCTCAAACCAACAATTTCATTTTCATTTGTATGCTTTTCAACAAAGACGGATTTTCTCAGATCCGCATCAACGAGAAGCACTTTTTTCCCGGACTCTGCAAGACTTTTTGAAAGCTCCATTGAAACAAAGCTTTTTCCCTCATTCTGACCTGAACTTGTAATTGCGATGACCTTCGTATCAGATCCGCTGAAAAGAATATTTGTTCTGAGAGTTTTGAAAGCTTCTTTTATCTCATAACGATCCGGAGTTCTTGTGATAAGATTTACGGTTTTCATTTATCAATAATATGCGCGCCTTGGCGTGATCCTTTCAAAAAATAATTGAATTCAACAAAACGATTTATTTTTGGACCTTTTTCTTTACAGCTTTTTTGGAGCGACTCTTCTGCCTGCGCAGAAGCGACATATCCGGGATTGAGCCGAGAACACAAACGCCCAAAGCCTTTTCAACATCGTCAGGAGTTCGAATGTTGTCATTGAATATATGAATAACAACGATTATCGCAGCTGCAAATACAACTCCAACAAATACTGCAAGAATGATATTTTTACTCATAACCGGACTTGAGGGTGCTATCGGAATCTCTCCGTATTCCTCAATGGTTATATCCTCAACGCCCATAATTTCGATGGCTTTTTTTCTTGAAACCTTGGCAAAAGCATCGACAAGCAGCTTTGCTCTGACCGGATCTTTATCGGTCACGGTTATATCAACAAATCTCGTTTCGTTGCTATCGAGAGAAAGCTGACCCTTGAGCGATTTATAGTTTGCGGGATTTTCACCGATAGATTCAAGAACCTGTCTATAAACTTCATTACTTTTTATAAGTACCTTGAAGTCATCCTTCAGAGTGACTGCACTGTTAAGGTCGCTTATTGAGGTCGAAAGTGAACTCTGTCTGTTAAGTATGTAAACTCTTGCAGTGGAATTATAAAGCGGTGTTGCCATTTCTGCCGTGTAATAATATGCGGCAACAGCAGCTAAAAGCCCCGCAAGAATCAAAACCCAGAATTTGCCCAAAACAGCGGCAATAAGCTCCCCTATCGAAATTTCAAATTTAGATTTTTCTTCAAAAACATAGTTTGAAGAATTGGCATTGTTCAAGTTTTCGGATTTCACAATTTTTACCTCACTCTATATATAAATAATAGAATAAATCACTAATGTATTATAACATAATCTCATTCCGAATGCAACAGTTTTTACAAAAAAAAAGAAAAAACAGAAAAAATCCAATAAAAAATTAAAAAAGTATTAAATTTTTTGACAAAATGCGATAGAAAATACGATCATAGCTTGACATTGGAAGAAAAATATGTTATGATAGAGTGTAAATTCCGTAATTGGCTCGTTATGTCGAATAGCAATCTCGGATATTTCCGAGAAAAAACACTTTTTGATTTTTCTTGCCAAAAACGGAAACATTTTCGGGGATGAATCCGTCATTTACGGATGGATGATTCCAAAACAAAATTTACGGAGGTAAAATTTTATGAGAAAAACACTCACAAGAGTATTTGCTTCGCTTCTTTGCATAGCAATGCTCGCAACCTGCGCTTTCATGGCTTCTGCTGCGGAAGAATTTTCCGATGTGAAGAGCAGTAACTGGTTCTATGACTATGTTACTTACATGGCAAGTAAGGGCATTATTAACGGTTATCCCGACGGAACATTCGGTCCCAATAAGAATGTTAATCGTTCCGAGTTCGTAACAATGATGGTTAACACCTTCGGTCTCACAGCCGAGAAATCCATCAACTACAATGATGTAAAGAGCTCGAATTGGTACTATGATTATTATAGCAAGGCTGCGGCACAGGGATTCCTTACCGAAGTCTTCACAGGAAACACAATGCGTCCCACAGAGGAGCTTACCCGTGAGGAAGCAGCAGCTCTCCTTATGGCTTATATGGAGTATCCCGAGGACGAAAAGGCTTCAACCTCAAAGTTTGAGGACTATGATGAGATTTCTTCGTCATATAAGGACTATGTTCTTCAGGCTGCAAAGGCAGGTATCATCGACGGTATTGAAGAGGATGGAGATTTCTATTTCCGCCCCGATGATACTCTTACCCGTGCACAGGCTGCAAAGATCCTTTCTGTTGCTGCCGGTACTATCGCAGATGATGATATCGAGGACGAACTTGAGTCCGGAGTTAGCGAAAATCTTGTTGTAACAAAAGCTTGCACGATCGAAAATATTGATATCCCCGGTAATGTAATAATCGCAGAGGGCGCAACAGGTACGGTTACTTTCATGAATTGTGATATTGAAGGAACAGTTTCTGTTCGTTCGAAGGCAAAGGTTGTTTTCACAAACGGCTATGTTGAAGAAATCAATCTTGATATTGTTTCCGCAAATATTGTGGTTAAGCAGTCTGTTGAGGTTGACACCATCAATGCTTATAATGCCAGTGCAACAATTGCAGTTGAAACAGACGCATCTGTTTCACAGCTCAATGTTCATAGTGGCTCCAATAGCGTTAAGGTCACAGGCACAAGCGGTGAGATCGAAACTCTTGTTGTGAAGGCTAATTCCTTCACTTCTACCATTACTCCCGATGAGTGCGAGGTGGATAGCAGCGTTTCGGCAACTATAGGTGGCGTTTCTTACAAGAATGGTCTTAAAGGCAATATTACATCATATTGGGATGATGGAAAGGAATACCTCAGCTTTGAGACTTATAAGGATGGATCTATCCAGTATTATTATTTGACATCTTCATCTGTATCAAAGGCGAATTTTGCGACAGGATACAAGAATGCAACAAAGAAAGGTGCTATCACTGTGAAGAACGGTGAGTCGATGAAGAAAGAAATCGCAGGTGACACTGTAAGTACAAGTGACTTTAAGTATGTTGCTGTTGCTTTTGTTAATGATACTACTGTTCTGAGCGACCCCGTAGTTATCAACCGCACCAATACCAAGCTCAGCTTCTCAGGTACACCTACTATTACTGATTCTAACGGCAAGGACTATCTTAAGGGTACAGCAGCTACTACAGGTACACTTTATTACTACTATACTTCTTCATCTACCGTGCCTGCTTCATATTCTGAGGCAGAAACAGCTTACATTGTTGCAGAAAGCGCATATAAGGGCACTATTTCTGCAAAATCCACATCTGTTGCAAGTGCGCTCAAGGTTGAGTCTACAGATGCAAGCTATGAATATATTGTAGTATACCTTAGAGGTGATAATGATCGCAAATATGATCCCGTTATTATCAAGAAAACCATAAAGGTAGAAACTCCCAAGTTTGCGCCTTATATTCTCACAACAAGTGAGGATGGCTATGATTATCTTGTGATCACACATACAGCAAAGGCTCTCGTTAAGATCCTTTACAATGATAGTGCAATGAACTATGACGGATCTGCTTTCGATGCTGAATATAATGCAAATAACAAGACTCCCACAGATGGATCCACTAAGCTTTCATATTCGGGTTATACGGAAGCAAATAAGGAAACAAGAATCAAGCTTGCAAAGAGTAGCGAGGTTAATGGCTACAGTACTGCACTTGTCAGAATAGGAAGTTCTGCACCTGAAAAGATTGACAGAATAGATGATGCAGATGGATTTAATGACAATGCAATTCCGTCAGCTCTCAAAACAACAGGTAAGGATATCATTGCATTTACTCCTTATGCCGGCGCAAAACACGGCGATAAGGTTATGTATATGTATGTAAGCGCAAGCAAAAACTATACAAGTGAAGCATTCCTTGAAGCATATGCAGATGTTGCAGATGAACTTAAAGGAACTGTTGATGCCACCGGCGGTTATTATAAATTCTCCTCAGACGAGAAGAGCTCGGATATCAGCGAAGGTTATATTGCATTTATGTTCATTGGTTCGGGCAGAAATTATCAGCCTGTAACTGTTGCTCGAGGAACCATTGGTACATGTATCCAAGGAGAACCTGTTGTAGTTTATGATGTTGATGCAGGTACTGCACTCATAACCTTGAATGCAAAGGTTCCGTTTACTCTTCAGTACTTCCCTATTGATGAGAATATATACAGCATGGAACTTTTGGCTGTTATGTTCAACTCGGGAAGAATGCCTGATGGAGAAACTCCGCTTAATATTGGAAAACTTGATTCCGGCTCGAGTACAACCAACAAGGTTGTTGCCGGTAAAAATGAAAACCTTGATCTTAATGAGAATAAAACTGTTGTTGCTGAAACCAGCAAATACCTTGCAATAAGAGCAGTTTCGGAAAACGGCGCAACAAATTACAATCCTATGGTTGTCGCAATCAAAACTATTGATGACGGAATTGTTGGTGGAGCTACTCCCGATATCAGCTTCGCTTCGGATGACGGTAAGATCGAAATTACCATCAATGCTTCGAAAAATGCCGAGGGTAAGATATTCAAATTCTGGTATACTAATACAGAACCCAAGACCGAAGCACAGTATAATGCAATATTTAAGGAAACAAAGAATTCCGGTTCTTGGCCTATAGGTTCGATTTTGACATCCACAAGCTTTGAAGCAGGTAAATGGATCGATTTGGCTGATTACAAGTACCTTGTTTATAAGGTTGTTGACAGTACCGGAAAGAGCATGACTCCGGGCTATAAGACTATACCTGTGAAGTTTAGGGCAAACGCAGATATCAAAGCAGACGGTACAACGCTTTCTTTGATCCATGTTAAACCGTGCGATACTGAAAAATATACTGTTTATTGGTTCTACAGCACGACCGAGGTTGCAGTTACCCGTTCTAATTTCAATAGCAAATATAGCTCTGTAGCTAATGCATACAAGGGTTCAAAAACCGATGTTAAGGTTTCGAGTGCAAACAACGAGGACTTCCCGATTGTTACAAACTTTGCACAGCCTGAAGGTACAAACGCTGTTAAGTATAAGTATATTTATGTATGTCTCTATGATACAACTCTGAAAAAATTCTATCAGCCTGTTGAACTTAAGGTTCCCGGAACATATACAATCGGTTGATGATTTTTCCACACGGACTGCCGCATAATGCGGCAGTCCTTTTTTGCGCCATGACCTTAAGGTATTTTGAACAATGAAAAAATGCCGTTTTTGTCCAATATCTCCAATGGTTTTGTGTTTTTAAATAGTTTAAAAGGGTAAAAAACGATGTTTTTTTTATATTTTGGCAAAAAAATTTGTAAAAATGTAAAAAAACCTTTGACAAATGGCTTCGATTGGTGTATAATATTGTATGTATATGTGTATAGGGGGAGTTTTGCGCTTTTTTTAGCACATTCTCTCACATAGTGGAGATATTTTATGCCAAGATTTTTTGTTCCAAAAGAAAATTTTGATTTTGAAAACAACAAGGTCAGTATCATAGGTGAGGATGCAAGGCATATTTCCTTCTCTCTTCGAAAGGCTGTGGGGGATCGTATAACGGTTTCAAACGGCATTGATGCTGAATATGAGTGCGTTCTTGAACGCTTTGAAAATGAAAAGGTTTTCTGCAGGATAGAGAGCGCAAAGGAGCTTGAAACAGAGCCACCCTTCATCGCAAAAATTTATCAGGCACTCCCAAAGGGGGACAAGCTTGATACGATCATTCAAAAATCGACCGAGTGCGGTGCTTCGCTTATCGGAACCTTTGAAAGCGAATTTTGCATAGCAAAGGAAAAATCCGATTCAGCCGAAAGAAAGCTGGAGCGCAGACGCAGGATCGCCTATGAAGCTGCAAAGCAATGCGGAAGAGGAAAGATCCCCGAGGTGTGTGCCACGGTGGATTTTAAAACCGCTGTCAAAGAAGCGTCAAAGGCGGATATCCCGATCTTTTGTTATGAAGGCGATGGGACTGCTCCTCTCGGTGAACTTCTTCGTTTTTCGAGGAAAAAGATCGACGGCAAAAAATGTCCGGAAATTTCAGTAATTATAGGCTCTGAGGGCGGCTTTTCACCCGAGGAAGCAAATTTTGCAAAGGAAAACGGTATGCTTATGGCGGGGCTCGGAAGAAGGATCCTTCGTTGCGAGACTGTGGCGGGCTTTGTGCTTGCTTGCCTCGTTTATGAGCTTGAACTGTGAAAAAATGGAGTATGGTTATGGCAAAAAAGGTTAATGACTCAAAAATAAAAAGATCCGACGTTCTCTATTACAGAATGTTGATTGTGTTGGCTGCACTGATCGCTGTGATCTTCAGCATCACTTATGCAACTCGCACCGCAGAAGGAAGCAATAGCTTCATTATGATCGGAGCACCTATCACTGCAGTGGTGTTTGCCGTGCTTTGCGTGCCGGCTGTGATTTTTTATGCCGTTTGCAGAAAGAAAGGCATAAATGAAAGAAACAGAGTGTTCTCAAGCGGGTATCTTCTCTTGCTCACTCTGTGGCTCACATCTGTTTTTGCCCTTTACGGTCCGCTCAGCTCAAAGGCTGCCATGGCTTATATAATCGTTACTGCGGCTCTTTATTACATTTACTATATCTTTAAAAAAGAATTTTTCGTGCTTTCCGTTTATGCTTCACTCGGAGCTGCATTGCTTCTCTCGATAAATTCTGCAAGAACGGTTGAGCATATTATTTCAGCTATTCTTTCTGTGCTTATCAGCGCAGCAGTGCTTTGGGCAGTTGCAAGAGACAAGAAAAAAGCATTGACGCTCAAGATTGGCAAGGGAACGGTAGGTATAACCGACGGAAGCTTTAAGCTTTATCCTTTTGCGGTTCTTGCCTTGGTTATAGTTCTTGGTGCTTTGCTTAGCTTTTTCATGGCAAATGTCGCATTCTATTCACTTGTAATTCTTTTCGCAGCATACCTTATCTTTACCATAGTAAACACGGTAAAGATGATGTGAAATGCGTCGTAATAGAGTAAAATTCCGAAATATCAAATCATGAGATAAGGATTGGGAGAAAAGATATGTCTAACAGATTGTTTCAGAGCGTAATTCATCAGATGAAGGATGCGGTAGACCGCACTATAGGTGTCATTGACGAAAACAATGTAATAATTGCTTGCTCCGAGCTTGTTAAGATCGGTGAGGTGATGCAGGGTGTCCGCGAAGAAATGGTTTATTCCGCAGAGGTCGTAACTGTCGGCGGTTATACATACAGACCCATTTCTGCGGGAGCAAAGGCAGAATATGTAATATTTGTTGAGGGCGAGGATAAGATGGCCGATAAGTTCTCAAAGCTTCTTGCTATCGCACTCGGAAATATCAAGAACTATTATGATGAAAAATACGATAAGGGATCGTTTATCAAGAATATCATTCTCGATAATATTCTCCCCAGCGATATTTATATAAAGAGTAAGGAGCTTCATTTCAACACCGATGAGAGCAGACTTGTTTTCCTCATTAAGTTTGACGGAAAGACAGATGTTATGCCCTTTGAAATGCTCCAGAATATGTTCCCCGATAAGACAAAGGATTATGTTATAAGTGTTGGCGAGCATGATATAGTCCTCGTTAAGGATATGAAGCCGGGAACCGATACAAAGGAGATCGAAAAGATCGCAACGACCATTGCAGATACTCTCCAGACAGAGTTCTATGCAAAGGTATCCATCGGTATCTCGACCATGGTAGATAATATCAAGGATCTTGCAAAGGCATATAAGGAAGCACAGGTTGCACTTGAGGTCGGCAAGGTATTCGAAACAGAAAAGAATATCGTAAGCTATGAGAACCTCGGTATTGGCCGTCTTATTTATCAGCTTCCCACAACTCTTTGCGAAATGTTCCTCCAGGAAGTCTTCAAGAAGGGCGGATTTGAATCTCTCGACAGAGAAACTCTCCAGACCATTCAGGCATTCTTTGAAAACAACCTCAATGTTTCGGAAACCTCGAGAAAGCTTTTCGTGCATAGAAACACACTCGTTTACCGACTCGAGAAGATCCGCAAGCTCACAGGTCTTGACCTTCGTGAGTTTGAGCACGCTATAACATTTAAGGTTGCCCTGATGGTTAAGAAGTATCTCAGCTCCAAGCCCGCTAAGCTCTGATAATACATTCATAGTGGCAGTAACAATGTGAAACATCATTATGAGGAACGCATTGTGTGCGTTCGTCGGTCTTTGCCGCCTATTCGCATACGCGTTCCTCATTTTTTGCCCGAAGTAATGCGCATATGTGCGCCTGCCCGGATCAAAGAAAGGATTAATTAGCTTAATGATTGAGTTCAAAAATGTCAGAAGTATCTATAAAAGAAATAATCATGTTGCGCTTGATGATGTGAGCTTCAGAATCGAGGATGGAGAATTTGTTTTCATCGTCGGTCATTCGGGAGCCGGAAAGACAACAATGACAAAGCTTCTTCTCCGTGAAATGGTGCCAACATCGGGATCTATTACGGTTAATAATTACAATCTCAAGAAGATGCCCAAATTCAAGGTTGCAAAATACCGCAGAAGTCTCGGCGTCGTTTTCCAGGATTTTAAGCTTTTTCCTCAGAAAACCGTTTATGAGAATGTGGCGTTTGCAATGCAGGTGGTCGGAACTCCCAAGGCGCTCATTGCAAGACGAGTTCCTGCAATCCTCAAGTCCATGGGACTTATTGATAAGGCAAAGAACATCCCCGAGGAGCTTTCGGGAGGCGAGCAGCAGAGAGTTGCCATTGCGAGAGCCATTGCAAATACTCCCGATATAATCATCGCCGATGAGCCGACGGGAAATATCGACCCTCAGATGGCGGCGGAGATCATGGAGCTTCTTGTTTGGATAAATCAGAAATTCGGAAAGACCGTGGTTGTGGTTACTCATGCGGAAAATCTTGTCAATACATATCAAAACAGGGTTATTCGCCTTGATCACGGTAAGGTTACAAGCGATAGAGTGGGAGGCATGTTTGAATGAATAACAATATGACCCACAAAAAACAGCCCCAAAAGATGAAAAAAAGCTATAATCCGTTTATGTTTATCGGAGAGGCATTTAAAAACCTTTGGCGTGACAGAGTTATGTCAACAGCTTCAATTCTCGTTCTCGCAAGCTGCCTTGTACTTCTCGGCTGCTTCTCGCTTTTGGTGGTAAATATCAATATCAATATGAATAGACTCGTTTCTCTTAATGAGATAGTCGTTTTTGTTGATTATGATCTGCCCCCGGAGCAGGTGGAGATAATCGGACAGAGAATAAGAGTGCTTGACAATGTGGAAACCATTGAGTTTATTTCAAAGGACTCGGGTCTTGACTCAATGAAAGAGGACTATGCCGGCTTTGAGGATGTTTTTGACAGCATGAAGGAATCGGGAGATAACCCGCTTTCCGATAGCTTCAGAATCAAATATAAGGATAATTCCAAGGTTACAACACTTGATTATAATCTTCGTCAGATCGAGGGCGTGAGAAAAGTGAATAACCGCCTTGATCTTGCCACATCCCTTGAGAATTTCAAAAACGGCATTTCGGTCATTTTCATCGGATTTCTCGCAGTACTCTTTATTGTCAGCGTGTTTATCATCATAAATACCATCAAGCTGGCGGTAAATTCCCATATGGAAGAGATCAGAGTTATGAAATATATCGGTGCATCCGATTGGTTCATCGTTGTGCCTTATATCATCGAGGGCACGATAATCGGAATTTTCTCAAGCGTCATTGCATATCTTGCCCAGTGGTATGTTTACTTTAGCCTTGAAAAAATGGTCGCAACAGATATCAAAATGGTAGAGCTTATGTCATTTGGTGACATTGGAGGCATTGTTGCCCTTTCATTCCTCGCAGTAGGTATTATTACGGGAGTTGTGGGCAGTTGCATCTCACTACATAAAAATTTGCAGGCATAAAAAAGAAAGGAGCTTAAACGCAGATGAAAAAGGCAAAAATATTTAATAAGAAAATATTGTGCTTTGCACTTGCAGCGATGTTTTGCATCATTGGCGCGGGCGAATTTCTTATAAGAGCAAGTATAACTCGTGCGGCAACAGATGCAAATGTTACCGCAATGGAGAACAAGATAAAGGATATCCAGACAAAGAAAAAAGACGTTCTTGCCAAGATGAATGCGGCAAAAAACAGCAAAGCTGAGGCAACACAGTATAAATCCTATATCGACGAGCAGGTGAATCTCACAGAGGAAGAGATCACAACTATAAACGCTCTTATAGCAGAGCTTGATAACAAGATTGCAGAAAAGGAAGCCGAGATAAAGGTAGCCTCGGATAATATCGAAACACAGTATAATAATTTCAAGCAGATAATGCGCCTTTCATATGAGGAGGGCAATGCAAGCTATGTTGAGATGGTGCTTGGCTCCGAGGATTTCTACGATTTTCTCGTGAGAATTGAGCAAGTAACCTCACTTATGGAATATAGCACAAAGCTCCTTGATAGCTTCAAGGCTGATAAAGCTGCTCTTGAAAGTGCAAAAGAATCTCTTCAGGCTTCAAAAACCACGCAGGTAATTTACCAGGGAGAGCTTCAGTCAAGAAGAGAGGAGCTTGAAGCCTTGCAGGAGGAAAATGCGAATTATCTCAGCGCACTTTCAAAGGATATAAGCTCATATCAGGCAACATATGATAGCTATGCAAAGGCAGAGGATGAGCTTGATAAGCAGCTTGAAAAATATCTTCGTGAGCTGCAGGCAAAGGAGAACAGCCAGTATGTTGGCGGTGAATTTAATTGGCCGCTTCCGCTGAATTGGAAGAGCATAAGCTCCGCATATGGCTATAGAACTCTCAACGGAAAGAGAGAGTTCCATCGCGGAATTGATATACCCGCATCAAAGAATACAAATATTTATGCTTCAAACAGCGGTAAGGTCGTAACCGCAACATTCCATTATAGCTATGGAAACTATGTTGTTATAGACCACGGTGGAGGAAAATCTACACTCTATGCCCATGCGAATAAGCTCAACTGTAAGGTTGGAGACTATGTAAAGCAGGGAGATGTTATCGCATTTGTTGGAACAACGGGACATTCATATGGAAATCACCTGCATTTTGAGGTGAGAATCAACGGTACTGCAAAGAATCCTTTGGATTATGTTGTCAGACCAAAATAAAACTAAAAAGCATCAGGCTTTTTCGGAGGTCAATTTGAAGAGTAGAATATCAATTATAACGCTATTGCTGTGCATAATAGTAACAGCAGTTGCGGTTTTCATGTCAACATATACGGTTTTGACAGATAATTACAGAGAAGAGCTTGCAAAGGCTTATGCCGAGGATACGGTCGTTGGGGAAGAGATTCCCGAGCTTCCTCAGCAGGAACAAGCACAAAAAAGTATATATGAGGAAAAGCTTTCGACAGTTCTCGGTTATTTTGAAGGGCGTGCATATTACGATCTGGATACAGAAGCCGTGATCGAAGGAATGCTTGACGGCGTTGCATACGGAACAGGCGACAGATATGCGGAATACTATACCGCAGAGGAATATGCAACATTTACTGCGGAGAGTAACGGCGAGATGCAGGGCATCGGAGTCAATATAATTTTCAACGCAGATTATAATGCAATAGAAATTATCAATGTTATGCCCGATTCTCCGGCACTTGAGGCGGGACTTCTTCCCGGAGACCTGATACTTTATGTAGGTCTTGGCGAAAACGCTGAAAGCGTTGCCGAGATGGGCTATACAATGGCGGTTTCCAAGCTTCAGGGACTTGCCGGCACAAAATGCGAATTTACTGCTGTCAGAAATGAGAATTTTGAAGAGCCTATTGATTTTTCGATAGACAGAAGAAAGGTTACTGTGCAAACTGTCACTCATCATCTGTATGAGGGAGATAAGAGCATCGGTATTATCGAAATAAGCCAGTTTGATAAGGTAACTCCCGAGCAGTTTTTCGTTGCTCTTGACGATCTGCAGGGAAAAGGCGCAACTAAGATCATTTTTGATGTTAGAAACAACCCCGGCGGAGACCTCAATGCTATTTGTGAGATCCTTGATTTTCTCGTTCCCGAAGGTCCGATAATCAGAATGAAGGATAAGGCGGGAAATGAGAGCGTTATACAGTCGGAGGGCAGTGAATACGGCGCACCGATGGCGGTTCTTTGTAACGGAAGCTCCGCAAGCGCAGCAGAGCTTTTCACAAGTGCGCTGAAGGACTATAAAAAGGCTGTGATAGTCGGAACGACAACCTTCGGAAAGGGAAGCGTTCAGACAATATATAGCCTCCCTGACGGCAGCGGAATAAAGATGACGACAAAAATGTATTTTCCACCGTTCTCAGAAGGGTATGACGGAGTTGGAATAACTCCCGATATCGAGGTCGAGATGGCTGAAGAATTTAAAAATGTAAGTCTTTATAAGATTTCCGATGCTGATGATACGCAGCTTCAGAAAGCTATAGAATATTTAAACGAAAACTATTAAACATCAAAGGAGATATGGTAATGTCAAAGGCAAAGCAGATGCTCTATACCAAAGAAGGTCTTAAGGAGCTTACAGATGAGCTCAGCTATCTGAAAAACACAAAGAGGAAGGAAAATCTTGAGGCGATCGCAGTTGCAAAGTCCTTTGGTGACCTTTCCGAGAATGCAGAATATGATGCGGCAAGAAATGAGCAGGCTCAGATCGAAGCAAAGATAAAAGAGCTTGAAGAAATGATAGCAAATGCGGTCGTTGTTGATGAGGATGCCATCGACGCAGGCGTTGTAAGCATGGGATCGCATGTAAAGGTTATAATTGAGTCAACAGGCGCAGAAAAGGAATATAGCATTGTTGCGCCTAACCAGGTCGCTCCTATGCAGGGACTTATTTCCGATCAGTCCCCTGTAGGTAAGGCACTTATCGGCGCAAGAGCAGGTGATGAGGTCTCCTTTGAGGTACCCAGCGGAGCTGTTCGCATGAAGGTTGTTGAAGTTTCAAGATCAAAGAGCTGATAAAAGATAAAAATTCCGAAAGGACACTATAAAAATGGCAGAAGAAAAGAATGTACAGAATACAGAAGAAGTTGAAGAAATAAGCGCAGAGGAGCTTAGCGACATATTGAGAGTACGCCGCGAAAAGCTTGCTGATCTTCAGGCGAAGGGCGAAAATCCCTTTGAAAAGGTAAAATTCGATTTTGATACTTATACAAGCGAGATCCGTGAGAGATTCGAGGAGCTTGAGAATAAGGATGTTAAGATCGCTGGCAGACTTATGAGCCGCCGAGATATGGGTAAGGCAAACTTCATTGATGTTGCAGATGAAAAGGGAAGACTTCAGTGCTATGTCCGCATCGACGAGATCGGTGAGGAGGCTTTTGAAGGCTTTAAAAAGTGGGATATCGGTGATATCGTCGGTATCAGCGGCTTTGTTTTCAGAACAAGACGCGGCGAGATCTCCGTTCATGTTAAGGAGATCGAGCTTCTTGCAAAATCTCTGCTTCCACTTCCCGAAAAATTCCACGGCCTTAAGGACCAGGAAACAAGATACAGACAGAGATATGTTGATCTTATCGTTAATCCCGATGTTAAGGATACATTTGTAAAGCGCTCAATGATCCTTAAGGAGATAAGAAATTATCTCGATTCCAAGGGCTTCCTTGAGGTTGATACACCTATTCTCGTTCCACTTGAGATCGGTGCATCCGCAAGACCCTTCGTTACACATCATAATACTCTCGATATGGATATGTATCTCCGTATCGAAACAGAGCTTTATCTTAAGAGACTTATCGTCGGAGGTATGCACAGAGTTTATGAGGTGGGAAGAATCTTTAGAAATGAAGGAATGGACCCAAAGCATAATCCCGAGTTTACTTCCATCGAGCTTTATCAGGCATTTACCGACTATAAGGGCATGATGGATCTTGTTGAAGAGCTTAATACCATGCTTGCAGAGAAGATCTGCGGCTCAAAGGTCATCACATATCAGGGTAAGGAGATCGACATGGGTCATTGGGAAAGAATGACCATGGTCGAGGCTGTTAAGAAGTATAGCGGTTGTGATTATAATGATTGGGCAACCGACGAGGATGCAAGAGCTTGTGCAAAGAAGATGCATGTTGAGGTTCCCGAAAACGCAACAAAGGGAACTGTTCTTGTTGAGTTTTTTGACGCTTTTGTTGAGGAAAACCTCATTCAGCCTACATTTATCTATGATTATCCTGTTGAAAATTCTCCTCTTGCGAAGAGAAAAGCAGATGATCCTGCATTTACCGAGCGTTTTGAATATTTTATCAACGCAACAGAGTTCGGAAATGCGTTCAGCGAGCTGAATGATCCTATCGACCAGAAGGAAAGATTTGAAAAGCAGGTTGCTGCAAAGAAGAAGGAAGAGCCAAACTGTAATGCAGAGGTTGATTACGATTATGTAACTGCCCTTGAATACGGTATGCCTCCCACAGGCGGTCTGGGCTTCGGTATCGACCGTCTCGTAATGCTTCTTACAGACAGTGCATCCATCCGTGATGTGCTTCTGTTCCCCACAATGAAGCCGTTAGACTAATAAAACCCTTGAAAATAAAGGATTTTCGGACTTTGAAAAACGAAAAAACACTCAATTTACCAGAGTTTTACCACTGATTTTTAATTTTTTACCAATGAAAAGTACTGCCATTACCCAACGGCAGTACTTTTTTATTGAATTATTTACAATTGAGCCTAAATGTTAAGATGATATTGTTATTCCTTATTTTTTCTCTTCTTCTTTCATACTTATCTCGAATAGAATAGTAGCGAAATTCTCTAACCCTCGGAGAGCCCTATGTGTTAACACCCTCCGTAAGTGGGGGTGTTGACACAATAGGGATACGTCTCCCCTTCTTCTCTTCTCCTTTTCTCCTCCGCTTCTATTCTTCTTCAAAAAATTGTGAAAGGAAAGTGATTATATGATCCAAATCAGTGGTACAGTGACGGTTGGAAATGGGAGTGAATTTCACAACCATGACCACAAGTACAGAAGCACCTTGAAACACGTTATAAACCCCGAAAACGATGTTATAGAGCTAATCCCATACAAAGACTACAAGACGCATATAAACGAAATTATGCGGCCTTATATAGAGGAATATAACGAGAGACAAGAGAAGAAATACAAGGCTGCTTGGGAGAGATTTAATGCAGGCAAAATCAAAAACAAACCCAAGAAAAAAGATTATAAACTAATGGGATTTGACTACTACAACGACCACAAGAATGACATAATGAAAATTCCGAGAAACGGCAAAACAGAGGTCATTCCAATATTTCGTTCATTCATCATCGGCATCGGCGATCAAGACGATAAAAAGAAAATACCGCAGGAAGTTGCGGTGAGGATTTTTCAAAATACTTTAGAGCAATTCAAAAAGGATTTTCCCAATTTCCATTTGCTCGGAGCGACCTGTCACGCGGGTGAGAGAGGCTATTGGCATTTTCATTTAGATGTAAAGCCGTTATACGAAAAGGAAAACTCAAAAGGCCTAAAAGTTGGTGTGGGACTTGATAAAACTCTTATCAAAATGGGTTATCATAGTGAGCATAGTATCATAAATGGTCGGGATAAAGTCCCGCTGCTGTTTAACGCTATGAGAAATCAAATCTACCGAGAGCTTGAGTTGTCCCTCGCTGCAGAAGGCATCAGAATGCAATACGGAGTTTCAGAACGGAAAGACCCGGGCAAGGACAGTGGCAAAAATCAACGCCTTGAGGATTGGCAAAAAACGAGAGATGCAGTTCGTGAACTACAACATAAAAAGAACACAGCCCTCGATATCTTGGAACGAGATAAAATCTCACCTGATGATCTAAAAGCTGCCCTTACCGCTGCGATCGACATCACAGACAAAATCGAAGAAATCGAAAACAGTCCCCGAAAACGCATCGACAAAAACAAAGTTGTTGTTGAGTTTCATCTCCTTGACCAACTCCGCAGTTTTGTGGAAAAACTTGTGGAATTGATAGCCGTTTTTCTCCGAGACAGAGACGAATACAAAAGAAAATACGAGGAACTGAAAAGAGAGAAAGAAAAGCTCAAGGATAATGAAAATATTGAACATAAAAAAACAGACATAACCGATAAATGTGTATCTCGCTGAACCCTATAAACTCGCCCGCCACAAAAAAGCACAAGTCCGTAAAACCAGACTTGTGCATAACTGAGACTTGGATTTTTAAAATTTTTGTTAAAGGGGATATAAATTAAATCATTTTTGCGACATCCTCAAGTCCAAGGATTCCGTTTGCATTCATGAAGATGTTTCCTTTTGTCATCTCGTTGAGTGTAAGTGGAGATGTCCATGTGAGCATATATGTTGCGGTATATCCATCAGAAGAGAGTTTGCGGACAAGGGCAAGCAGATCCTCACCGCTGAAGATATCCGGTTGTTTTGTTCCTTCCTCAGGATTTGCTTTAATAGCTCCTCTGGGACCCCATTCAGCAAATGCCAGTGGTTTCCCGGTTGAAGCAAGGTCTTTATAGGTACTGTTTTTTTCAATTTCATAATTTCCACTGCTGTACCAATCCATTCCAACAAAATCGCACATATTTCCGGGATATCCGTAAAGAGCCCTTTTCATACCTTTATTATCGTCTGCAACGATATTTGGACTATACTCCCAAAGAAGATTATCAAGGTTTCTTTCGTAATTGAAATAGTCATAGATATATTTCCATGTGGCAATAAAGGTTTCTTCATTTATTGATCTGTGATACTGTGTTTTTTCATCCCATTGAACCATACAAAACCAAAACCAACATCCGTTTGCTTCGTGTAATGGTCTCCAAATTACGGGAACCTTGTTCTTTTTCAACTTTTCAAGAAAATCTGCGATTGCAGAAAGTTCCATTTTGAAATATTTATTAAGCTCGGTTCCATCGGTTAGCATTTCCAACCACGTTTCGTTACCGCCGATAATTCCTCTGTACCCATCAACATCAGGATTTTTGTTTTTTGGATTTGCTAAATGAGCACTACAGGTAACAAGTCCCCCCTTTTCGGCATAATCGGTAATTTCTGAAACGACCTGTTCGATACCTTCTTCACCAAGTTTCGCAAGGTTTGATTTTCTGATATCAAACCCGAGAATTCCCGGATATTTACCGGTATTATTTTTGAATCTTTCGAGTGTTTTACTGACCATCGAAGGGGAATTGTTCATTTCTTCACCAAAAATGAGAAGATTTTTATCAGCATATACTTTTTTGAAAAGTTCAATAACTTGCTGTTTGGTGTACATGGTATTTTCTCCTTGGGAATATTATTGTTAAAATTATTTTAAATCTTCAAATAAAGCTTTTACTTCTGCTTGACCGAGTGTTCTTGGATCAGCCATAAATTCTGCAGATTTGCCGAGACTGGGTATAGAAATATTGGCTGTCCAAGTTAGCAAATATGCAAATTTATAATTTTTGCCGGATCGTTTCATTTCGTCGAATATTGTTAGAATAGATTCGCAAGAAAACAGGTCTTCTTGCTTTTCACCTTCTTCATCGGCTTGAAGGTTGCCGCTTGGACCGAATTCTGTCAGACTTACGATCATGCCGAGCGATGTAAGATCTCTGTATGTGGTAATATCTTCAAGAGCTGCATATATATCAGCAGTACTTGTGTACCAGTCAAATCCTACAAGATCAACATAATCTTTTCCCGGAAAGCCATATAGAGGAGCTACCATAGTAGAACTTTCATTTCCGATGTTCGGGCTGAATTCCCAAAGAAGATTATCCAGTCCGCGTTCTAATGTGAAATAATTGTATATATATTTCCAAAGGTTTGAGAAGGATTCTTCACTTATTTTAGTCTTGCCCTGAACCATGCAAAACCAGAACCAGTTTGCATTTGCCTCGTGAAGAGGTCTCCAAATGATGGGTACACCATTATTTTTTAATTCTTCAAAGAAATCAGCAATTTCTGAAAGTTCTTTTTTTAATGAAGTATTATAATTTGTTCCCTCTGTGACAAGTTGTGCCCAGGCATCGTCTCCACCCAAAATTCCTCTGTATGATTCAACGGTTGGGTCACCGCCGTTTTCTGCTGGGTTTGAAAAATGAGCACTGGCGGTTACAAGTCCACCGCCTTCGGCAAATCTTGTGAGATCAGCGATGACCTTTGCACAACCTTCTTCACCGAGCTTATGTAAATTGGAAAGCCTTACATCAAGTCCGATAATTCCGGGATACTGACCTGATTTTTCATAATATTCAGTGAGCATTTTTGAAACATTGTTTGCACCGTTATTTATTTCTGTTCCAACAATGATCTCATCGGAGTTATATACTTTTTCAAGGACTGTCATAACATCTTCCTTTGAGTATATTTCTCCGATTTCATATTTTGACTGGGTATTATGAGAAGAAGTTATATCAAGCACACGGTTTTTTACATCATTTAAAAGTGATTCAACATAATTGAGTCCCCATTCTGCGTCATAATATGAAGGAATAATTTCAATGTTTCCGTCGACCACAGAAAATGACGAACTTTTTTTATCATCTCCCGAGTCACATATTCTGATAACGTGTGTGTCTTTGGGCAAGGAAGCATTAGGATTGGTGAATATCTGTAGCTTAACATCGGTTATACGGAAAATTATATTTCCAAGCTTGTTGGCTACATCTTCAAATATTGGTGAGGTGTTTACAATTACAAAGTTAGAAATGGAAGTTCCTTCTATTGTAAGTTTATCTATAAGTTTTGTTTCGGGTGAATAAATGTATCCTTTTTCATCACCCGGAATACATAATTTTCCGGATTTGTTTACCATTTTTGTTGTCCAAAGCTTAACAGCGGCCTCAAGTGCTTCGGTAGAGCCTGCACAGATGATTATTTTATCTCCAACACGCCGTATAAGATATTCGCTATAAGAAGTTATATCTTCCATAGCTTTTTTTGTTTCGTTTCTTTTGGTATTTCCAATTAAAATTTCCTTTTTCTTTGCACCGCTATAATCGGTACCGAGCTTCATGTCTGTTTCGAATTTGTCGTTAAGTGTTTTGCGAAGGTATACAGCAACTGCTTTTTCTTCGTCAGAAGCTTTATCACTTCTTACAATCGAGAATTCCGAAAGATCGGAAATAACATTGAGAGAAGCTGTGTCGTTCTTGTTTTGCGAGTCTTTTTTGCTTGTCCCTTCTTCTTTTTCACAAGAAACAAGAAGAATTACGGAAAATGCAATGATTAAGGTTAAAATAACGTATAAAATTTTCTTCATTTGTGGTCCCCCCATAGAATAATGCACAAGATATTGTAATTATACACGATGGAAATCTAAAAGTCAAGCAAAGAGCAGGCGTGGTGATTTTTGCGATTTTGTCAAAATGAACAAATGTTACAAAGTTTTTTTGGTAATAGGGTATATTTTTCGAAAAACATATTATTGTTAAAAAAATCATTTTTTGTATATCTTACACATCAAAAAAATAGTTACTCTGTTTGAAACTATCAAAAATTGAGAAAAGTGAAGTTTTTTGTATAAAATAAAACGCACAAAAACGATTGTTTCGTTTTCGTGCGTTTATTTATTTTGAATTGTTTTTCAGAATTCTGTATTCGGAGGGGAGAAAACCGCTATAAGCCTTGAATGTTTTTGAAAAATGAGACAGATTCTCATATCCAACCAAGTTTGCAACCTCGCTTACCGAATAATTGTTGGTTTCAAGAAGCTTTTTGGCTTGCTCGCATCTGAGAATACTTATATATTCCGTAGTGGTATAACCTGTATAAAGCTTGAATTCTCTTAAAAAATGATATTTACTGACATTTACATTTTGAGCTATGACTTCAAGAGTTAATGGGGAACAGTAATTTTCATTTATATATACAAGACCTTTTTTGATGTAATCTTTTTGAACGGATTTTTTTCCAGAGCTTATTTTTTCGGAGTGATATGTATAGAGATGAGAAACAAGAAGAAGGGCAAGAGAGCGCATATTGGGGACAAAGAAACGTGAAGATTTATCCTCCTGCTTAAAATAGCGGATGGCTTCGATAATGAGCTTCACAGCCTCATTGTCATTAAATTTGGTTACAAATCTGAATTTTTCAATATCAAAGCCATTTTGCTTGAAAAAATCAAGTCCTATAATGAAGCAATGATAGACGGGCTTGGTTTTACTTGAGATGAGATGAAGCTGATTGGAATTTATGATGATAATATCTCCTGCTACAAAATCGGTTTCCTGTGCATCGCAAATAACCGAACCTACACCTTCAATTATATAAAGGATCTCTATACTGTCGTGCCAATTTCCTTTCATCATATAGTAACTGACATTTGCGTGAGCTATAAAAGGTAAAAAATTATCCTTCCATTCGTGAAGCTCATATTTTTCTCTGGAATTTGTTTGCTTTTTCTCTTTTTTATTCATCTTGTCCTCACTTTTTAAGCGATATGATTCTATTATAAGGCACAAAAAAGTTTTTTTCAAGACTTTTTGAAAAAATAATTCAAAAAATACGCTCAACGTTTCCTTTATTTGTCAATTTATTGTTAATGTGGTGAGATGTTCTTTTAAATGTTGATCTTGCCGTGATATGCAAAACCCCAATGTTTATTAGTGCTTTTGTTTAAAGGCGTCACGAAGATAGTTGGCATAATATGGCTTTTTGTCAAAAAACAACAACTCGTTGCGTAAAATATAAAATCTGCTTTTTTTGAAAGGACAGCAATATAACGTTAACGATTAGCAATTTAAACTATTGAAGGAAATCCGATAATTGTTTAAAATAAAAGCATACGGTTGAAAAACCGAAAAAACAAAAAACGAGAGGAATAAGACTATGAAAAAACATTTTTTGAAATTGTTGAATTTCATTTTCATTCTTACTGCTTTGCTTATTGTTTTCACATTTGGCATCAGTGCTGCCACTGTTGTGGAGGATATGCCTGCAGGCGATGATCTTTACTTCAGAATCGTGGAGGAAAACGGCGGCCAGACAATGGAATTCTATGGTGAAGGTACTGCGCTTAAAGCCGTACATTCGGAAACAAGCGAATATCTTACTCCCGGCTACACCAAATATATAGCCGCTTCCACAAACAACTATAAGAATTCAAGTCACTATCAATACAGAGCTACTGTAACAAAGGTAAGATTCCTTACTCCCAATCTTACTTCCTTCTTTGATTACTTCTTTTACAATTTCAGCAAGATAGTTGAAGTTGAATTGCACGCAAATATAACCAAGCTTACAGACGGTGCTTTTAACGGTATCAAGGCGATCACAACTGTTTACACAACAGGTCAGACTCGCGTAGAAGGAACCGCTAATCTTTCTAACATCACTACTCTTGGAAATTATACCTTCTGTGATAATAAATTCAGCAAGATAATTTTCAGCAGTTCAACAACATATGTTGGACAGCAGACCTTTAAGGGTTGTACCAACCTTACTTCTCTTGAGCTTCCTGCGGCGATAGCTTCTACACATGCGGATGCATTTAAGGGTTGTGCGGGTGTTACAACACTTACGGTTTACAATAATTCTATTGACGTTTCTAAATTTGCCGGAGGTCTTACAGGTCTTACAACAATTGTTGCTAATTCGGGATCTGCAGCCGAAACATATGCAAATGCTAACGGAAAGACATTTGAAATCGTTAAGCATCCTGCGGGCGAAGGCGTATTCTTCCGTGTGATTCCCGAAAACGGAAGCTACACAATGGAGATTTCTGGTGATGGTACCGCACTTCAGGCTCTTGATTCTACAGGTACTGTGCTTAAGGGCGGTTACAGCTATACGTCAAATGCAAGTAAGGGAACACACTATTCCTACAGATCTATGGTTACAAAGGTGAAATTCCTTACACCTAATCTTACTTCAATTTCCGGTTATTATTTCTACAATTTCAGAAGCATAGCAGAGGTTGAATTCCATCCCGATATGAAAAACATTTCAACCGAGGCATTCCTTGGTATCACTGCAATTAAGACTTGCTATACCACAGGTCAGCAGGTAGAGGTTGGAACTGCTAATCTTACTAACTTTACAACATTAGGCAATTATGCTTTTTCCGGAAATCTCTTTGAAAGAATCGTTTTCGGTAGTGATATCACATATATTGGCTATCAGGTTTTCCAAAATTGTAAGTCACTTAAGTCTATCGAACTTCCCGCTAACATTGCAGGAGTTAATGCAGAGGCATTTGCTGGTTGTGCAGCTGTTACAACACTTACGGTCTATAATGATTCACTTGATATTTCAGGCTTTGCCGCTAAGCTTACCGGTCTTATAAAAATAATCGGTTATAGCGGTTCTCCTGCACAAGAATTTGCAGATGGCAATGATGCTATAGAATTTGAAATTTTCAGTTTTCCTGCAGGTGCGGATCTTTATTTCCGTTTGATATCCGAGAATGATAGCTATACAATGGAAATCTTTGGAGAAGGTACAACACTTCAAGCGATAGATGCTTCTACCGGCGAGTATATGGCAGGTGGTTACAGCTATACAAATGTAGCGAAAAATGCAACACATCGTCCTTACAAGGATATGGTTACGAAGGTAAAATTCCTTACACCTAACCTTACAAAGATAAACGGCTATTATTTCTATGACTTCAGAAAAATAGCAGAGGTTGAATTCCATCCCGATATGAAGAATGTTTCAACTGAGGCATTTTTGGGTATTACAGCAATAAAGACTTGCTATACTACAGGTCAGACACCTGTAGAGGGAACAGCAAATCTTACTAATTTCAATATTTTAGAAAGCTTTGCTTTTTCGGGAAATCTCTTTGAAAAAATCGTTTTCGGTAGTGATATCACAACTATTGGCTATCAGGTTTTCCAAAATTGTAAGTCACTTAAGTCTATCGAACTTCCCGCTAACATTGCAGGAGTTAATGCAGAAGCATTTGCCGGCTGTGTTTCTGTTACATCACTTACTGTTTACAATGATAAGTTGGGTGTTGCAGATTTTGCCGCAAAACTTACAGCTCTTGAAACGATAGCAGCTCATTTCGGTTCTCCCGCATATGACTATGCTTACGAAACCGGTAAGAACTTTGTTCTTGTCAGTGCAAATAATCTTCTAACTTTTGAGGGATTCCAGATAAGAGAAGAGAACTATAACGGTCTTCGTTCCCTGTTCTCTGCTAATCTTGTAAATCTTAATGAACTTGTAGAGAAGGGATTCACAATTGTTGAAATGGGAAGCCTTATAGCTTCAAGTGACAAGCTTGAAGCAAACGGAGAGGAACTTACTGTTTCATATGAGGGCGGTATTGTTTCTTCACTTGGTTATGCGGCAAAGATCGCAGTTGTTAAAAACGGTGAGCTTACAGATGCGCGTACACTCAATTCTTCCACATCGGAAAAACTCAATTATGCTTGCACTGTTATAAACTACGATCAGAACACTTATGATAAGTTGGCAACTTTCCGTGGTTATATCGTTCTTGAGGATTCTAATGGCAACTCTTATGTATATTATGTTGATCTTGTTGATACTGATGGAACAAATTATAATTCTACTTCTCTTGATAAGATGGTGGAAAAATTTGAAAATGACGGAATAACGGATCTCACAAATAACATTTGTTATGTTGATGTTAAGAAATTCAGAGAGAACTCTATGAAATAATTTTCACTATCGGCTCGCATGACAATCTAATTTATTGTCATGCGAGTTTTTTAAAATGAAAAGGAGACTTAAAATGAAAAAAATGAAGAAACTTTTTTCTTTTATACTTGTAATATTTTTGATAGTTGGTACATTTGGTAATTTTAATGTTTTTGCTATCAATTTGTCAGATGTATCAAGTGTGGCTTCTGCAACCATCGGTGAATCGCGCCATAATTCGCCGCTTGATTATGAGGTTGGCGAGGATATCGAATTTTATTTTACATTGAAATCAGGCACTAACACCGTTGTAGCTCCGTATCTTCATTATTCTGCAGAAATGGACGATGGCAGAACGCTTAGCGGATACGTTGAGGCTGTTGACGGAGAATATACTGTTACTCTTGAGGGGGGCTTGCTTCGTCCGGGTTTTGTAAGACTTACTGTAAGTGCTTGTGACAAAAACAAGAACAGCTATTCAAAGGATACCATTCCCGCAGTTGCTCCTTATACTTGCAGCGCAGGTGCGGCTGTTTCGGATATCTCTTCTGTTTACGGGGCTCCCGATGCTTATGATGAATTCGGCGATTTTGATTCTTTCTGGGCAGCGGCTGTCGCTCAGCTTGATGAAACGCAGGCGACTCTTGATTTTATCTATTATTGCGGTGAAAAAGATGTAAACGGTGTTCTTTATGACTGCTATGAGATAGAGATCAACTGTCCGGAGGATGAATATTATAATTCCGTAACGGGAAAATGGCATGAGGATAACCATACAATGGCTTATCTTACAATTCCGAAGGGAAAAACCAATCTCGGACTCAAAGTTCGTTATCACGGTTATGATGTTGTACTTCCTAACAGCAAATCAGGTTCCATTGATGCAGGGACCGGTCTTTTTACAGCTGACAAGATATGTCTCAGCGTTTCTCCACATGCAATTCCTGCTCCCCATAATGTTGAAAATGCGGTAGATACCAATTATGTAAGCGGGGATGCATATCTTCACACATATTATACCAATTATACAGGGTACCTTGCAAAGACATACGGCTATTCAAATAACCACGGTTATAATACCGATGAAAATTCAGATCCTAATACTACATATTTTAAATACATGATCCTTCGTGATCTTCAGGCTCTTAATTTCATTAAGCTTTACTTTGGCGAAAAGGCTGTCAGCGGTTATGAGAGCTGGGCAGGACTTTGGGATGGCGAAAATATTCTCGTAACAGGTCCCAGCCAAGGTGGATTGCAGTCTCTTGCGGTTGCAGGTCTTGACAGCGATGTTAATGAAGTTGATGTTGAAGTTCCGTGGTGTGGCGATGTAGGTGCGGTTACAGATGATTCCGACAGAGCAAAGTCAACTCTTACAAGCAAGATCGGATTCAGAGAGGGTCTTCGCTATATTGATGTTGCAAATCATGCGGCAAACATTTCAAAGGACTGCAAAGTAACCATCAATGCAGGACTTATTGATGCCATCTGTCCTCCATCAACAATATTCAGTATCTATAACAATCTGAATTGTGATGCAACTCTCACAATGCATCAGAATAAGGCACACAGCACCTCGGGTACTGTGATCTATACGCAGACTCTTTCAAAGTCGGCGGACAATTCCGCAAATGAGAGAGTCATAAGCTTTACAGGAAGTGTAGACTCATCCGTAAAGGAAATCTTCGGTGATGCCTGGCAGAATGTGAGCGGTGAGAAAGTTGTCAGCAGCGGTGCAAACTCTATCGCAATATATGTTGTTGACAAGAATACCACTACCGACTTTGCTTCTCTTGCGAAGAACAGCACAGCAGAGGCTATAGGTATCGTTCTCACAGGCAATGATCTTACCAAGATCAACGGAAAGCTTGCTGAGATCTATGCTCTTCACAACGATGTGAACAGTAAGGTTTGGGTTATCTCAAACAGCGGAACATTTAATGCTTCCGATGCTGAAAATGCGGCAATTACCCTTGATGCTTGCCTTGGCGGCGGTGACAGACCCACTGAAAACGCCTTTGTCGCTCTTTACGGCAAGGATGGTCAGATGGGAACAAGCTTTGCTTTAACTGCAAATGAAAATTACGCAATTATTCCTTCGCCTCTCTATCTTTCGGGTAAGGGAATCTTGAGCGAAACTGAAAATGTTACCTTTGGAAATGGCGTTATGTCATCAAACGGTGAGGACGGAAGCATAAAGCTCAGAGTTCCTCCATGTGACGCAGAGTATTCTGTTGTCGGTATAGGTGATGTTAATGCATACGGTTCTATCGACGGTGTAGGTCTTTGGTTTGTTAAGGATGGATGTCTCACAGTTAAGGGAAGCGGTGCGGTTCCTTCATATGCTTCAGCTTCCGCAACCCCATGGTCTACTTATAACGTAAGTGAAGTTATAGTTGAAGAAGGTATAACATCTATCGGTTCTTACGCATTTTATAAGAAGGCGGTAACAATAACTATTCCTTCCAGTGTTACCGATATTAAAAGCAATTCGATAAGAAGCGGTTCAACCGTTATAGGTTATGATAACACCTATGCAAGCACATACGCAAAATCAAAAAATCTTTCCTTCCTGAGCTTGGGCGGTGTTGGCAGTTGCGGTGAAAACCTTTCCTGGCAGTTTGATGTCGAAAGCGGTATTTTCCGTGTAACAGGTACAGGCGATAAATTCCAGCCTCTTGATGCCGATGGAAATGTTGTTTCGATAGATTGGCAGGGAACAAATGCTTCAAAGCGTCAGTATCACACATATGCTACTAAGGTTAAACAGATCATAATTGAAGCTCCCGTGACTACAATTTCACCATATTCATTTAGCGGATTTACCGCTTGTGAGGTGATGGAGCTTCCCGTTACATATACAAGCGTTGGCGTTGTTTTGAACGGCATGAAGGCGCTTGATACCGTTTATACTACAGGTCAGGAAGCAGAAAAGGGAACTGCGAATTTTTCAAATGTAGCGTCCTTTGGTTGGTATGCGGCATCCGCCATCAATGCAAAGAAGATCATTATCGGTGATAAAACAACAAACATCGGTAATGAAGTATTTAAGAATTGTAAATCACTTGAAGAAATAGTTTTTGCAAATAAGCTTACAACGATTTCTCAATATGCTTTCCAGAATTGTACTTCACTTAAGTCTGTTTCAATTCCTTCAAGCATTAAAACAGTTAATGCAGATGCATTTAAGGGTTGTACTGCACTTGAGGAGCTTACCGTAGAAAATAAGGAACTTGAAATTTCGGGTTTTGCATCGGGAATGACAGCTCTAAAGAAGATAATCGGTTACAGTGGCTCTCCTGCAGAGACATACGCAAATTCAAATGGAATCGAATTCGAATCTCTCAGCTTTGTTCTCAATGATATGCCCGCAGGTGACGATGTTTTCTACCGTCTTGTTGATAACGGTGACGGCACATATACGATGGAATTCTACGGAGACGGTACGGCTATCAAAGCAATGAATACATCGGGTGAATATTTCACCTCCGACAGCTATTCGGGTTATGTTTCTAATAATGATTATCTTAAATCGACACACTATCCCTTTAAGGATAAGGTAACTAAGATCAAATATCTTACACCAAACGTTGTTGATCTTCCGGGTTACTATTTTATGGGCTTCAAGGCCACAGAGGTTGAGCTTCATCCAAATATGCAGACTCTTTCTGCCGATGCTTTCAACGGTATAAAAACTATATCTACCATTTATACTACGGGACAAAACAAAGTGGAGGGAACTGCTAATCTTTCAAATATAAAGAGTATGGGATCGTATTGCTTCCAGGGCAATGTATTCAAGAAAGTGATTTTCGGAAGTGAGCTTAAATCCGTGGGATATATGCTCTTCTACAACTGCAAAGCTCTTGAGTCTATTGAGCTTCCCGAAAATATCACAGGCGTTGATTCAACCGCTTTCCAGGGCTGTAGCGGTGTTACAACTCTTACTGTAGAAAATGCAAAGCTCAATGTTTCGGGATTTGCTTCAAAGCTTACTGCTCTCACAAAAATAATCGGTCACGGTGGTTCAACTGCTGAGACATATGCAAATGAAAATGGTATTACATTTGAGTTGATAAACGGCACAGGTGATGAAGGTGGAGATGAACCTATTGCACAGTACCCTGCAGGCGAGGACGTCTATTACCGTATAGTAGAAGAAAACGGCATCTATATTATGGAGATACTCGGTGACGGTACTTCTATGAAGGCTGTAAATGCAGAGGGAGAATACCTTGCCGACAGCTATAACGGTTACCTTGCAAACAATGCATATAAGAATGCAACACATTATGTTTATAAGGATCAGGTCACAAAGGTAAGATACCTTACTCCCAACCTTACGGATCTTCCGGGATATTATTTCTACGGCTTCAAGATCGACGAGGTAGAATTCCATCCCGATATGAAGACGCTTACCCAGGATGCATTCAACGGAATTAAAACTGTAACGACTATCTATACAACGGGACAGACTCCCGAAGCGGGTACTGCTAATCTTTCTAATTTCAGCACTCTCGGGTCATTCTGCTTCCAGCGTAATCTCTTTAAGAAGATAATCTTCAGCAGTGAGCTTACAGGTGTCGGATACGAAATATTCACAGGTTGTACTGCTCTTGAGACAATTGTACTTCCCGAAAATATCAAGGGTGTTGATGCAACTGCATTCAAGGGTTGTACCGGTGTAAAAACACTTGCTGTATACTGTTCTGACGTGAAAGTCGCAAACTTTGCCGGAACATTGACTTGTCTTGAGTATATTATCGGACATGACGGCTCGTTCGCGCAGACATACGCAGAAGAAAATGATATCGGTTTCATTTCTCTTGATGCAACGGGTCTTTTGAGCTTTGACGGATTTAAGATCAGAGAAACGGATTATAACGGACTTCGTTCTATTTATACCGCCGATCTTACGGAATTTGCAAATCTGAGAGAGAACGGATTTAGCGTAGTTGAGTTTGGTGGTCTTGTGGCTTCAGCTGAAAAGCTTAATGAAAACGGTGAGGAGCTTGGCGTTGCTAAAGATGCAAACGGCGATTATCAGAGCAATAGCTATGCTCATAAGTTTACTATTATGAAAAACGGTAAATTTACAGGCAACAAGATCCTTTCCGCAGATGAAGAAAAGGTTGAGTTTGCAGTGACTATCATCAATTTCAGTAAAGAAACATTCGAAAAGGATTTCACATTCAGAGGATATATGGTTATTTCAGACGAGAATGGTAATGAATATATTCTTTATGCCGATCTTACAGATGATGAGGGCAATATCTGTAATACTGCTTCACTTTCGGTAACGGTTGAAAGATTCTTTGAAGACGGTCTCATTGATCCCGAAACCAATATCAGTTATCTTGATGTTAAAAAGTTTAGGGAAGAGGAAGTTCAGTAAAAAAATCACGAAAAAATCAAACAACCGAGGTCTGGTATGACCTTGGTTGTTTGGTGGTAATATTCTCTTAAAATGATAGGCGGTGTGCTTATATGCTTGATTTTTTGGTAGATTTTCTTGATAGATTCGATTATCCGCAGGAGGCGAAGAAAGCATTTTATGATTGTTATAATGCTTTAATGGCAGATGGTGCTTCTAAAGAAGTTGTAAACAAGCACCTTGAAAATTATTCTCTTGGAAATGAATACAATCATGATTCAATGCTTTATCAGATAAAAACTGAGGCTACAAGGATCGGAATTCCGTGGCAGACAGCTCAGCTGCTTATGGTAATACTTCTTTCAAAATATTTGAAGGAAAAATACAAAGAAAAGGGGATCGAGGAGCAGGTCTGGGTAGATACCGTTGGCGATTTCAAATGTAAGCTTTATGAATGTCATAAGGTGTACCATATTTGGGGAAGCTTTGTAGGTTGGTGGTGGAAGGATTTCTTCAGTATGAAGATTTTTGCTCTCGGAAGACTTCAATATGAAATGAAGCTATTTGATAAAGAATATAAAGATGAGAATGTCCATCTTACACCCGATATGAAGGCAATTTCCATTCATATCCCTTCATCAGGACCTCTTACAAAGGAGCTTCGCGAGGATTCCTATAGGAGAGCAAAGGAATTTTTTAAGGATTATTTTGGTGATCAACCAACTCTGTTCATGTGTTCTTCCTGGCTTTTGTTTCCTGCACACGAGGAAATGATTCCAAAATCAAATATTGTTGATTTTATGCATGATTTCAATATTTTTGAAAGCACGGAGAGTGAAAAATTCGGAGAACTTTGGAGAATTTTTGATGATAAATACAGTCTGCCCTATGAAGAGCTTCCGAGAGATACTTCCATGCGCCGTGCCTATGCCGAAAGACTTTGCGCAGGTAAAAAATTAGGAAAAGGAATAGGTTTTTTTATAAGATAACAATGAAAGGGTAACAAAATATGAAATTTAAAAACAAATTTTTAATTTTCGCAAGCTTTGTGATCGTTTTTTCTGCACTGATCACAATATGTGCTTTTGCTGCAGATAGCTCAGGATATACCTTTGATTCCGACAAAAAGACATATACCAATATTAAATGGACATTTACCGAAGAAAGTAAGACGGTAGTTTTTGAGATAGATGCTTCAGCTACCGACAAAAAGGCTTCAACAGTACTTTATGCTGTCGATCCCGAATCGGGTATTTCAGGCTCTTGGAACAACCCCATTAAAGGCGGATGGGGACAGTCCACAGGTGTTAAGAAGGTCATTATCAAAGAAGGTATCACAGAAATAAACGGTTACTTTTTTTCAAGTAATAAAACCTTGACAACGATTGAATTGCCAACTTCTCTTAAAAAGATCTCGGGCGAAGCTTGTTTCCAGGGATGTCGAGCACTTTCAAGTGTTTATGTGACGGGAAATTCACCTGTTGCGGGTGAGTTTGATTTCTCATGCGTTGAAAGCTTCGGTGGTGCCTCATACGTTTTTGACCATTGCGTACTTATGGAAACTCTCAAGCTCTCCGATGCTCTTACCGGTAATATCGGCACGGAATTTATCAAAGCAATTCCGTCTCTTAAGGAGCTTGTTATACCTGCAGGTGTAAAAAATGTCAAGGACAAGGCTCTTACCGGTACATCGGGACTTAAGCTGCTCACAGTTCTCGGTTCAGAAACCGTTATTGCAAGTGATCTCGTGTTCAACGGTAACACAACTTATCCCGCAATTAAGGCGAAAGCAGGCTCAAAGGCGGCTGAATTTGCTCTTGCAAACGGATATACCTTTATCGATATCGACAGCGGTGTCGAAACAAAGGGTACAAAGCCTGCACCTGTTGAGACTCCCGAATCTTCAGGAAACACAGATAGCGGAAGTACGGAGCCTACCACTCCGCCTTCTACAGGACTTGATGCCTTTGATCCCAATAAATGTACTGCTTACGGATATATCAAGGGTGAATATTACGATACATATTGGGTATATTACAGCGAAACAAAAACACTTAAATTTATATCCAATATTACATCCGGTTGGAATGAAACAGGTAGAATCGGAGTTGGCGATAATCCCGACGGTTGGAGTAAATATAAGGCAGAGATAGAGCACGTTGAGGTTGGTCCTTACATTAAAAAAGTATCATATCTGGCATTTAAGGATCATACAGCGCTGAAAGATATAAAGCTTAATGACAGCATCAGTGAAATAAATTCGGGTAGCTTTTCGGGTTGTACATCTCTTACAACAATTTGGCGAGAAGGTACGGAAAGAGTAGAGGGCAGAGCAGATCTTACAAAGCTTAAGGCACTTCCCAATGCTTTTGAAGGAACAAAGATCAATGAATTTCTTTTGGCAGATAATGTAACCATTGCAGAGGCATTTACAAGCAATGCTGTTACGCTTCTTACTGCCAATATTACCGATACCCTTATAAGCTATGCAAAGGAAAAGGGATATGACCTTAAGAGCACGGTCAACGCTTCCGAGGTTCATAATTATTATGATTTAAGTAAGCGCAATTCGAGTTCAAGCTCTTCAGATCAGGACAAAGCAACCTTCAACAAGGATGAATGTACAGCTTACGGATATATTAAGGGCGATTATTACGACACATATTGGGCGTATTACAGCGAAACAAAAACTCTTAAGTTCTTCGCATCCGACACTGCAAAGGGCTGGATCGAGACAGGAAGAATCGGTGCGGGCGAGAATGCGCTCAACTGGAGTGATTATAAAGATGAGATAGAATATGTTGAGATCGGTAGCGGAATTATCAAGGTCTCATATATTGCGTTTAAGGATCATACAGCTCTTAAAGAGGTAAAGCTCGGCAAGGGTGTGACCAATATCGGCGAGGATGCCTTTTCGGGTTGTTCTTCTCTTACGACAATTTATCGCGACGGCGGTGAAAGAATTGAGGGAAGAGCTGACTTTTCAAAAATCGAAAGCGTGCCGAGACTTATTTCGGGCACACAAATAAAAGAAGTACTTCTTTCATCAAAGGCAAAGGTAAACGGTACATTTGGCTTCAATCTTCAGGACGTTATTTCTCCCGTTATCACAGAGGAGCTTATTCAGTATGTAAAAGAGAACGGATATAACCTTATCAACAGCAAAAATCCCGAAGAGAGATATGATCATTATATTGAAAAGCCCGATGATATGGTTATGTGCGGAGAAAAATGCGGATTTGGCTTTGATGAGTCAACAGGAACCCTTACAGTTTACGGCGCAGGCGATATGTCTGATGTTGTAAACTATTACGGAGGCGGTTCTAAAAATGCACCGTGGTTCTCGATAAAGCAGCAGATCAAGCATATCGTTATCGGAGAATATATTACAGCTATCGGTAAATATAACTTCACGCAGTGCCAGAATCTTGAAACAGTTCAGATTCCCGATGTCGAAGGATTTATCATTGGTAATGCGGCATTTGAGAAATGTACAAATCTTAAATCGGTTTACAGACAAGGAACAGAACCTATAGAAGGTACTCTTGATCTTAGCAAGGTTAACGAGATAAATGCATGGACATTTGCTTATGACTATTTGATCGCGAATGTAATAGTAAGCGAAAATACAAATGAGATCGGTAAATCTGTATTTGAAGATAATGTTAATCTTCAAAGTATTTACGGTGTTCCGGAATCGTTTGCGGAAACATATGCTTCGGAAAACGGAAAAGCATTTTTTGATATTTCAGTAAGCACTCCCGAACCCATAAAATGTGAGATTCCCGAGACAACCGAGGCTCAAGTTCGTGAGACAGAGGTGGTAAGCGAAACACAGGATACAGATCTTGTCACAGATACAACGGATGATATGTTTTCATTCAACGATGAAACTGATGAAGCTGATGAAGCTGATGTAAATGACAGCGAGAACAGCAGAAGCGGAATAATATATGTAATTATTATTGCGGTGGCAGTTGTAATCGTTGTTGCGGTGATTTTCATAATCATCAAAGGTAAGAAAAAAGCTTCCCGATAAGCTGTAGGTTATGAGCGAAACAATAAAATTCGAAAAAAAGCTTCCGATAAAGGCTAAATATGACATTATTGTTTGCGGTGGAGGAGTTGCAGGTGTTGCAGCAGCAGTTTCCGCTGCCAAAAGAGGCTGCAGTGTTTTGCTTATCGAAAAATCCTGTATTCTCGGAGGACTTGCAACGCTCGGACTTATAAACACTTTTGTTCCTATGTGTAATGGCAGAGGAAAGCAAATAATTTTCGGTCTTGCTGAAAAATGGCTTCGTGAAGGAGCGAAATACGGTTGCGACAAGATCCCCGAGGAATGGGAAAACGGAGAACCCAAAGAGCCGACAAATGTTCGCTATATTCAGAGATATTCACCGTATATTTTTGCTCTGCAGCTCACCGAAGAGCTGCAGAGCAGCGGTGCGGATCTGCTTTTCGACTGTGTTGCCTGCGAGCCTGTAATGGAAGGGAAGATATGTCGCGGTGTAATAACCCAAAGCAAGGCAGGACTTGAATATTATTCTTGCAGGATGCTTATTGATGTTACGGGTGACTGCGATATACTTCGACGAGCAGGTGTTCCTACCGTTGTGGGAGAAAGCTTTTCAACCTACGTTGGCCAGATGATATCCCTTGAGAGCTGTGCAAAGGCACTTGAGGAAAAGGATATATCAAAGGCTTTGGGTAAAATCGCAGGTGGAGAGATAAATTATTTTGAAGAGGATCATCAGACGGATATTTCGATGCGCTTGGGACTTAGTACCGAAAAAATATCGAATTATCTTATCCGAAATCAGATAGAGATACTTGAAAAGCTGCAATCATCCGATAGATTTGAGAGGGATGTTGTCAGGCTTCCTATGATGCCTCAGATCAGAACTACATCACATCTTCTCGGTGATTACACGTTCAGCGAACAGGATGCATATAAGCATTTTGAAGATTCTGTTTGTGCCATAAACCATTTTGGAAGGAGAGGTGTGCTGTTTGAGGTACCGTTAAGGGCTCTTTGCCGTGGAGACTACCCCAATATTTTGACTGCGGGCAGAAGTGCAAGCGCGGCGGGATACGGATGGGATATTTTAAGAGTAATTCCCCCGGCTATACTTACGGGACAAGCAGCAGGCGAAGCTGCATATCTTGCTTTGCATAGTTCCACAGGCATTTCAGGTATCAACATAAAAAAATTGCAGACAAATTTGGAGAGAGAAAATGTTATGGTACATTTTCCCGATGATTATATTTCGTCTGAAGATTAAAAACGATTACGCGGTTGGCAATATGGTTTTAATAAAAAATTGTTTTCCTTTCTAAAAAATATAATTTGATGTTAAAATTGGAGCTGTATTGCCAACATTTGATTATTTTGAATACAAGGTTAATGAGGTAAAAGTAATGACGGTATATATTGTTCGTCACGGACATAGTGAAGCAAATGAAAAAGGATTTCACTGCGGACAAAATCAAGTCCCTCTCACAAAAAAAGGGGAAGAAGAAGCGGAAAACGTCGGAAAGCTTCTTCGAAAGATAAAATTTGACAAGGTTTATTCAAGTGATCTTAACCGTGCGAACACAACCGGAAAAATTGCACTACCCGAATATGAAATCGAGCAGCTTCCTCTCATTCGAGAGATAAGTGTTGGAAGTATCGATGGCAGAGACAAGAGGGAACTTGAAAGGGAATTGGGTGAACCACTTATAAAGAATAAAAGGATTTTCGATTTCAGAGATTATGGCGGAGAAAACACCGAAATGGTACTTGAAAGAGCGAAAAAATTCCTTGATTTGCTTGCTGAGAAAGGCGACGAAACTGTTGCTGTTTTCACCCATGAGGTATTTATCAAATCATTATTCAGTGCAGTTCTTGGCGTTTGGGTTGACATACATAATTATATTTGCAACAATTGTTCTGTTATGGTCCTTACATATGAAAATGAAGAATGGAAGCTTTTTTCATGGAATATACAAAGTAACAGTATTTAACAGTTTATATTTTTGAGGTATACCATGGATTTGATTTTGATTTTCGGCTTAATAGTTTTAGCAAGCTCAAAGGTCACTTTGCAAGGAATGTTTGCCAAAAAACATATATTGACTTTAACAGACAGTATTTGCTTTAACGGAATAATTTTCCTGTTTTCGGCACTCATTTTTATATATGCCTTGAAATGCTCATTTCCCGTTATTATATTCGGATTTATTTTTGGATTGTTCACTGTACTGTTTCAGTTGTTTTATATTCAGGCAATGTCTTGCGGCAACGTTTCGCTTGCTGTTTTGATTGTAAATTTGAATATGATAGCACCTATTATAATTTCAATTACTTTTTTCAATGAAAAGATTGGAATTATAAGAGCTTTGGGTCTTGTGACAGTTATTGTTTCCCTTGTGCTCAATGTTGAAAAGAGCGGGGAAAAAATGAGACGCAAATGGCTTGTTTGTTCGCTTCTTGCCTTTGTGTGTAACAGCTGTCTTGCGGTATGTCAACAAATATTCGGCAAAACCGAATGGAAGGCAGAGAGGGTTTCTTTTGTTGCGTGGAGTTATATAATCGCAACTTTAATTTCTGTTGTATTTTACTTCATTTTTCGTACAGAAAAAGAGAAACAAAAATTCAAAATCAGTCCTTTGGCAATAGGTTACGGCCTTTGTATCGGTGTGATTTTGGGAGTTTTTCAATTCTTGAATACATTTGCGATTTCTACGATCGAAGCAAGCTTCATGTATCCTATCTATAATGGCGGAACATTGATTTTCACAACTCTTACAGGTGTGATCTTATTGAAGGATAGACTTTCACTGAAACAGATAATCACATTGATCATAGGTATTGTTGGAATTGTTTTGGTGAATTTATAAATATAGAAAAATAAAAATTGTAAATTGTGACTTGCCGTTTTTTGGCAGGGTCCATAAAAAGGAGAAAAAATGGAAAAGATCAAAATTGGCATCATCGGAACCGGTAATATTTCAAGAGCTCATATAAAGAGCTATTTGAAAAATCCTAATGTTGAGCTTTATGCTTTCTGTGATATTCATGAGGGAAGACTTTATGAGGCAGGTAAGGAATTTGGAATTGAGAGACTTTATACAAATCTTGATGAGATGCTTGCACTCCCTGAGCTTGATGCGGTAAGTGTTACAACATGGAACAGCGAGCATGCTCCTTGCACTATCAAGGCACTGAACGCCGGAAAGCACGTTCTTTGCGAGAAGCCTATGGCAACAACTGTTGAGGATGCCATTGCTATGAAAGAAGCCGCAGAGAGAAACGGAAAACTTCTTATGATTGGTTTTGTGCGCAGATTTGGAAATGATATGAAGCTTATCCGTGATTTCAAGGACAAAGAATATTTCGGAGAAATTTATTATTCAAAGGCTACATATGTTCGTCGCAACGGAAACCCCATGGGTTGGTTTGGAGACAAGAGCAGAAGCGGGGGTGGGCCGCTTATCGATCTTGGTGTACACGTTATCGACTTCGTTCGTTATGTTCTCGGCAATCCTAAACCTGTATCTGTTTATGGTGCAACCTTCAAAAAGCTTGGTGCAAGAACAAATATCAAGACACCAAAGGGATATGTAAGCTTCAGTGCAACAAAGGATGATATTTGTGACGTTGAAGACCTTTCAAGTGCAATGGTAAGATTTGATAACGGAGCTGTTCTTCAAATTGAAGCCGCCTTCAGCCTTAATACCACCTCAAATAAGGGTGAGATTGAGCTTTTCGGAACAAAGGCAGGCGTTAAGCTTGGTAAAACGCTTACCTTTGCAACCGAGACCAACGATTATCTCTCAAATGTTGAAATTTGCCAAGATGCATCCATCGATTTCGACGGAATTTTCAAGGGAGAAATCAACCATTTTGTAGACTGTATTATGAATGGAACAAGATGTCAGAATCCCGCAGAGGACGGAATTGAGATTATGAAGATTCTTGCAGCAATTTATCAGTCTGCCGAGACAGGTCATGAGGTAGTTATTGATTAAAACAGGAAAATCAGGGGTGAAAAAATGAAAATTTCGGTTAGTTCGTATTCCTTTAGCAGTTATATCCGCGGGGGAAAGATGACGCAATTTGATACAGTAAAAAAAGCTGCCGAGCTTGGTTTTGAGGGGATTGAATTTACTACTCTTGTACCAAATTCATCTCCGACAAAAGAGGAAAAACTGGAATATGCAAGAAAAATAAAGGCAGAGGCTGAAAAGTGTGGAATAGAGATTGTTGCTTATTGCGTTAGTGCAAGACTTTTTCAGCTTACAAAAGAAGATAATGCTTCGGTATTGAAGGCAGTGCTTGACGAGGTTGATGTTGCGGCAGAGCTTGGCGTACCTGTTATGCGTCATGATGTCACATGGAGTGTAAAATTCGGTGAAAATGGAGAAAAAACTGTAAGCTTCGACCACCAGCTTCCTTTAATTACGGAAAATGTCAGGAAAATTACCGAGTACGCAAAGAAAAAGGGTATTCGTACTTGTAGCGAAAACCACGGCCACGTAGCACAGGACAGTGATAGGATTGAAAGACTTTATAATGCTGTTGCAGATGAAAATTACGGTATTCTTGTTGATATCGGAAATTTTGCCTGTGTCGATGAAAATCCTATTACTGCGGTTTCAAGGGTTGCTCCTTATGCTTTTCATGTTCATGCAAAGGATTTTTATAAAACTAATTTTGGAGAAGAAAATACCCGTAGCGGTGGGCATATAACAAGAGCCTGCAATATTCTTCACGGATGCGTTATCGGTGACGGTATTATCCCCGTCAAGCACTGTATTGCCGTTCTCAAAAAAGCCGGTTATGATGGCTTTGTTTCGATAGAATATGAGGGGGCTGATGATTGTATTAAGGCACTTGCAAGAGGGCTTAATAATCTCAGGTCATATATCGAAGAATAAAAGGTGTAGCGAAAATGCATAAGTCCATTTTTTAGGACTTGTGCATTTTGTCAGGACGGATATTTGAGGAATGATGGGTGTTTTGAACTCTACAAATAGGACCACATTTTTTGAATATAAATAACAAGTATGTATACTTTTTTGATATCAAATAATAAGCAATGTTATGTCAATAAATAGAAATAAACTGACATTGATTTTTATATATTGATATGATAAGTTATAAAAAATCTGTGAGGAATAAAAAATGTCTTTTAAACCGCTTTTAACACAAATAAAACCCTCATATTTTTCGGTGGATTGCGGAATGTCTTATGTTATCCGAACCTCTGACGGTAAGTTTATCATAATTGATGCAAGCTTCGGTGAATATGATGAACCCCAAAAGCTTATCGAACTTTTAAGAGCGCAATCACCTGAGGGAAAAACTCCAACTGTTGCCGCCTGGTTTTTCACTCATCCTCATAACGATCACATCGGAACTTTTACCAAACTTTACGACATGGGAAAGGACGTAATTCGAATTGAAAAAGTTTATTATAACTTTCCCGAATATGATTGGTGCAAAAAGACCTGTAAGATTGATGATTTTTACGCCGCAATTGAATTCTTCGGTGCTGAAAAGATAACTCCACAAACAGGAGATGTGATAAAAATTCAAGATGCTGTTTTTTATGTGATCTACACTTCTCAGGATTGTCCTAAGGACACTCAAAATGTCAATGAAACATCTCTTGTTATGAAGATGACTCTCGGAAAATACAGTGTCATGTGGCTTGCTGATATACAGAAGTCCGGAGCTGAAGTGCTTCTTCAGAAATATCCGGTGGACTTTTTTAAATGTGACATTATGCAAGTAGGACATCATGGTTATAACGGTGGCTCGGAAGAGTTGTACCGTGCAATAGATCCAAGCTACTTATTATGGCCTATTCCCGAATCACGTTATCTACAAGTGTTAGCATACGAGTGTAATAGCTTTTTGGCAAATTCCGAAAACATAAAAGAAATTTTTGTCAGCGGAATTGAGCAAACAACTTTTGATATGACAGAAGAAATACAATGTGCTTACCGTTATTTTCCCAAAAAGATATATTTTAATTTTAAAAGCGAGTGTATTAGTGAATGCAACATTATGTGCTATAAGGGGGGCCTTATGGGATATGCAGCTCTTAGTGCAAGTTTTGAAAACAATGCAATATCGCTTGAATCCGGTGATATTCATTCACTTTTGCAGATGGTTCAACGAGGTCAGATTGCTGCAAGTGACAAATATAATTTTTCAATGATTGCTGTGCCTGATTCTCAATTTGAAAAACTTGGAATAATCTTTGATTGTCTCACACCTACAGAACCGACATCAATTAAAATCTATCCGATTAAACATAATAAAGCGGAAGAATTTTCACTTTCACTTAAAGTTGATAGAAATAACGGAACAGCGATTCTCACTCTCAACGGAGACGAAATTTTCACAAAACTATCTACAAAGAAGCCTTGTCCGATAATTATTTATACACAAAAAGGCAAACTTACAATCAAAAAGGCAATTTTTGAAAATCTATAAAATTAGCTATCACATTTGCTAAGCGTTGCATTTGTGACTGCTTTTATATAACAAATCAAGCGGATGCTCAGTACCTTCGGTAATTTGCATCCGCTTTTTTCTTTTTCGACCTGAGTTAATGATTTAGTCCCTTTTATTCCATAACGATATTTCGGTCTACGGTCAGAATTGTATTTTTATTTGATTTCCCCTTTTTTAACAGCTCCAAATGAGATTTGTATTTTCTTAGTCTCACTACGGAATCCACAAAATTTTCAATTGCAAAATCTTCCATATCTTTCACAATAGACTCATATATCAACGCTCTCGGCTTGCTTCAAAGAGTTCTTCAGCGAGTCGAGTATTGTTTTGTTTCTGATATCTATGATAGAAGCCATTTTTAATCACCTAACAATTTTATGCCTTTACATATTTTTGATTGGAGCTCTTGGGTTTATCGGGCATAGTCAATTTTAATTTCCCACTTTCAACAAGAGGGGCGACAATCTGTCCCATAACGTAATTACGGGATTTGCCTGCAAAAGAAATAAGTTCTGCTCTTGAACGAGGAACGGAACAAAATTCGATAATAGAATCGGTGAGAGAAGCAGACTCGGTGTGATACCCGTTCTTCATAATTACCTTGAACTCACCGTGTCTTACTGAAAACACGGGTACGGGAAGTCCTGCATTTAGGAACTCCATTCTCATTGTAGGAATGCCGGAATATCTGTTCTCTGTAATATTCAAAAGCTCAAGCATATTAGCGAGTGCGGCATTTCTTGTTTCGGGATGAACCTTTCCGAGCGCATCAATTGTAATCTTGCCATATAATCCACCGCTATTGGTGATTTCCATGCGGTCACGGTACATTTCTATACGAATCGGTATGTTTTCGGTATGAATACTATAATCGCGGTGTACCAATGCATTGAGTATTGCTTCGCGCACTGCCTTGATGGGATATTCATTTTTATCTGCACGCTTGCCGTTAATATCTATAATATAACAGAAAATATAGAAATTGTCAATATATGCACTCTTGTTTTGCCCAATTTTAATTATTGAAAATAGAGTTTGCACACAAAAATGCAAGTTTGCACACTCGAGTGCAAATTAATGTGTAAACAAATAGATGGGGCGCAGACAAAACCGCCTGCGTCCATTTTTTGTATTTAATTTGTATTGGTCAATGTCTCGATAGCAATTTGCATACCGAGCTTGAATGCATACTCAAATATGGAAGCCTCAGCTAAACTCATATACTCACTCCAGCAGTCATGAAATTTTTCAAAGGCTTCCTTTTGTTCGTCAGAAAAGCTTTTTTTCGTGGTGACGTGCCATATAGCCTAATCACATAAAAATAAAAGCACTACACTTTTTTCTTGTGATTTCTGTCATAATACTTTTACAGAGCAATGCGGTGTCCGGAACCGCAGGGATAAAAAAAGACTGTTCTTGAGACAGTCCTTATCTGTATGCAATTTTTAATATTGCATTTTATGTACATGAGTATATATGACATAAATAAATATTTACATATGTAAAACATTTACATAAATAAAAATGGCAAAGTCTAAACAAATGATGTGTTTTTTCCCGATATGTGATTTATAAAGCTCTGTATTTTTAGATATGTATTTGTACTTATGTTGAAAAAAGAAAAAGGAGAAAATGTAAAATGAGCAACAATGTTGGACTTGAAATGAAAGAAAAAGCAAAAAGCGTGAACCTTATCGAATATCTGTTTGAGTATCACTCGGAGCTGATTTCTGAGGTGGGACATAACCGTTTTGTTCACCCTGATCACGATTCATTAGTGATTATGGAAAGAGGGTTCTTCCGTCACTCATCCCCCGATTGCAGAGGTGACCAGATACAGTTTTTAATGAATTTCCTTCATATGTCATTTCAAGATACGGTTCGTGAGCTTTGTGCACACGCAGACGAGTCGGGTATGAAATTGGAGGAGCATCAGCTTTCCCGCAATGCAAAGGAAAAGTTTTTTTACTTGCCGTACCCAACAGAAGACATTTATAAGCGTGTATGGGCGTATTTAACAACAAAGAGAGGCATACCTGCCGAAATAGTTCAAGAACTGTTCGATGCAACCTTGCTATATCAAGCAGAGGAATATGGGAACTGCGTATTTCATTATGACGGTGCAGGGAACTATGCGGAGATAGTGGGGACATCAGATATCAAGTTTCGTCGATGTGCCGAAGGCTGTGCACCCGGAGCATATTGGGCTTGCGGAAATATAAATGGCGACACAGCATATGTATGCGAGTCCGCAATTGACGCAGTAAGCCTTATGGCATTATATCGCAAATATTGTGATGGCGATCCTGCTTTTATATCTATAGGCGGGCTTAAAGACATTTCAATCAACAATGTACGAACCAAATACGAGAATGTCATTATCGCAGTAGATCGAGACGATGCAGGAGATTTCTGCTACAGTAAGCATAATGATCTCCCACGCATTCTTCCACCAAACATTCACGGAAAAAACGGAGAAAAGCTGAAGGATTGGAATGATGTTATAAGATACTGCGACAATGAAGAAAAAGTCAAAAAAAGTATCGAGATATTTGCCGATATGGGCTTACCGTTTTAATAAAATTATTGCATCAAGGATTCTGACATAATTATAGTAGAGTATAAAGATAAGATTGGAGCTTATTATTTCAGACCTTTCTCCAAGAACATCTTTTGCTTCTTTTTCATTGTTTTTAGGCTCCGATTACGAAACCACACATATAAAGGTCTGAAATTTCTCATATTTTGCCGATCACCGCCTCCTAAAAAAATGGGTGATCGGCTACCCTAAAATACGCGCGGTGGTGTGGGAGGACAGCTAATCAACTAATGGTTAGCTTCCTACTCGATTGCTTATCATTTATTTTCATTATGTTCCTTCAAAGCACCGGGGCCATCCTTATAATTTTTAATTCGTTCTCTGATTTCGCTCGGAGAGAACCCCTCTTCCTTTGCGAACATACGGCTGAAATAGCTTGGATTATCATATCCGAGAGAATAGGCGATTTCAGCAATCGAAAGCTCCGATGTTCGCAGAAGCTCAATGGCGTTTGAGATCTTATTTTTTGTGATATACTGAATGGGAGTTATTCCCAGATGCTTTCTGAAAAGGCGTATCATGTGCTGAGGTGAAAGATGGCAAAGCTCGCACAGTTGTTCTGTGGAGATTTTTTTATTATAATTCTGTTGAATAAATGAAAGTGCCTGACGTAGCGGTGGCGGTATGTCAGGGGGCACCGTGCTGCTTGCGGTGATTGAAATGACGTTAATTGATACCGAGGATAAAAATTCAACTAACTTCAGCGAGATAAGCAGCGGTGAAACATAGGTTGCTGAAATTTTTTTTTGTGGGATTTGACGGAGAAGTGTGCAAAGCTCATCAAAACCATCTCCTGTGTTTCCATGATGATTTATATAAAGGTGAGTTGGCAGAAGCGAAAGCCTTTTTTGAACAGAAAGCGATGCATTTTTGTTAATTATCTCCTTAAGCTCGTTTTCTGCTTCCTTGTTTGAGAGAGAATCAATGGTAGACCTTAGCATAAAATGAACATAAAGGAGTTTACAGCTTTTGTCATTTACAGGACGGCGAATATATTCTTTGCTTGGGGGTATGAGTATATAATCCCCCTTGCTTAATGTTAAATTATTATCATCTATATCTATTCTGCAAGCCCCCTCGGTTATCAAAATGAGAATTGCGCGTCTGTCTGCACATCTCCATAGTGTTTTCCTTTCTATTTCATATGTTTCTTCGATTTCCGGAAGTGTTTGCAGAGAGAGTTTATAAACCATAGTTCCCCCCCATTTCGGTTGCTTTTTGAAAATGTTAAAATTGTGCATATGAATGTTCAAATTCGATATTTACAAAATTTATTTTTTAACCTAAAATAATTATAACAGATTTTTCTGTTTATGTAAAGATATAAATCAAAAAAACGGAGAAAAAATTATGTCAGCAAAAAAATGGAAGGTCGCAGTTGTTGGCTGTGGCACGTTCGCAAACGATCAGTATTTCCCCAATATAGCCAAGGAGGCAAATGCAGTCTGCGTTGCAGCTTGCGATATCGTACCCGAAAGAGCGCAGAGCGCTTGCGAGAAATACGGTATTCCCGAATGGTATACAAGTGTATATGAAATGTTAGAAAAGTGCGATTTTGATATCGCCATCGATGCAACCTCAATTCAGGCGCACCATGAGGTCAATATGGCGATTCTCGGGGCGGGCAAGCATCTTATCAGCCAAAAACCCGCTGCTCCCACGGTCGAATTGCTTACCGAGCAGATAGAGCTTGCAAAAAATAAGGGTGTTAAATTTGTGTGCGTACCGATTCATCCCATGAGATTTGACCTTGCTGTTGCAAAGCAGATGATAGCAGATGGAGCCATCGGAGAGCTTTCATATATCAAGTGTAATGTTGCTCATGGAGGCCCTAACTATTTCCAGTACCGCGATGCTGACCCAACGTGGTTCTTCGAGGACGGTGCAGGAGCACTTGTTGATATGGGTGTTCACGGTATTCAGATAGTGACACATATGTTTGGCCCGGCAAAGAAGATCAGCTGTCTTGCGGCGGTTACAACACCCGAGAGAACGGTACGTTCAGGCAAATTTGACGGCAAAAAGATAAAGGCAGACAAGATTCCCGATCAGTATTTTATTAACATAACCTTTGCAAACGGAAAGATAGGCTTCATTGACACAGGATTTTCACAGAAGGCTTCAAAACAGCCTCAGCTTGAGATCTACGGTAGCGAGGGAACAATTTCTCTTACATCAGGATATATGCAAAATCCTATGCCGAGCGTCTATATGGACGCACCCGAACGTGGAATCCGAGGTTGGGTAGAGCCTATGACATGGACGAGTATTCCGAAGAAGCTCATCAGCCAGTGCTGCTGTCTCCGTGATATAATCGAAGCCATTGAGGGTGAATGTGATCCTATGCTGACACCCGAGCACGCAAGACACGTGCTTGAGATCATGTGTAAGATCCCCGAGGCGGTAAAAACGGGTGCTACCGTTGAGCTTGAAACAACATTTTAAGAGGTGATTCGAATGGATAAATTAAGAGTTGCATTTTTCGGAGCAGCACATCCCCATGTGGATGCCATTATGGAAACAATAGTGAACAATTCCGAGGATTTTGAAATTATCGGGTTTGCCGAGGTTTCCTTTCCACCGAGAGACCCGTTTACATATGACGAAAAACACAGCATAATTGTTGGCACCTTCAAATGTCCCGAATATGACGATTGGAAAACTCTTGCTTCTCTTAATGTGGACCTTGCGGTGGTAAATTCGGACAATGCGGCAAGAGAGGAGATATGCTGTTATCTGCTTTCAATGGGAATAAATGTTCTTGACGAAAAGCCTATGGCGATGAATTATGCCGCGGCAAAGAGAATGTGCGATATTGCAAAGGAAAACGGTGTTCATATGCTCACAAACTGGCCTATTGCATGGTTTCCTGCGTTCCGTCTTGCCAAAAAGCTTCTTGACGAGGGCAGAATAGGAAAGCTGATGAAGGTCACATACAGAAGCCCCGCAACATGGGGGCCGTTCTCATACAGAGAATTTGTAAAATATCCAACAGAGCATTTTAAGGATAGCTGGTGGTATAAGGCTGAATACGGAGGCGGTTCTATCCTTGACTATGCTTGCTACGGTGCGATACTTTCCACATGGATGTTCGGAAAAAGAGCCGAAAGAGTTTGCTGCATGACAAAGCAGTTTGTAACAACATTTTCAGATGTTGAGGACTGGAGCGCAATGCTTCTCGATTTCGGTGACGGAGTTGGAATGATCGAAGGCTCGTGGGCAACATATAACAGTGGAGAGGTTCCTTCGGGGCCTATACTTCACGGAACGGAGGGAACTATCGTCTGCGAGAGACATTCGACAATAGTTAAGGTTTATGAAGGCAAGAGTCACACCCCCGTAGAGCCTACGGAGATTATAGATGCAGGCATTGCAGACCAGTCAACAGCACTTGGCAAACATCTTGCAAGAGTGATTCGAGGCGAGGAAGAGCCGGTGGATATGCTCAGCACCGAGGTTAATCTTTCGGTGGTAGCCGCTCTTGATGCGGGAATAAAATCCGCAAAAACAGGAAAAACAGTAGAAGCAGAAAAATAATTTTTAGGAGATAAATGATATGAGTAAGCTCAGAGTTGCCGTAATAGGTACCGGAATGATAGCAAACAGTGCACATTTTCCTGCACTTAACGATCTTAGAAAAGAAGGACTTATCGAGGTTGTAGGCGTTGCGGACATCCGTGAGGAGGTTGCGGCAGAAACTGCAAAGAGACACGATGTTCCGAATTATTATAAAGACCCCCAGAAGATGCTTGACGAGCTTAAACCCGATTTTGTTGCGGTATGCACACCAAATATGTACCATAAGGAATGGACAATAAAGGCTCTTAAAGCCGGAGCACACGTTGCCTGCGAGAAGCCTATGGGACTATCTGTCTCCGATGTTAAGGAGATGTGGCAGACTGCAAAGGACTGCGGAAAGATGCTTTTCCCTTGTCAGTGCATGAGATGGAGAAATTATATGCAGCAGTCAAAGATTCTTGTGGATAGCGGTGAGCTTGGAGATGTTTATTTCTCGGATATCGAGTTCATCAGAAGAATTGGAATCCCTACGTGGGGTATGTTCCATATGAAGGAGCATAATTTCGGTGGCCCGTTCTGCGATCTCGGAGTTCATCTTATCGACTCACTTCTATGGATTGTTGGAGATAAGAAGGTCGAGGCGGTTTCGGGAAGTGCATATACAAAAATCGCAAATCAGGGGGAGGATATTCTTCTCAGCATTGCGGAGAGCGGCGCATATTCGGGCGCATTCACCCCAAGAAAATATGATTATAAGGAATTTAACGTTGAGGAATTTTCAACAGGTTTTATGCGTCTTGAAGGAGGCATGAGCGTTAATTTTAAGTTCTCCTGGGCGCTCAATCTTCCCACAACAAATCTTGATATGGTAATCTGCGGTGATAAGGGCGGTCTTTCGGTAAATAAGGAAAAACTCTATAAGAATATCGGCAAATTCCAGTCGGAATGTGATATGAAATGGTTTGATAACGGTGCATATAAGGGAGTTGCATTCGAGCAGCACAGATATATGTACAGAAATATCATAAACACACTTGCAGGTAAGGAAGAATACCTCATAAAAGAGCATCAGAATATTGAGGTCACAAAGGCAATAGAGTGCTTCTATAAGTCTGCAGAGCTCCGTCGCGAGGTAAGAGTGGAGGAGCTTAAATGAGTATTCGTGCCGTAATTTGCGGCTGTGCCCATATGCACGTAAATGAGGTCGCCCTTTACATAAGCGAGCAAACATCAACAGAGCTTTGCGGTGTTGCGGATATCGCTCCCGAATTTCCCGAAAATACCGATAAAAGATATACCCGTGCATGGAATTTCAAAAATGTTGTTGAAAAATATTCTGCAAAGCCTTTTGATGATTACAAAAAAATGCTTGATGAGATAAAGCCCGATGTTGCTTACCTTCTCTGCGAGAACTATCGCAAGGCAGAAATAGCAGAAGAAATTGCAAGGCGCGGTATTAACGTCATCATCGAAAAGCCTATGGCAACAACGGCTTCAGAGGCTCGAAAAATCGTTTCATTAAAAGAAAAATACGGAGTTGAGATATACGTCAACTGGCCCGTTACTTGGCGTAGATACATCCGTGAGATGAAGGCAACTGTTGATAGCGGAAGGCTTGGAAAGATTCAGAAGCTTCGATATCTCAACGGTCATACAGGACCTCTGGGCAAGGGCGCAAAGCACCGCGGCGTAAGCGCAAAGGCTGAAGAAATGACAGACGAGGAAAGAGGACGTACTTGGTGGCACCAAAAGAAGTGCGGCGGCGGTGCGTATCTTGATATTCTTTGTTACGGTTGCTATTTCAGCAGATGGCTGTTTGGAAAGCTTCCCGTTGATATTATGTCTGTTGGCGAAAATCTAAACACTCCTTTTGGTGACACAGAAGATAATATTGCTGCAATTCTACGATTTGAGGATGGATTTGCGGTAGCCGAGGGCACGTGGACTACTCCCAGAAGAAGAATGCCCACAGGCCCCGAGATCATTTGCTCCGACGGTGTTGTCTGGTGTGACGGAGTTCCGGATGGCGAGGCATTTGTTGCGGCTTCCGACATTTACGGAAATGACATTGACGCAGATCATCAGAAGGACGACGAGCACTTTCGCAATATGCCTTGGCACTATGCTGCACATGTGAAGCAGGGAATGCCCATTCACGAAACACTTACAGCAGAGTTCAATGCGGATGTGGTTGCCATGATCGAAGCGGCTGAACGCTCAAATGCGAGCCGCAAAGCAGAAAAAGTGTGATGAATAAAGAAAATATAAGCGCACGAGTCACCGAAATAGAAAGATTTTCGGTGCACGACGGTCCCGGGATACGTACTGTGGTCTTTCTCAAAGGCTGTCCTTTAAATTGTGCTTGGTGTCATAACCCCGAGTGTATCTCATTTGAAAAACAAACCTTGGTATATACGGAAAAATGTATCGGCTGCGGCAAATGCGATCAGGGGTGCTATTCGGGCGCAAGAGTTGAGTGCGGAAAAGAAATGACCGTTGATCAGGTGATGGAAGAGGTGCTCCAGGATCAGATATATTATGGAGAGCACGGAGGTCTGACTATTTCAGGCGGTGAGCCTTTGGCACATAGAGAATTTACAATGGCTCTCATTCGCGCATGCCGAGAAAAAAATATAAAGGTAGGTATCGAGACCTCGCTTTACCGTTTTGACGAAGAGTTGCTTTCTTCGCTCGACCTGATAATGGCCGATATGAAGATATTTGATTGTGATATTCATCGCAAATGGGTAGGAGTCGGAAACGAGGAGATAAAAAACAATCTCTGCCGAGCAAACGAACTTGGTATACCCATGATTGTTCGCACACCTGTGATCTGTGGAATAAATGACAACACGGAAAACGTAAAGCGAACAGCTGAATTTTTGCGTGAGCTTAAAAACGTAACGTCCTATGAGCTTTTGCCTTATCATCCATTGGGAGTTTCCAAGGCAGAGGCACTTGGGATAAAGCAAACAGAATTTAAAACACCCTCACAAAGTCAAATGGAGGAACTTAATAAATATGCTGACATATCAAGACAGACTTGACGCTATGCGTCGTACCAAGATCGAGCATACGCTGGCAAAAAAAGAACAGAACGGATATACCGATCTTGACGATTTCGGTACTGTTCCGCTACCCGAGGACTATTATGTTGAGCCTTGGTACAACAGCGAGAACGGTAGCTTTTATGGACTTGAAGGTATGAGCGAGAATTTCTGCAGAGTAATGGCTGCACATCCGGCCTATGTCGATCCGATGGAAATGCTTTGCGGCAGATGGCGTGATATGCTTGTGAACTATCGCGGAGATATACATTATCTTCCCAATTGGATAAAAAAGAACGAAAAGCTTTATAACTTTATCGCAAGTGGTGCAACAGCACAGTGGAGCAAGCGTTGGGACGAAAAACGGTTTCCATACGACGATCTCAAGCCTCTCCAGAAAAAGTACAATATTCAGACCGGTATTGACGGAGATGCTCATTTTGCCTGCGATTACCGCATTGGTCTTGAGCTTGGCTTTGGCGGACTTCTTGACAAAATAGAAAAATATCGCAAGATCAATACGGATAAAAAGGACTTTTATGATGCCGAAGAGCGTTGTGTTCGTGCCATTATTGATTTTATTGACAGACATATAGAAAAGATTCGGGAGATGATTCCGTTAGAGGATCGGCCCGAGATCAAGGAAACTCTTTTGAAGATGCTTTCCGTATGTGAAAATATTCGTCTGGGAGCGCCCAAGACTTTTCATGAGGCTTGTCAATGGGTAAGCTTTTTCAATTGTGCAGCACGAGTTTTCACTCGTGACGGTGCAGGTTTCCAGCTGGATACTATCTTGTATCCTTACTATGAAAACGATATAAAGAGCGGTGAGCTTGATGACGAAAGAGCAAAATTCCTCATCGCAAATCTTCTGCTCATTGATCCTCATTACTATCAAATCTCCGGTGTTGATGCCGAGGACCGCGATCTGACAAACCATCTGTCCTATCTTATTCTTGATGCGGCAGATTCTATCAATATTTCCTGTAATCTTACGGTCAGAGTTCATGAAAATTGCGATCAGTCGTTTCTGCACCGTGCGGTGGAATATTTGTTTAAGAATAAAAACGGTTGGCCTCGTTTTTGCGGTGATAAGAACCTATGCGAGGGCTATATGCGCAACGGTGTGGACAAACAGACAGCCAGAGAGCGTATTGCTGTAGGTTGTAATTGGATGTGTGTTCCCGGTAAGGAATTTCCAATGAACGATACGGTCAAGATCAACGTGGCAAAGGTTCTTGAAGTAGCACTTGAGGAAATGAAAAATGAAAACGAAAGAAGCGCAGAATACCTCTATTCCATTTTCGAAAAGCATCTTAAAAAAGCTATTGAGGTCACCGCAGCAGGTGTAAACCACCATCTTGACCACGTTCACGACGTAACTCCGGAGCTTATTATGAACCTTATGTTCACCGGATCCATTGAAAAGGGACTCGATGCCTCTCAATGTGCCGAGCTGTTCACGGTGGGGGTTGACGGAGCAGGTCTTGCTGTTGTTGCCGACTCTTTTGGCGCTATCTCTACAAGAATTGAAGAAGAAAAGGCTCTTTCTTGGGATCAGCTCTATGAGGCTCTTGAAAGTGATTTTGCGGACGAGCGAATTCGCTTGATGCTCAATTCTTCGCCCAAATATTGTCATGGAAACACTGTGTCCGATGAGTGGGCGAAACGTTTGACGAAAACTTGGACAAAGCTTGTAAAAGCTCAGAAAATGCCCAATGGCAGACAGCTTGTTCCCGGTTGGTTCTCCTGGGCGCGCAGTATTGAATACGGGTCTACCGTCGGTGCTATGCCTAACGGAAGAAAAGCATACGAGCCAATCTCCCACGGTGCAAATCCCAATCCGCATTTCAGAGTTGACGGGGCGGTCACTGCACAGTCGAACGGAATTGCATCCGTTCAGTGCGGATATGGTAATACGGCTCCGCTTCAGATCGAGTTTGACCCTAAAATCACAATGGAGCAGGGCGGTGTTGACATCGTTCTTGACTTCATCAAGGCTCATATTGCAAGCGGTGGAACACTGATAAATATTAACATTCTCGATTCGGAAAGGCTCATGGAGGCCCACAAGGATCCCACGCTTCATCCCGATCTTGTGGTGCGTGTGACCGGATTTACGGCATATTTTGCCTCACTGTCACCCAAATTCCGTCAGCTTGTTGTTGATCGTTTCCTTGAAGGAATGTAAAGTAGGAGAACTCTGATTTGGAACATATTAAGTACGAAAAATATTTGACAGTAAAGAAAAAATATGATGTGATCGTGTGTGGAGGCGGTGTTGCAGGTGTTGCGGCAGCCGTAAGCTCTGCTAAAAACGGATTGTCAACTCTTCTTCTTGAAAAAAGCAATATTCTCGGCGGTCTTGGTACACTCGGACTTATAAATCTGTTTGTTCCTATGTGTAATGGACGTGGAAAGCAAATAATTTTTGGGCTTGCCGAAAAATGGCTTCGGAAAAGTGCGGAGCTTGGCTGGGATACCATTCCCTTTGAGTGGAAAAACGGTGAACCTAAAGAAGAGACCAAGGTTCGGTACATACAAAGATATTCTCCGACGATTTTCGCATATCAGCTTACAGAAGAGATAACAAAAAGCGGTGCAGATATTCTTTTTGATTGCATGGCGATCGATCCTGTAATGGAGGGCAATGTTTGCCGTGGTGTCATAACCGAAAGCAAAGGCGGGACCGAGTTTTACGGATGCCGAATACTGATCGATACCACGGGAGATTGTGATGTTTTGCGACGCGGTGGCATACCGTGTGAAAACGGAGAAAATTTCTTTTCCTTCTTTACAAAAATGGTGGATCTCGAAAGCTGTAAAAAAGCGGTTGAAATGGGGGATATACGATATTTGTATAAGGATCTCAGCGGAGGCAGTATCAACCTTTTTGGTGACGGTCAACCTGATGACATACCGCGCTGGTCAGGACTTTCCGCAGAAAATGTGACTGATTATATCGTTCGAAATCATCTTTTGATTCTCGAAAAACTGAAAAACAGCGATAGAAAAACTCGAGATATCGTCACCTCGCCCGGGATGCCTCAGTTCAGAACCACCTGCCATATTAGGGGCGATTATTCTCTGAAGCTTTCCGACGCATACCGCCATTTTCATGATTCAATATGTGCGATTAACGATTTTGAGCATAGAGATCATCTTTTTGAGATTCCGTTTCGTTGTCTCGTTAGAAGTGACTATCCCAATATAATCACCGCAGGCAGAAGCGCGGATGGCACGGGCTACGGTTGGGATCTGCTTCGTGTAATACCTCCGGCTATCCTTACAGGACAAGCAGCAGGGGAAGCTGTTTCACTTGCTCTTAAGACAGGGAAAAATATTGCTGAGCTTGATATAAAGGCTCTGCAAAATACCCTTGAAAAGAACGATGTAATGATTCACTTTCCTGATGAATATATACCCGAAGACAGAACGGTAAATATACACGGTAAAAATGCCGCAGAAATTGATGGCGGTCATATGTAAAAAGAAAAGAATAAGGATTATGAAAAAGCTGTTTGTATTGTTTAATATTCTTTCACTGATGCTTGTGCTATCCTTTTCGGTAAACACGGGAGATTGTGATGTGTTATGATACAATTGATAGGTGACAAATAAAAAAGGAAATAGCGACCAGATGTGATATAATGGTAATAACCACAAAACCAAAAAATCACAAAGGAGCTATTTCCAATGAATATTATAACATCAGAAGCCCACTTTCGTCAACGGGTATTGAAATATTCGTTAAAAAATGGAGTGACAGCAGCGAGCATACGGTTCAAAAGAAGCAGACAAGCGATATACGAATGGAAAAGGAAGTGGGACGGAAAAAGTTGGCACAGCTTAGTAGAAAAGAGCCATCGTCCACATCATCATCCAAATGAACACACGGCAGAAGAGAAAGAAATGATCTTACGCCGTTATCCCCGATACAAAGACGATATGATGCTTCTTTGGAATTCATTGCGCAAGAGCGGGTATACACGAAGCTATACAAGCTTGGTAAGGGTAGTGCGCAAATATGGGTGCAGCCGAAGATTAAAAAGCGTACAGCAAGGAAAAATAAGCCTTATACAAGAGCAGAATATCCCGGCCAAAAGGTACAGGTGGACGTAAAGTTTGTACCCTCTTATTGCGTTACACATGGGCAAAAATTCTATCAGTACACCGCAGTTGATGAATGTACTCGCTGGACATACAGAGAAATGTATGAGGAACACAGCACAGACGGTTCGGTGCGTTTCCTTGTGAATTTAATAAAAAGCGGTCCTTTTCCAATAAGAGAAATACAAACGGACGATGACAGACCGTTTGACCGATTTGCAAAAGCGGACATATTGGTCGTCGTCAACGCACGGATATGGGCTTGGTGTCAGATGTCCGATG
>JAFXAN010000127.1 GCA_017517035.1 Clostridia bacterium
AAAACAAAAACCTTCTTTTCGACAAACAACTGTTTAAATATGAACATTCAAAATAGTTAGTTTTTACAAGGTATTGTTTCACCGTTTCCAAAATCTTTATATCAAATTCTCGCGAAGCGTAAGGGGATAATATGGCGAGTGTCTGTAATTTCATCATCTCCACAGACAATATGGGGTTTTAAACGAGAAATACCCCACTTGCGGCGGTGCTTTATGCCGCAAGTGGGAATATGAGAGCACTTACAGCAGAGCAAAAGAGCTTTGCCAAGGGCAAAGTCTTTTGTCTGCGTTGGCAACCAGTAAAAGGGGAGATACCCAAGGGGGAACGCCTTGGGAGACTTTTGCTTCCTTTGGGGCGGGCCAAAGGAAGTGCCTCGCCGGCATGAGGCGCTAAACAGTAACTAACTTCTTCTCAGATAAACAATTTTCGTATACTACCATTCAGCAAATCCAACAGTTCGATAAATTACTGTTAAACACACAAAAAAGAGGCGAAAATATAGGAAAACCGGTTGAGGTCTGAAAAGACTCAACCGGTTTATATTTTCAGTTACTTTCGCTTCTGTTGAGATGCTCAACATATTCCTCAAGGCACATGCCAAGTTGAGACATTCTCGTTGCATGGTATCTGCCGACAAAGCGGTAATGCCAAGGCTCGAAGCTATAGCCTGTAATATCCACCTTGTCTTCCGGATATCTGATGACAAATCCGAATTTATGGCAGTTTTCCTTGAGCCATAGGTATGCCTCCTTGTTTGCGAAGGCAACATCTGCAGATCCCAGATTGTGCATATCGCAGCAAAGACCTGTGTGGTGTTCGCTTGTTCCGGGAAAAGCAGAATACGTCAGAACGATCTCCTTTGCCTCTGCTTCTGTAAGCGAAGGATCTCTTTTCATTTCGTTTTGAAGATAGGTGGTGAAAAGGGAAACCTGCTTGTTATACGAGCGATATCCGCTTGTTACCGAAACATCGGTATATCCGGCACTTTTAAGTTCAATATAAAGAGCTTGAAGTGCTTTTTCTGCGCACTCAACCATCTGCTCCTTTCTTCCGTCCTTTCTGACATTGGTAATGGAAACAAGATTTTCGGGCGCATAATCGGATGTGATGGTATTGGTTTTGTTTACGAGAATGAGATATGCGTCTCTGTCCTCGGGATTCATATATTGCTCGTATTCCGAAAGGTCATTGACAAATCCAAGATCGACCATCTCACCGATATATGGGTCTTCTCCGACACTTTCAATTGCCTGAGACCCCTTGATTCGGAATGTTACAGGCTCATATTCGGGAGCCTCTTCTGAACTTTCGGGAATCTTGTTGCGAAGTATCCTTATCTTTCCCTCGTCCTCATTTTTATCAAAGGTCATGCCCACAATAAAGGATTCTCCGAAGGAAAGAGGTACCCAAACGCTTTCGTTTTCTCGGATGAGAGCCGCCCCCTCCATGTTGATTATATCGCCATTGACCTTTGCAGAAACGCTTCCGATGGTAAACTCCGCATATTCTCCCGCATCGGCGGTGAAGCGCAGAGACGCCTTTGTTCCGCTGACGGTAAATGAGCAAAGCTCGGAGAGCTCGGTCATATTTATGTAGACGACCCGATTGACCTTGACCTCATCAGAGGGAGTTTTATCGTTTATTCCGTAATAATAGCTATATGCCGTGCTTTCCTTCTCGGGAGCGACATAAAGCGTGGAGAGAATAAGTGCAAAACCCAGAATAAGAAGTGCCGCAAGCATTCCGATAAAGATGAGAATATTTTTGATGATATAGCCTGCCTCGATCGGCTCTTTTTCCTTCTTCTGTTTAGGAGGAGTAGGAATTTTTGGTGCGGTTTTAGGAACTTGCGGAGGAGGCTTCGGCATACTTCTCGTCTGCGGTGGCACCTGCCTTGCCGGTGTGCTTTGCATAGGCGGACGGGGGGGCATATTTGCTCCCCTATAAGGTGCATTCGGGCGTTGTGATGCTTGAGGCGCAGGTCTTCTTACCTCACCGAGAGGTCTTTGGATCTGTGGTGCTTGTCCGTCCGGTGATATTTTTCTCTTTACAAATTCGTTGTTTTCTTCAAAATTGTTCATCTGTTCGGTGCGCTTTTGCGCTTCCTTTCATCATTTGGTTTCTATAACGAAGAAATATGGGGATGTTGGGGAATTTAATATCCGTATTTGAGTGCAGCAGATCTTTCTGCGGTCAAGAGTTGCAAGATATTCTGTTATCATCTTGCCCTCGGCATCTCCTTCGGCGTGTCCCGGATATACCGCAACATTTAGCACGGCATCACGGTCAAGAAGGCTTATTGCCGCCTCGATGGCGGGCATGGTTGTTTCTCGCATGGTGGTTATGCTCTTGTCGCCGCCGGGGAGATATCCGAGATTGAACATTCCCGCCTTTATCGGCTCTTTCACATATTCAAGCACCCTATGGTGAGAGTCTTTGATCAGAGTATAATTTTTGGGACATCCCGCTTCCTCAAGATTTTTTGCGGTGGAATCAAGAGCCATTTGCTGGATATCAAAGGAATAGACCTTGCCGCTCTCTCCCACGGTTTTTGAAAGAAATGCCGTATCATAACCGTTTCCCATAGTAAAATCCACGGCTGTATCCCCCTCATGGAGATGGTCGAGAATAAATCTTTTATGTAAATCAAGCAGGTCAAGCATATTTTCTACCTCTTTTTCATTTTTTCATCAATCGTTATGAAGATCCGAACGAAGGAACTTGATGGCACGCTCAACTGCATCCTTTGAATCATACCAAGGCTCTTCATCATATCTGTAATCGTATTTTTTGCAGAACCAGCTCACATCCTCACGGAGCTTATCAAAATATTTATACTGGGGTGCGGAGCAATGCTCCTCAAATTCCGCATATTTCTTTTTGCTGAGACGATTTGAAGCATATTCAACCATTCTGCGGTAATGGGGCAGGCAGTAATATGGCTGTTCCTTCACAAGAGAGGGAAAATCCTCCTGGCTTTCCCAAAGAAGCACCGCAGTTTCGATCATATGCTCGAAATGATATTCGATCCTCTTGCAAACATAGCAGGTGTCCTCGAGAGCCTTTATCCTTTTTACCGCACGGTCCCCCTTTTTTCCTGCGATCTTGCCTGCAAGAGTGTCCTTCATATCCTCACGAAGCTCGTCCAGATGGCTTTCAAGTGTCAGTGCCATTCCCAGTCGGTTTTTTCGCACGAACATCATGTCATAATGCTTGCGGCAAAAGCCCTCTTTGTTGGTTTTTATTCTTGTGTCAGGCTCCATCATGGAAGCTCCGAGAATGAGATCAAGCTCGTTTTCCTCAAGCTTTCGGTGGATGGAGCAAAAGGGACATCCGCATTCGATCTTTCCTTTACATTCCCTGAATGCCTCGTTTACCGGTATTGCATATATCTGTTCCATATGGAATTTACTCCTTTTTGAAAAAATCCTCTTGTAATACGGCAAGAAATAATATATAATATAATTATAACACCACACAGGGGTGTAATGCAAGTACAAAATATGAATTTTTAAGGATTTTGGTGTTTAAAAGTGATCTATCAGGCAGAAAAATGCTCACCTTTTGTCATAAAAGAGAGAAATAAGGACGGACTTGATTACATAGAAATTGAAAATGTGCACGGCTTTTCGGTGGCAAAAACCTTTGATTGCGGTCAGTGCTTCCGTTTTGAGCGGGTGGAAGGCAGCCCACACGAGGTTGAATTTTCGGGCGTTGCTTTCGGAAGATTTTTGTCATTCGGGCAAGACGGTGATATTCTGACAATCTATAACTGCACAAAGGATTTTTTTGAGGAAAAATTATATTTTTATCTTGGACTTTGTGATGATTATGAGGCTATAAGGCATGACATTCTTTCGAGATGCCCGGCGGAATATATGCGCTCTGTCAGTGAGTACGGAGAGGGAATAAGAATTTTAAGGCAGGAAAAATGGGAAACTCTTTGCTCATTTATCATCTCGCAGAATAACAATATTCCGAGAATAAAGAAGATCATCCGTGCACTTTCCGAAAAATGCGGTGAGAGAATTGATTGCGCAGAATTGCATGAACACGGTGCATGTGCAGCTGAATACTCATTTCCAACACCCGAAGCGGTAATGGCACTTGGCATCATCGGTCTTCGTGAGCTTAAGGTTGGATTCAGAGCCTCATATATATTTGATGCCGCCGAGAAGGTGGCATCGGGTGAGCTTGATCTTGATAAGATTTCAGAGCTGCCCTTTGATGACTGCGCCGCTTCTCTTATGAAGATCAAGGGCGTTGGAATGAAGGTCGCATCCTGCACTGCACTTTTCTGCATGGAAAAATTCGATGCTTTTCCAATTGATGTGTGGATACGCAGAGTTCTGGAGGAAAAATTTCCGAAGGATTTTGATCCCAAAAGCCTCGGAGAATATGCGGGTATCGCACAGCAATATATGTTTTACGGGGCACGTTTTGATTGACAAAAGGTGATATTTGTGATATAATAATATATTAAGTAAAGATAGGGAGGGCAAAATGGTCGAAATAAGTGACATTTTTGAGGGCAGTCACGCAGCAAAAGCGGGCATATTGCCCTGCGATGTGCTCGTTTCCATTGACGGAAATGAGATAAATGATGTTCTTGATTACAGATTTTATCTTACAAATGAGAAAATCGAGCTTCTCATTTTGAGAGACGGCAAGGAATTTTCCGTCGTCATCGAAAAGGATGAATATGAAGACATCGGTCTTGATTTTGAAAGACCGCTTATGGATAAAAAGCATTCTTGCGAGAACAAATGCGTTTTTTGCTTTATTGACCAGCTTCCGAGAGGGATGAGAAAAACTCTCTATTTCAAGGACGATGACTCAAGGCTTTCGTTTTTGCACGGAAACTATATAACTCTGACTAATCTTCATGACAGCGATATTGACAGAATAATAAAAATGCGTATCTCGCCCGTGAATATTTCGGTTCACACCACAAATCCCGCGCTCCGAATCGAAATGATGAAAAATAAGAGAGCAGGTGAGGTTCTTTCTTATCTTGATAGGCTTGCAGAGGCAGGGATCTCACTTTGTACCCAGATAGTTCTTTGCCGTGGGCTTAATGACGGTGAGGAGCTGATGAGGACCATGCGTGATCTTTCAAGACTCGGAGAATCACTTGTGAGCTGCTCTGTGGTGCCTGCGGGACTTACAAAATTCAGAGATAAGCTTTATCCGCTCTCTCCCTTTACAAAGGAAGAATGCGGAGATGTCATTGACATGGTTGAAGGATTTGCCGCAGAGTGTTATGAAAAATTAGGAACAAGGCTGTTTTTCTGCTCCGACGAGTTTTATCTAAAGGCGGAAAGAGAGCTTCCGAGTGAGGAATATTATGAGGGATATTCCCAGATAGAAAACGGAGTTGGCATGATAACCTCTCTATCCAGCGAGGTTGCGGATGAGCTTCTTTATTTTGACGAATATTTCGAGGAATTTCTTGCAAAATATAAGAAAAAACGCATGGTTTCTATTGCCACGGGAGCTGCGGCATTTGACTGCATTTCTTCTCTTGCCTCTGCCATTGAAGAAAAGAGCGAGGGCAGACTTGAGGTCAAGGTATATAAGATAATTAACCGTTTCTTTGGTGAAAGCATAACGGTTTCGGGGCTTCTTACGGGCGGAGATATGTATGAGCAGTTAAAAGATAAAGAGCTTGGATCTGTTCTTCTTATTCCGTCAAACACCTTGAAGGCGGATGAGGATATTTTCCTTGACGATATGACCCCCGGTGAGCTTTCGGAAAAGCTGGGAGTTCGTATTTTTCCGTCTCCCGATAACGGTGCCGGATTTATAAGAGCGATTTTGGGTATATAAAATAAAATTTTGGAGGTAATGAAATGAAAAAGCTTTTGGTAATTTTTCTTGCGCTTGTGATTCTTGTTTGCGCTTCTTCCTGCGGTGAAACCAATGTTCCTGATGGTGGGAAGGATAGCGAGAGCAATTTTGGATCGGATTCCGAAACTCAGGCACTGAATGACCCCGTTTGCCTTTATACCTATGAGATAAAGGAAGAAATAATTGTGGTTCACGAAACAGAGGACGGAAGAAGAAGCACAAAGGTTCTTCGTTACCCCGAGATAATCAGAGCAGAGGATTCAACTCCGATGGAGGAGATCAATGCCATCTTCCGTGACATTGCCGAAAAGCAGTTCAAGCGCAATGTTCCCGATGTTGATATCTATATAATTGAAGATACGATCTTTAATTATGAGGTCAGCGAGGTTGAGGTGATGCTTCTCACAAATAAGCTCGTTTCTGTTAAGAACACGGTTTATTCAATGTCGAGCAATGCTTCTTATCCTTCATGCCCTGTTTATACTGTGAATATTGACCTTGAAAAGGGCGAGATCATTGAAGAGGATGCTATTATTTCCGATTTCAATCTTATCTCATCCGCATTTCTTGCAGGTGATTTCAGCATGGTATCGGGAGCAGAGGATCTTCTTGAAAATACAAATTATGAGGATATGATCCTTCAGTATAAGAGTGATTATGCAAGCTATCCCGAGGTGTATTTCACCCCCGACAGTCTTGGAATCTGCATAGATCTTGTTTCGGCACTTGGCTCAAATGCTTGCTTTGAGATCGCACTTGCGGATATTTCGGATGCACTGATGATAGTTCCGACAAAATAAAGAAAAAGACGAAGAAAGAGTAGTTATAAAAATGTCAAAACCGATCATAGCGATTGTCGGCAGACCTAATGTTGGCAAGAGTACACTTTTTAATAAGCTTATAGGCGAGCGCCGATCCATTGTTGAGGATACTCCCGGTGTCACCCGTGACAGAATTTACGGTGAGACCGAATGGAGAGGAAGAAAGCTCGTTATTATAGACACGGGCGGAATTGAGCCGAAGAGCGACGATATAATCCTCAGCCAGATGAAAACTCAAGCGGAGCTTGCCATCGAGACTGCGGATGTCATCATTTTTATGTGCGATGTCAGAACAGGACTTGTGGCTGACGACAGAGAGATCGCAGTTATGCTCAAAAAGAGCGGAAAGCCGATAATCCCTTGTATAAACAAGTGCGATTCTGTTGGTGCTCTTCCTTTTGAGTTCTATGAATTTTATGAGCTTGGCTTTGATGCCGATCCCGTTGCGGTTTCTTCTGTTCACGGAAGCGGAAGCGGAGATCTGCTTGATGCCTGTCTTGAAAGGCTTCCCGAAAACGATGGGGAAGAGGAGGATGACGATTCCATAAAGGTTGCCGTTATCGGTAAGCCCAATGCGGGAAAATCCTCAATTATAAATAGAATACTTGGAACAGAAAGACTTATCGTTTCAAATATTCCCGGAACGACCCGTGATGCGGTGGATACTCATGTCGAAAATGAATACGGAAAGTTCACCTTTATCGACACCGCAGGAATCAGAAGACAGTCGAAGATCGACGATAAGATCGAAAAATACAGCGTTCTCCGTGCTCATATGGCGGTTGAGAGAGCTGATGTCTGTCTTATCATGATTGATGCCGAGAAGGGTATTTCCGAGCAGGATGAAAAAATTGCGGGAATTGCTCATGAGGCAGGAAAAGCATCAATTGTTGTCATGAACAAATGGGATGCGGTGGAGAAGGAAAATTCGACCGTTAAAACCGTTACCGATAGAGTTTATAACGCACTTGCTTATATGACATATGCGCCCATCATGTTCGTTTCCGCAAAAACAGGACAGAGAGTTGTAAAGCTCTTTGAGCAGATAAAGTATGTTTACGGCCAGAATGTCATGAGAGTGCCCACAGGAATGCTCAATGATGTTCTGGGCGATGCAATGATAAGAACCCAGCCGCCCTCTGATAAGGGAAGAAGACTTAAGATATATTATATGACTCAGGTGTCAACGGCTCCCCCGACATTTGTTATTTTCTGTAACAGCGTTGAGCTTTTCCACTTCTCATATCAGAGATATATCGAAAACTGTCTGCGCGACACTTTTGGATTTAAAGGTACTCCAATAAGACTTATAATCAGGCAAAAGGGCGATGATGAGGTATAATTTGTGAAAAAATTTCTTGTTCTGATATTGGTTTTTGCCATGGTTTTGCTCTGTTCCTGTTGCTCGGCAAAAAAAGAAGAAAGCGTCAGCACGCAGGATATTTTAGGGAAAACCTATGTATATGAGAAGGACGGTGCAGGAGGAGCATTTACCATTACCGTCGAAGAGGATGGAACATTTACCTATTATGCAGGATTTCTAAGCAGTTATATAGGACATGGAGCATGGACACTTGAGGGGGATCGTCTCACCCTTAAGGATGTCAGCTATGATATAGTTAATCATTTTGAAGTAAAAAAAGATCGGCTTGTGTATCTGTCAGAGGGATCAAGCGGCTTTATGTATGTTGATGTTTCGGATGGTGATGTGTTCAATCTGACCGACAAAAAAGGCACGGTTTTTATTGACGATATTGAATCGGATATTGGTGAAAGGTAAAATATGTTTGTAGATAATGTGAAAATATACCTGAAGGCGGGCAACGGAGGACATGGCGTTGTTTCTTTCAGACGAGAAAAATATGTTGCCAGAGGCGGTCCTGATGGCGGCGACGGAGGCAGAGGCGGAAATATCGTTTTTCGAATTGATGAGGGGTCAAATACTCTTCTCGCATTCCGCTATAAGAGAAAATTCGTTGCCGAAAACGGAGAAAACGGTGCGGGAGCAAAGTTCCACGGCGCAAACGGCAAGGATCTTGAGGTGCTTGTCCCTCCGGGAACTCTCATAAAGGATGCCGAAACGGGCAAGATAATCAAGGATATGTCCGATTGCGAGCCTTTTATCTGCTGTCGTGGCGGCAGAGGCGGTTGGGGCAATAAGCATTTTGCAACACCCACCCGTCAGGTACCTATGTTTGCTAAAAACGGCACTCTGGGAGAGGAAAAAGAAGTCATTCTTGAGCTTAAAATGCTTGCGGATGTTGGACTTATAGGCTTCCCGAATGTGGGAAAATCCTCGATCCTTTCAAGAATAAGCGCTGCAAAGCCGAAGATAGCCGATTATCATTTCACAACTCTCTCGCCAAATCTTGGCGTTGTGAGAACGGGTGATGAAAAGGGATTTGTTGCCGCAGATATCCCCGGACTTATCGAGGGAGCGGCAGATGGAGCAGGGCTTGGTCATGCGTTCCTTCGCCATGTTGAAAGATGCCGTCTTCTTATCCATGTTGTGGATATTTCGCAGCTTGAGGGCAGAGACGCAATCGAGGATATAAAGCAGATAAATACGGAGCTTCAAAAATACAGTCCCGAGCTTGCAACAAGACCTCAAATAATTGTTGCCAACAAAAGCGATATGATAAATGAGGACTATGTCGATCTTGAAGCCTTTGAAAAATTCGTTGACGAAAACGAATGGGAAATGCTTTATGTTTCGGCAATTACGGGAGAGAATCTTGACGAGCTGGTTCAGAGAATCGCAGACAGACTGAAATTTCTCCCTCCGCTCACCATTTATGAGAGCGATTATGTTCCGGAGGATGAATACGCAAAGAGTGATGAGGGCAGAGTTACCACTGTCAGACGGGAAAATGATATGTTCATCGTTGAGGGCGAATGGCTCTTCAATCTGCTGGGACAGATCAATTTCAGCGACTATGAATCGCTTAACTATTTCCAGAAGGTACTCATCAAGGCAGGCGTTATAAAAATGCTTGAGGAGCATGGAGCGCAGGATGGAGATACCGTTGCAATCTATGATTTTGAATTTGATTTTGTTAAGTAACCAAAAAACAAAATAATATTGGATGGGCTGTCTCACGGGGAGATGGCCTTTTCCGTTCATAATCGATTTTTTAAACAGTAATTTGTCGGTGAGGGAGTTTCGCCTCTACGGAGGCGACCGACGCCGCCGTCGGCTCGCGCGACCTTTTAAAAAAGGTCGATCAAAACTTTGAAAAAGGAAATTTTTATTGTTGTTTATCTGTGTTTCTACATGGAATTTATGAGAATTCTATGTAGAAAACTTGTCATCAATCTCCTCACAAGTCAT
>JAFXAN010000128.1 GCA_017517035.1 Clostridia bacterium
GTTCGAGCCCATCAAGGGGCGCCAAAAAATCTCGTTCTTCGGAACGAGATTTTTTTATCCAAGCCGACAGGCTTGGCATATCATCACGACAAAGTCGTGTATATCATCGCCGTAGGCGTATATCTTCACACGAAGTGTGTATTCGTGTCGGCTTGATGATATACAAAACTAAAGTTTTGATGATATGCAATTCCTTACGGAATTGATGATATACAACGGCAAGCCGTTGATTTATTTCCGCTTTTATGCTATAATACACCAAAATGGATAATTACTTTAATTAGGGGTGATAAAGATGAGCGAAGTTTTTGTTTGTGCGGGTAAAAAATTTTCTACCTATCAAAAAAATGTTCCTGCTCCGCTTTTTCGAAAAGAATTTTATTTAAAAGAAAAAGCAGAAGCGGTATTAACTATTGGCGCAACAGGATTTTACGAGCTTTATCTGAATGGCGAAAAAATTACCAAAGGATATTTGGCCCCCTTTATTGCCAACCCTGATGATACTGTTTTTTTTGATCGGTATGATTTGATCGATAATATCTCAAGCGGTAAAAATACTATTGATGTTTTGTTGGGAAATGGTTTTTCCAACCCCATAGGCGGAGAAATATGGGAACATACAAAGAGGTCCGCTTCACCAGCCTTTTCTCTTGAATTTCATTGCGGAGAGATTCACTTTTGCTCTGAGGATATGTTGTGGAAACCCTCACACATATTATTCGATGACTGTCGTATCGGAACTTTTTGTGATGCAAGATTGTGTACTGTGCAGGATAATCTTATGGATTTTCCGGGTGAGTGGAGTTCTCCGGTGTTGGAACCAAATCCAAAAGGGGAAAAACACTTATCAACTTGTGAACCGGTAAGAGAAATCCGCAGAATAAAGGCAGTGGATATCGCCCCCGGAGGACTGCGGGATTACCGTATGCGTGATGCTTTTATTGGTACTCTTTATAATGGCGAAACAGTAATGGGAACTATCTGCAAATATGGTGGTTACATCTATGATTTCGGTGAAAACAATGCAGGAGTTCCATGCCTTAAAATAAAAGGGAAGAAAGGGCAAAGGATTGACCTCCAATTTTCAGAGCTGGAATTTGAAGGTTTTGTAGATTATATAAATGTTGATGTGTACCCGGATGGTTGTTGTCAGAGAGATGTGTATATTTGCGGAAGCGATGAAGAAGAAATTTATATTCCGCCGTTTACATATCACGGATTTCGTTATTGCTATGTTTACGGTATTACACCCGAGCAGGCAACCGAAGATCTTTTGGAATATATTGTTTTACATAACGATGTTAAGGTAAAGGCGGAATTTTCCTGTTCGGATGAGATTTCAAATCAAATTTTTGCTGCCTGCCGTCGCAGTGATGAGTCTAATTTGGTTAATATAATAACAGATTGTCCAGGGCGTGAGAAGAACGGTTGGACGGGTGATGTGGCGGTTTCAGCTGAGCACTATATGTTCAATTTAGGGGCCGAAAATTGCATTAAGGATTGGCTACATTGTGTACGAAATGCCCAATCTTCAAGCGGAAATTTACCAACTGTTGTACCCTCTACCCTCGGTGTGGAGAATTGTCCTGTGTGGGATAGTGTTTTGTTCTTTGCACCATTTGCCGTTTATCAATATACGGGTGACACAGATGTAATTAGGGAAAATGCTGACAGTATGATGAAAAATCTGCGTTATTATATGGATATGCGAGACGAAAGAGGAATTGTGGAAAGTGGTATGGGAGATTGGCTGCCCGTTGATGAGGCGGCGGGCGTATATCATTCTCCGCTGGGTTTTTGTTGTTCGGTTATTTTGATGGAAATGTGCCGTATGGGCGAAATAATGCTTAGAAAGATAGGCTATGATGCGGATGCCGATTATTGTGCTCAAGGTTATGCCTTTTTGAAAGCGGCAGTTCGTGAAGAATATAACGATAAGGGGATTATCACCGCAGGTAAAACTGAAAAGTATCGGCAAAACACCTACCGCATCTGCCAAACCTCCCAAGCGCTGGGGTTGTATGCCAGTGTTTTTGATGAAGAAGAGAAAGAAAAAGCGTTGCAATGTCTCGTTACATGTATTAAGGAGAAAGGCGATAGTTTTGATTGCGGTTTTCTTGGAATGCGAACGATTTTCCATGTTCTCGCTGAACAGGGATTTGCAGACCTTGCGTACCATATGATAACAAAACCCACGCACCCGTCTTATGCAAATATGATATACCGTGGGGAAACAACTGTTTGGGAGCGGTTCAGTGCTCCCGGAAAACGAATCGGATCTCACAACCATCATTTTATGGCTGACGTTTCTGCCTGGTATCTCCGTCAAATTGTGGGAATTTCTGTTAACCCTTTTTATAGCGATCCCGATTTTGTTGCTATTCAACCGAAGTTTATTAAATCCCTTGAATTTGCTAAAGGAAGTTACGCTACACCGAACGGAAAGGTTGCAGTAGAATGGAAACGAATCGATGGTAAAATATATTTAAACATTCAGACAGAGGGCTCAGCAAAGTTTGCACTTGGAAAAGGTGTTGAAGATTTGTGTGAAAACATTGAAATAGCGTGAAATAGAAAGAAGATTTAATGAGAAATTATTTAATTTATAATTTAGTAAAGACCTTCATTGTTTTTCAGGCGCATTTGATTCGTGTCACTAAGTACAGACTACCCAAAACAGAAGACCACCAATCGGTGGTCTTTTGTTTTGCCTTCTTTTTTCATTGCGACGAAGCACTCCACTTTCGGCAAAGCCGAAATGGATCTGTTTGCGCTGAGATGGATGAGCGGTAAAGATAAATAGAAGCGCAAACAATGGTTCTGAGCCAGCTGGGTGGCGCCAGAAAAAAGCACTTGCGAAAGCAAGTGCTTTTTTCAATGAAGCGCACCTGAAGGTGCATGAAAAATGAAGCGGGCTTCGCCCTATGAAGCGTGGCTTCACCACACGGAGAAGTTAAAATGCGCTTCGCTTCATAGAAGTCGCAAGACTTCTGCTTCGTACTCGCTTTGCGAGTGCTTCATGTCTGCGAAGCAGATGCTTCATTGACTAATCTTTCGATTTATGCTATAATTTTGGCTCTTTGTCAATAGTTGGGGTAAAAAAACCTGACTAAAAGATAAATAATTATTGACAAAGAACCAAAATGCGTTATAATATTCACATAGTATGTTAAAATGCGATTTTTAGGGAGATGTTTTATATGGTACTTAATAAGGATGAAAATAAAATGTATTATCAAAAATGGTGCGGAAAGAAAAAGGCTGTTACTTTCAGCTTTGACGACGGTGTGACGCAGGACATTAGATTGATCGAAATTTTGGATCGTTATGGTTTGAAGGGAACATTTAACATCAATTCCGAATTGCTGGGAAGAGCGGGCGAGCTGGTTCGAAACGGAATAACGGTGCGACATGATAAGGTTTTGCCTTGCGATTTGCGCAGCATTTATGCGGGACATGAGGTCGCAGCACACACTCTTACTCACCCCAATCTGACGGGATTGGATGAGCCGGAAATAATTCGACAGGTCGAGGAAGATCGAAAGAGACTTTCAGAGGTGTGTGGCTATGAGGTCATCGGCATGGCTTATCCCTGCGGAGGGGTGAACAATGACGAGCGTGTTGCGGAGATCATCCAAAAGAACACGGGAATAAAATATGCCAGAACCATTACTTCTACCTATAAATTTGATGAGCAGAGTGAGCTTCTTCGCTTTAACCCTACTGTATATTATATCGAAGAAAATTTTGAGGCAGTAATTGATTCTTTTTTAGCGTCCGATTCAGAAGAAATGCAGCTTTTATATATTTGGGGGCATTCTTATGAAATGGACGCAGAGTATATTACGTGGGATAAGTTTGAGCGGCTGTGTGCGAAGCTTGCAAACAGGGACGAAATTTTTTATGGCACTAATCGCGAGGTTTTTTGTATTTGACACAGCTCCTAACCTTAGCGAGTGCTTCATATCGACTAAATCGATATTTCACCCCGAATTATTCTTTGTTTTTTTAACTTTTTGGTGAAACAAACAAATCAACCTTTCAAATAATGTCAAAAAAGTACAAGATTTATTTTGATTGCTTGAAATACCGGTATTTAATCATAGAATTCTCGACAAAAAACGTCCTTCCTATTTGTGTGTTTCGACGAATATTTTTACGAAAAGTATTTTTTAAAAATTTGACTTTGAAGTATAAGTAATGTATAATTTAAGAGCCTTTTAGGGTGATCTTTTCTATACTTATAAAATAGGAGCTAAAAATGGAGTATCTTGTATTCAGTGAAAGCAAAATGGAATTTCGATACGGTTCGGGACTTACGGTATATTCTGAAAAGCTTGATAAAGGGCGACTTATATGTACAGATTACCATGCAACCGGTATGCCCCAAAGACCTGTTGACCGCTTGTCATCTTCTCCTGTTACTGCATTTAATCTTGAGATAGACGGTAAAGATGCAACATTTGGTTGGTCTTTTGTTTCATATGATAAAAAAACTGACGAAAAAGGCAGACCTTATGCAAGTATGGTTCTGAAAAACGATATTCTTTTTATTGAGCTTAAAATTGAGACTTTCTGCGGTGAAAACGGCTATTTTTCAAGAAAAATGTATCTGAAAAATATAGGAAATAAAGCTGTAAGCATTACAAGAGTTTCGCCCCTTCAGGGTGTTCTTTGGGAAGAAAACTATGAGGTAACGGTGCCGCTAAAGGATGGTGATCTTATCCCATATAAAGTTGGCGGTTTTATGGACAATTGGTGGGGAACGGAGGGAAATTTTAATTGGAGAGACATTCCCTTCAATACTACTGTTGAATTTGGAAGCAACTGCGGCAGAAGCGGCCACAGCAATCCATTTTCCATCGTTCACAACAAGGTCCACGGGGGATATTTTGTTTCTCAGCTTGAATGGAGCGGTAACTGGAGATTCAGGTTCTTTAATGATTTCAGACATTTGGCTGCTGACAATAAGGGGGAGGGATATATCAGACTCTGCTTTGATCTTGCCCCCGATGCCAAGGCGCCGATGAGGGTTGTTGATCCTGATGAGACTGTTAAGCTGCCGCCCGTTCATTTTGGATATACATATAAGGATTTTGATGGCGCAATACAGAATCTACACGATTATCAGAGAAAATATATACTTGCAAGGTCTCCGCTGGGGTATGAACCGACATACTGCGCTCATTGGGGATTTGAAAATTGGGATATGAATCCCGAAAGATTGAAAATCCATATCGACAGAGTTGCGGAAATGGGCTTTGAGATGTTTCTCGTGGATGCCGGATGGTACGGCAAGCCGGGAACTCACTGGTTTGGAACGGTGGGAGATTGGCAGGACGAAAGAATTCCCGGTGCTTTGAAGGAGCTGGTTGAATATACTCACAATAAGGGAATGCTTTTTGGACTTTGGATAGAGCCGGAAGCGGTCGGACCTGACAGCGCAATAAGGATGGAGCATCCCGAATGGCTTCTCAAACGTTACGGAGACATTGTGGAAAGATGCCTTGATCTTTCAAAGCCCGAGGTTGAAGCATGGGTGGAATTTCAGATAAATGATATGATAGCGCGATACGGCATCGACCTTATACGTATCGATGCTAACAACGAATTCGTTTGTGAGGGCGGATTTAATGAGATTGGAGAATATAATGAAAATTCTCATTGGAGAAATGTTGAAGCAATACACAGAATTTTCGACCGTGTAAGAGAAAAGTTCCCCAATTTGATTTATGAAAACTGTGCAGGTGGCGGTGGCAGAGCAGACCTGGGAATGATGAGCAGGTTCAGCCGGACGCAGTATTCTGACTATACCCGTTTTCCGAGAGTAGCTCGGACATTTAACGGAATGACCATGTGCTTGCCTCCCGAGGCATTGCTGACGGTAGGAGGCTCGGCTATGTCTTGTCAGAGATACGGAAATATTGAATCTCAAATGCAAATGATGCTTCAAGGCTCGTTTTATATAAACCCATTGGCTTTTGCCGATGAGCCTATGAATCCGACCTTGAGTAAACGAGTTAAGGAATATATGGATCTGTACAAAGGGTTTATCAGACCTATTCAAAGTCAGTGTAAAATGTATCATCATACTCCTGTAGTCCCCGGTTTTGCCGGAAGGGGATGGGTTGTTAATGAATATACCTTGCCTGACGGAACAAAGGGATATGCTAATCTTTTCAGGCTTCCTGACGAAAAGGAAAATACTTGGAGATTTATCCCGAGAGGGCTTGATATGTCAAAAAATTATAAAATAACATTTTTTGATGGCGGAAGAACCTTCTGTGCAACCGGTTACGAGCTTTCTCAGATAGGCATTCATGTTACGCTTGACGGTCCGCTAACTTCGCAATTGCTTTTGTTTGAAGCTCAATAAAAGCTTTACCATACTATATACCAATCGGTGATCTTTTGTTTTGCCCTCCTTCTATGAGTTTAAAATAATGACTGTAAAAGAATTTTCTGATATGGTGCTTGCCTATTTCACATTGCTTCTGAATGTTATTTAAGCACTTTCCTTCGGAAAATGCACAATTTTTTATATTTTTGAACATCATTATATGAGTCATTTTATCAATGTGACGGTAGTATATACAAGAACAGACCCGACAGACAATCCTGCCGGGTCTGAAACTGTTTTACGAAGTCATGCCTTTACGCAAGTTCCTTTTCGTGTATTGCGGATATTCAAATCAAATTTGATGTTTTTTTCAAGTTGTCTTTTCTGAAGTCTGAAGGAGTAAGCGAATATTTTGACTTAAAAGCCGTTGAGAAATGAGCTACACTTGTAAATCCAACATCGAATGCGATATCGTATATTGGCAGTTGGGTTGAACTGATAAGCTGAGCTGCATCCTGTAAGCGCATATCAATAATGTATTTGTGTATGGTGATACCGGAATTGTTTTTGAAGATCTTGTTCAAATAATAGTCGTGATAGCAAAAAACATTCGATATATCTTTGTTATTGCGGATGTTTTTATAGTTACTGTCAATATATTTCTTTATTTTCAAATAAAGCTCATCATATGATTCGTTTTCTTTGTTAAGCAATTTATAGCAAAGCGTTTGAAGGATAGATTCCGCAATTCGTTTGCCGTAATCGGTGTTTGATTTATAAACTTGAATAAATTCACAAAACAGATTTCTGTAGGCTGAAGCATTTTCAATAACAAAGCGGTGTCTGAATATGCCTTCCCGTGAAGAAATATCTTTATATAATATTTTATCAGAGATAAAGTCCGTCACTTTTACAGGCGGCATTGTTTTTGTCATCTCTTCAAAATTTCTTTCAAAATCAAAATTGACCGTGATAAATCTCATGGGGGCTTCTTTGGAAGAAATCGGTTGATATGATGTTCCTGAGGGATAATAACAAAGAGTGTTTGGCGAGAGTGGATGTTCTTCTCCCTCAAAAATGATTTTTCCTTGCCCCTCCGATACAAAGAAAAATCTGTCATCATAAGCTTTTGTCATAAAACTGTTTGGAAGAAAGTTTGTTTCATTTGCAAAGCGTACAAAAATATTCACTGTTATATCCCTCGCAGATTTGTTTTACGAAAATTCAGATTTGTTTTTTTATTTACATGACGCAGATATCAGTGCTATAATTATAACATAAATATTTGTTTTTGTAAAGGAGATAATTATGAAAAATCCATTAATTCCGATGATGGCTATTACAGGAAATCCGACAAAATCCGAGATAAATGAAATAGTGTCCATGTACGCACGGCAGGGAATAGAACAGCTTTTGATATATCCCAGATCTGGCTGCGAGATAGAATATATGAGCGATCGCTGGATAGAGGTGTGCGGTGATATCATTGAAGCGGCAAAACGTCTGAAAATTGATATATGGCTTTACGATGAATATAATTGGCCTTCGGGCACTTGCCATGGAAATGTTATGAGGGAAAATGAAGATTATTATGCAAAAAGCGTATTTGTTGAAAACGGAAAATGCGATGTAAAAATAAATACCAAATATGCTGATATTTTGAACGCAGATGCGGTGGATTGTTTTATCAAAAACACGCATGAGGTGTATTTTCGCCATTTTGGTGAGTATTTCGGAACTGTTATTAAGGGTATATTTACAGATGAACCCGAGATCTGGACTTTAACCTGGAATGGAGGAAAATATCCATATACGAAAAATCTTGAAGTTATTTACCATGACCGATTTGGCAGAGATCTTTTTGAAGACATGACTGAGGGTGAGCCGTCAAAGGAATTCAAGCTAAATTTAATGGAGCTTTTGAGTGAGCTGTTTATAACCAATTATCTGAAAAAGATCAACGATTGGTGTATTTCCCATGGTATATTTTTAACGGGACACACTATGAATGAACTTAATATGTGCAAGGCGGTAAAAGCCAGCGGGAATACAATCAAGGCATTGCGGAGCTTTTCTTTGCCGGGAATTGACGAAATATTTACTCATGTTTCGATTGCCGAAGAAGAATGGTTGACCTTTGGAAGCGGCGAGGCTGCTATCAGAGAGGTTGGCAACGGAGGACTTGCGGAATTATTTGCCCTTGGGCCTACAGATATACCGCCTTCCCGAATTGAACAAATGATCTGGCTTTCGGCTATGTTTAAGATCGATCACTATGTTCTTGCAGTGTCTGCATTGGATGCGAAAGGAAATGTTGAAAAATGCAACTATTATAATCCCATGTGTTATACAAGTCCTTGGTTTGAAGGCTATAAAGACCTTTCCTATTCCGCAGCCGAAGCGGCACGATATGCCAAAAAGACCTTCTCCCCGCAGGTGGTCGTTCGATATCCGGTTGAGAAAACGGTTGAAAATCTGTTTACAGAAAAGGAAAACCTCATCAGTGAACGAATTTGTGAGCTTTTAAGGGCACTTGTCAAAAATCAGTATCAATGGCAATTGATAGATGTGGACGAGCCTGCAATTGATGGAGCTTATCTTGTTGAGATAGATGACAGAGAGGATTTTTCGGTAAGCAAGATCATATCAGATATTCAGAAAAGCGTAAACAGAGATATATATGTGCTTGAAGACAATGAAATTGCAGATGAGGTTCTGGTAAGAAAATACGATGACGGAATCTTTTTGATACTTGATCTTAAGGACAGCAATCAAACAAGAGAGCTGACGGTGGTTTATAATGGCGAAAATCGTTTTTGCAGATTGTGCGGAAGAGGGCATTATTCCTCGGATGATAAGACATTGATTGAGTCGGTGATAAAAAGCCTCGATGACATATCATTTAAACTTTCCCTTGATTCAAATAACCTGTTAAGATGTGTTTTGCATGAAGAAAAATCGGAATTTGTTTTTTATGCAGCGGAGGATCTTGAAAAAATCACTCTTGCAATAAGAAATTACCTCTTTGACGGTGAAATAATTTTTGACGGGAACAAAATTTTGCCCAAAAATAAATGCAGTCAACTTAAAAAAGGATTGAATGAGTTATATCTTTCAACGGATTCTTTCACAATCAAAAAAGGATATCATAAAATCACATTGAATACTCCGTCTGTCAGTGAATATTATTTACCGTCCTGCTTTATTTGCGGTGAATTTGCGGTAGATAAAGACCAGCACTTAAGAAAAATACCCGAAACTGTTTCTTGTGGGAGATTAGACGAAAATATTTTGCCTCAATATGCAGGCAGCATCATTTATGAATCGGATGTTGAGATACCGAGCGAAAAATGCTCGATTCGTTTTGATAGCTCGGAGCTTTATACGCAGTTATACATAAACGAAGAGTTACTCGGTGGACAGTGGAAGGATTATTGCTTTGGCATTCCGAGTGAATATTTGGGCAAAAAGGCAAAAATCAAGATCGTACAGTACACAACCATAGGGCCGATATTCGGAAATGTCAGTGAATTTGAAGAAGCCCAAAAGGCTCATAGGTGGGTTCATCCGTGGCTTGGCAGCTATGCTCCGGGCAAATATCAAAAAATCGGAATATCCGATATGAGGTTTATTAAGAAAATGAAGCCTGATGCTGCGAAACGGATTGGATAATTTGACTTTTTGAATTTGTTATGTTTTCGGGATTTAGGTCTTGGCTGGTTGTATGTGGACGAAAAATATGCACAAACGGGAAAGCTTTTCCAAAATGGAAGCTTCGGTCATTGCGATGAAGCACTCCACTTTCGGCAAAGCCGAAATGGATCTGTTTGCGCTGAGATGGATGAGCGGTAAAGATAAATAGAAGCGCAAACAATGGTTCTGAGCCCGCTGGGGGGCGCCAGAAAAAAGCACTTGCGAAAGCAAGTGCTTTTTTCAATGAAGCGCACCTGAAGGTGCATGAAAAATGATGCAGGGCTTCGCCCTATGAAGCGTGCCTTCGGCACATAAGGATGCGGTGGTGCGCTTCGCTTCATGTTTGCGAAGCAAACGCATCATACGAGCGTAGCGATTGCATCATATCGGCGCAAGCCGATGCTTCGTTAAATGCTCAAAGCCCTTAATTTCGTGGGCTTTTTGTGTTTTTAGGGGTAAAAAATACACCCCTTTCACCATTGCACCTTTTCCCCGACCTTTTGGACTTGAAGGTGCGACTTGTGATTGATAAAATATTGAAATATTTATGATTTTGTGATATAATATAACACAATTAAAGAAAGGCGGCTTTATTATGATTTGCTTAGAAAAAACTATAGACGAATATGTAGAAAGCGGTATCCTGGAACATATCGCTGTTCGCGTCGGTCAAGGTAATCATGTGATTTACGATACGTATCGTGGCGGTGTTGATGAAACAACGCTTTTTGATATGGCGTCTGTTACTAAAATTATGGTGACGACTTCTCTTGCCTTGATTGCACTCGACAATGGGTTGCTTAAGCTTGAAGATAAAGTACATCAATTCTACTCAACCTCAAGGTCTTTCACAATAAAGAATTTATTGACACATACGATCGGTATCGGACATAAATCTTTGAATAAAGAGGGAAACAGCTACGCGAATATTGCGGAAAAGATTCTTGATATTCCGTCAGATATTCCGATTGGTGCAGATGTACGGTACAGCTGTCCGGGATTTATTTTGCTCGGCAAAATACTTGAAAAAACATTTGGTATGCAATTGGACCAATGCTTTCATAAACTCGTCGCAAAGCCACTTGGTTTTGAAAACACCTTATTTTTGCCATTGAATAGAGAAAATACAGTCAATTCCAATTTGGATAAAACAAAACGCGGTATCGTTAACGACTACAACTGCCAATTTCTTGGCGGCATTGCAGGAAATGCAGGACTATTTTCAAATCTTTCGGATGTAACAAAATATGTGCTTTTTCTTCAAAACAGAGGGAAACCGTTGATAAAAGAAGAGACGTTTTTGTTAGCCGCACAGAATCATACCGCGGAAATGAGTGAATCGAGAGGACTTGGATACTTATACGTAGATGGAAGATATCAGCAAACAGGAGGACTTTTCGAGGACGGTGCTATCGGGCATTGCGGACACACGGGGCAATCAGTGTTTGTCGATTATAGATCGGGGTTGTATGTGATAATTTTATCGGATGCAACTATATCTACCGTGAAGAAGTATGGAAAAGAGCATTATAACGAGGTCATGGATATGCGGGGATGCATACATGCGGCTATCAAACAAGATATGAAATAAAAAAATATTCGGTGATGGGTTCAAAATTGTTGGGTGAACTCAAAAAAGCAGATAGGTCATTTGACCTGTCTGCTTTTTTCGTGTTCCTCCATGTGCTCGGATCATCGGCTTATCCGTAATTAACTTCAAGGACGTATCTGAATGATATTTTTATGAGGGGGAATTTCGTCCTTGACACTGCGGTGTGCAAAGCACACGCAGTAAATCACTGGTGTCGCCCGTTCGAGCCCATCAAGGGGCGCCATCCTCATAGGTCAAAAATGCAACCTATGCCAAAAAGCCTTGTTTTACAAGGCTTTCAGACTGTCGAAAAAGCTGTAATACCGCAAGTAGATAATAGTAAAAAGAAAAAAGTTCAATATAATAGAAAAAATTAAATTCAAAAAGAAGCACAAGGCAATCACGAGGAAAGCCTTGTGCTTACTTGCTTTTTTCGTTCTTACACTCTGTCGTACCGAGTACGCCGACGAATGTAAGAACGGAAAATATTCCTACCTTTTTCGATGTCTGCCAGCGTGTCGAGACTTTCTCGACACGCTGAAAGCCTTATTTTACAAGGCTTTTTCGGTTTTTTAGGGCAAAATTTTTTACCTTTTGTTTTTTGCAACTTTTTCCGAACCATCGGGACTTGAACCCTCGACAATATTATCCGGTGAAAAAGTTTTGTATTGACGAACATATAAATTTGTGATATAATCAATAGGAAATCAACAGAGGAGGTGTATCATGGAACACACATTTCATGGAAAATGGATATCCAACGAGATCTTTGCTAACCTGCGTGCGAGAAACGTTTTTCATAGGCAGTTAGAAAAAGTATCCTTGGATTGCAGTGAGTATCGCAATCAACATGTTTTGTTTCGAAAAAGCTTTTCTATAGACCGAGATTTTTCATCCGCTAAAATATACATTTCTGCCGATGATTATTATAAATTATATATCAATGGGCGTTTTGTTGCGCAGGGACCTTCACCATCTTACCATTTTCAATATAACTACAATGAGATCGATATAGGGGAATTTTTGGTCAAGGGCGATAATCTGATTGCAGTCCACACACTATATCAAGGATTGATAAACCGTGTGTGGCAAAGTGGTGATTTGCGTCATGGGTTGATATGCGATATCGTTGTTGATAATTTCGTGATTCTTTCGTCGAATGAAACCTTTAAGGTAAAAGATCATTCCGGATATAGTGAAATGGGAACGTGCGGCTATCAAACGCAATTTTTGGAGAGATATGACAGTCGCGCAAGCGAGATCGGATTTGAAAAAGTCGATTTTGATGACGGTGATTGGTGCTTCGCTGAAGAATGTCATTTTGACGATCACACCATGTCAAAACAACGAAGTCGGATGCTTGAGTTCGAGAGAATATCTCCCAAAAAAATATCAGTCAACGGGAACCGTGTTTTTTATGATTTTGGAGCAAATTACGTGGGATATCTGTCGGTCAAAGCAAAAGGCACTTGCGACGACATCATTACGGTTCGCTGTGCGCAGGAATTAAATGAGGACGGAAGGCTTCGGTTTGATTTGCGCGCGAATTGCAAATATGAAGAAGAATGGATTCTTTCCGGCAGAGAAGATGTGCTGGACTGGTTCGATTATAAGGCGTTTCGATATGCTGAATTGGAAATGCCTGATTCAGTTGAAATAAAGGATGTTACCTTTTTGGTTCGACATTATCCTTTTGATCTGAAAGCGAGATTAAAAGATGCGTATGCAAACAGCGAGGAGCTCAATCGTGTTTGGGATTTATGTATCCATACGCAAAAATACGGTGTTCAAGAGGTCATTCAGGATTGTATGGAGCGTGAAAAAGGCTTTTATCTTGGCGACGGATGCTATACCGCTTTGACGAATATGCTTTTAACCGATGATGATTCTATGGTAAAAAAACTGATTGACGATGCTTTTTCCTCCAGCTTTATTACCGACACGCTTGTAACCTGTATGGACTGCTCGTTTATGCAGGAGATTGCCGAGTATCCGCTTATTATGGTTGCTCTTGTTCTTTGGCATTACCGGGTAACCAACGATATTGGGTATTTGAGATACAATTATCAAAAGGTCATAAATCTTTTGGACGCCTATCGCCGCAACTACGAAAAAGAAGGACTTTTGCGAAATTTGGATAAATGGTGCGTAGTAGAATGGCCTAAAAATTTTCAGCATGATTATGATGCGGATATTCGTGAAGGGAAAATATGTGAGCAAGCTCATGTTTCCATAAATGCCTATTATATCTACTCCGTACATATAGCGAATGTGATAGCAGACGCTTTAGGTGTTGATCCATATCGAGATATAGAATCATTAAAATCTGTGTTTTACGATACTTTTTACGACGCAGAAAAGAAGCTTTTTCGAGATAAAGAAGGAAGCGAGCATATTAGCTTGGTGGGAAATAGCTTTGTTTATGGATTTGGTCTTTGTCCGAATGATGCTTGCAAGGAAAATATATTAAAACTTATAGATGGGTATGGCATTGATTCGCTTTCCTTTTTCTGTACCTTTCCTATACTCATGAGGTTTGCTAAGGACGGGGAGTCCGATCGAATGAAAAGGGCACTTTTGAATGACGGCGCATGGAGACGAATGTTGAGGGAAGATGCAACTACCACGTTTGAGGGGTGGGGAAAGGATACAAAATGGAACACGTCCTTGTTCCACTTGACTATGAGCTATGCTGCCGTGTTTTTGCTGGATGCGGACTTGAAGAAACTGTTTGAATAAAAGTTGTCATTTTGATCTATAAACTCAAGAAAAAAGCAGGTCGATCGACCTGCTTTTTTCTATCCAAGCCGCAGGCTTGGTATATCATTGACGCACGAAGTGCGGCGTATATCGTCAAGGGCGGTTAGCCGCCTTTGCATCTCATCACGCGTCAGCGTGTATCTTATCTGCGGCTTGATGATATACAACACTGAGTGTTGATGATATGCAATTCCTTGCGGAATTGATGATATACACGCCTTACGGCGTGATTTATATAGTTATATTTTGCCCCTTAAGACAAAAGTCCTTGGATTTCAAGGACTTTTCGTTTTTTAGGGGTAAAAAACATACCCACTTCACCATTGCAGCTTTTTCCGATCTTTTGGAGTTTAAGCATAGGATTTTTTAACAAGCTCAGAAACCATTACTAAAATTAGCATTACAAGTTGTGGATCTCCTTTTTATACTGAAAAGGAGATTTTCCTGTTACATCTCTGAATATTTTGTTGAAATATTTTTGCTCTGTAAAACCACACATTTCTGATATTTGCGCCATCGTATAATTGTTAGCACCGATTTTTATTAGTGCTGAATTGATTCGCAGTTTGTTTAAATAATTGATCGGAGAAACGCCCAATTCGTGCTTAAATAGCTTTCTGTATTGGCTTTCGCACAAACCGCACATTTTCGAAAGATTCTTTACATAAATTTTTTTGTCAAGATTGTTTTCCATATACTGTATTGATCTTTCTATTTTAAAGTAATTTTCTGTGGTGCTGTTCGGAATAACTATACTGCTGAGAAAAGCGTACAAAATAGAAGTACATTTATATTTATATCCCGTTACTTTGCTATCCCAAATCTCAAATATTTCTTTAAAAATCTCATCGCATTCATGAGTGTCAACTTTTACACAAATCGGTGAAAAAATATTTTTATTCAGAATATTAAAATGAATTGCTATAATTTCTTCATCGCCGTAGCTTTGTCTAAGATATTCACAGTTAGCCGGAATATACATCAAATCTTTAGATGTAGCTTCGAAAGTGATATTTTTGAATATCAAATTTGAATGTCCGCTGATTCGCTTAGAGAGTATATGGAAAGGTCTGTTTGGCGTGTGGTATTTGCTTTTTCCTCTATGCAAATGTAAGATGTCAATAATTTCTATGACAAGATTGTCATGATAAAACATAATCTCATATCCCTCGAATTATTTGATATTGCATCTAATTATATCACAATACGAAAATTCTGTCAATAATCGAAAAATGGAAAAAACAGATTGAATATTATGTTGAATTAATAAGTAAAGTGCTGTATAATACTAAAAGGAGGTGATTTTATGAAAAGAACGGCAATTGTTTCTCCGGATTGGCTTAATAAAAGCGCTATATATCAGATCAATCCCCGAACCTTTTCGAAAGACGGCACTATTCAAGCTATTGCAGAGGAAATTCCTTTTCTTAAAGAATTGGGATTTCGCATTCTTTACCTTTGCCCAATATTTGAAGAAGATGAAAGCTTGGATAATCGCAGTTCAAGACAATTGGCATCAGAAACGGACAATCCGAAAAATCCGTACCGTATAAATGATTATTTTTCTATTGATGATGAATATGGAACGATGGATGATTTAAGGATGTTGGTAAATAAAGCTCATGAAGCGGATATGCGTGTCTTGCTTGATTTGGTTTATGCTCATATTGGTAATAATGCGGATATAATTAAGCGTCATCCGGAATTTGTCATGCAAAATCAAGACGGAAGCTTTGTGTGTACGAGATGGAATTTTGCACGATTGGATTTCAACAGCGAGGGCTTGCGGGAATATTTGTACTGTAATATGGTTTATTACATTAGCGTAATCGATGTTGATGGATTTCGGTGTGATGTGGGCGATGCTGTTCCCATTGATTTCTGGAACGAAGCGAAAAAAAGAATTTTGCGCGTAAAGCCGGATGCCGTACTCATCAATGAGGGACACTATTATCATAATATGGAAACAGCGTTTGATGCTTGCTATTGCTTTGAGTGGCACGAATGTATGCGAAATGTTTTTTGCGACACTGCATCTACACTTACCATAAAGGAGATGTGCGAAAATCTTGATTTGCCAAAGGGAGGCAAGCTTTTACGGGATATAGATAATCACGATACTGTTACCGATTGGATAGGAAGAACGGAAACATTATGCGGTCATAACGGAATGGAGCAGATCGAGGTCATAAATTATTTGATCGACGGAATACCGATGGTCTATGCGGGAAACGAGCTTGCATGCGAAGCGCATCTCAGTATGTTTGCGAATCGATTCTTTCCGGGAAAGTATAGTGCTACCGATAGAAATGATAAATATAGCGAAAAATCAAAGAGGCGGCAGCAAATTATCATGTTTCTTAACAAAATAAAGGCGGAAAAGGATGTGCTGTATCTGGGTAAAACTGTTTGGATAGAAAACTCAATGCCTGACATTGTGCTTTCCTTTAAGAGAGCTTTAGCTGATGAAGAAATACTGTTTGTCGGTAATACGAAGAATACTGTGGTTGATGTTGATATAGCAATTCCTGAGGGCAAAAAATGTATGCTGACAAATGGACAAAATCTGCAGAGTGGTGAAAAACTACACCTTGAGCCGTATGAATATGCGGTGTTTATATAAAACGGACAAGCTGTATTTTTGTACTACGAGCCCAGAAGACCACCAATCGGTGGTCTCAGACTGTCGAAAAAGCTGTAATACCGCAAGTAGATAATAGTAAAAATAAAAAAGTTCAATATAATAGAAAAAATTAAATTCAAAAAGAAGCACAAGGCAATCACGAGGAAAGCCTTGTGCTTACTTGCTTTTTTGTATTTGTGTCCGCAGGACATAACATCATACGAACGCAGTGAGTATATCATTTGACTGTTTGTGGTCAACATCATTCCGCTTTAGCGGACACAAAATGATGTTATCTTCGACAAATGATGTGATGCTTCGCATCAACGATGTTGCACTTCATGCAAACGGACGCAGCTTGAGTTTGGAAAAAAGTAACAAAAACCGCCCCGTCCCCAAACTGTGTACTAGAATTCTGGAGAATCAACTTGCATCTATATTGTTCTGCCTTTTAGTTTCAAACAAGGCATAAATGATTTGTATTAGGACGACATAAAATTTAATTGTTGTCGTTTTGCTTGACTTATGTATAAAAGTGAAGTAAAATTAATTATAAGAGATTTTGAGAAATTCTTGTTAAAAAGGAGAGAATATGTTAAAAGTTATTTCGTTAAATTTTCAAAATACAATAGTTGATTTTCTATTTTATCAATATGATAATAATGAAATGAGGTTTTATGATAAAACAAAATTTCACAAGCATATGAATTTTGAAATACATTTTGCGCTTAATGGTTTTTATGAATACGAATTTACTGACAGGAAAATTTTGCTGAATAAAAATCAGATGCTAATTATTCCTCCCGGAATATTGCATAAAGCAGTTGATATTTCCAACAGCGAATACGAGTTTAAAATATTGACATTAAAATTTTCATCTAAAGAAGCAGACGGATTTTATAATTTTTTTACGTCAGCCTTTCGGCAACGTGCATTAGAAAGCATAGAACTGCAGGATGAAATTATAAATAATGTTTTAAGTCTATATCCTGTAATTGATGCGAAAACTTACTTGCAAAGTATTTATTTAATCAGTTGTGCTTCAAAGGTGTTTTATGCTTTATGTGATTTGTTGACTGATGATAAAGATAGTTGCCCACATGAAACAGACAATCATTTAGAAGTGCAAATAGAAAATTTAGTTAATAATTTTAACATGTCTTTGACGGATATTGCAACTGAGATAAATTATTCACCTAGGCAAACTGAAAGACTTATAGAGCAAATTTACGGTAAATCGCTTACAAAAATACGGGAGGATTTTAAATGAGTGGAGCAAAAAGAAAACTGTCATTTTATATATTCGGAATTTCCTTTTTGCTTATTGTAATCGCAATAATTCATTATAAGCCGTCTCCGTTTTTGTTTATACCTTTGCTTGTGTCTGCGATTATTATGCTTTTACAGTCAAGAGTAAATCGCTATGCGTTTATAGTCGGGGCAGCCAATGCGATTTTATATGCAATCGCTTATATGAAAATGTCTTTACATGCAACAGCACTATATGCGATTTTGGTGTCGTGTCCGATGCAAGTAATGATATTTGTGAATTGGAGCAGATATACAAATCAAAGAAAAACAAAATTAAGAAAAATGTCTGTCAAGTCGAGGGTAGAACTTTTTGGCGGAATGCTTGCCGGTTGGCTGCTTCTATATATGATTTTTTCAGGATGGAATTCACAATATTTGCTGTTAGATAACAGTGTTGCAGTTTTGGGAACTATAAGCACAGTTCTTTGTGCATTGCGTTTTAAAGAATATACCTTTTTGCAGATATTGACAAACGCAATTGGTTTTACCACCTATTTAATGATGGTTGAAGCAGAACCGTCAAGAATTATCTGGGTAATCAGTTCGGCGAATGCAATAGTTTGTACATGGCTTGCTTGGAGTAATATGAATAAAAAGGAGGAGTAAATATGATTGGAAAAATCATTTGTGATTTAGTGCCAAATAATCAGAATAACAGGAATAGTGAAGGAGCATTTATAAAATTAAAAAACGGAGATTTGATGTTCGCCTATACACATTACCGCGGCGAAGGCAGCGAGGACCACGCTACTGCTGACCTGTACGCTATGCTTTCTAAGGATGAAGGTGAGAACTTTGGTGCCCCGTTTTTGCTCTTTTCCTGCGAGGATATGGAAGCAGATAATATTATGTCCGTTTCGCTTATGCGAATGAAAAATGGTGATTTGGGACTTTTCTATCTGAAAAAACATAATAGAGTGCACAACTGTATTCCGTATTTAGCCAGATCCTCGGACGAAGGAAAAACATGGTATGAGCATATTCGCTGCATAAATGAGGACGGTTATTATGTTTTAAATAATGATAGAGTTATCCGTTTGTACAACGAAAGACTTTTGATGCCGGTTGCGAGGCACGAATATAAAGACGACACTTTTTTGCCGGGGAGTGTTTTGATGTATGCTTCGGATGATGACGGTAGGACGTGGAATAAAATTTCGAATAAAATCAGGTTGGATTTATACATTGAAAAACGAAAAGAATTTGATTCTCTGCGTAGTTGCATGGAGCCGGGTGTTGCTGAACTTGAAAACGGCAATGTTTGGTGCTTTATACGTACGGAACTTGGCAGGCAATATGAAACCTTCTCCGAAGATTTTGGTGCGAGTTGGAGTTCACTTCAACCGTCTCCGTTTACAAGTCCGAATTCGCCGATGTCCGTAAAAAAACTAAAAAACGGTAACTTATTTACCGTATGGAATCCTATTCCATTATATAACGGAAGAAGTCAAAACGCTGAAGGGGCCTGGACAGGTGCAAGAACTCCGCTTGTTTTTGTTGTTTTAAATAAAGAGGGAGACTTTGTTTCGGAATATAAAGAAATTGAAACTGATGAAAAAGCCGGTTTTTGCTATTGCGCTATTCACGAAACGGAAAACGGAGATATTTTACTTGGATATTGCGCAGGTGGCGTAAGTGACGGATGCTGCTTAAACAAAATCAGAATCCGCAAAATTTATAAATCAGATTTTAACGAAATATAATTATAGGTGCCATTTTCAGGTTGCATCTATATTGTTTTGTATTATTCATTTTTCATTATTCAATATTCATCATTCATCAAGTTCAACAGGATTTTTAAATGAGTAATGAATGATGAAGTCGCTTTGCTGATGAATAATTAATAATAAAGGTAGTTTAGCTGTGCAAAACAATATTTTAAAAATTTTTTAATGTCGGAGTTTTTAAGTGGCATCTAAACCATTCGGTTCTTCCAAAAAAGCAGATAGGTCATTTGACCTGTCTGCTTTTTTCTTGTTCCTTCATGTGCTCGGATCATCGGCTTATCCGTAATTAACTTTAAGGACGTATCTGAATGATATTTTTATGAGGGGGAAATTCGTCCTTGACACTGCGGTGTGCAAAGCACACGCAGTAAATCACCGGTGTCGCCCGTTCGAGCCCATCAAGGGGCGCCAAAAAATCTCGTTCTTCGGAACGAGATTTTTTTATCCAAGCCGACAGGCTTGGCATATCATCACGACAAAGTCGTGTATATCATCGCCGTAGGCGTATATCTTCACACGAAGTGTGTA
>JAFXAN010000129.1 GCA_017517035.1 Clostridia bacterium
CAAAAATAACCCCACATGGCAGTGGGGCAATTATGTCTGCGTGAGAGGCTCTGACGGATATGATTATTATTACTGCCATCTTGCTTCCCGAGCCGTCACCGAGGGGCAGACGGTGAAGGCAGGCGACAAGCTTGGCATCATGGGCAATACCGGCTATTCCTTCGGAGCGCATCTTCATTTTGAAGTGCGCAGAGGAAGCGAAAAGATAAATCCCGAGACGGTTCTCGGAATCCCCAACAAAACAGGAACTTACACTGCAAAGAGTGAGTTTGAGGAGGACATCGACATTCTTTATGAAAAGAAGATCATCAACTCCCCCGACTATTGGAAGGCAAGAGAGAAGATCGACAAGCATTTTCCCACCCTCATTCATAGCTTTGCAGAGAGGGTGAAATAAGGAGGTGCAACAATGGCACATTTCATATTCAAGTTGCCTCCGAAGAACGAAAAAATGAGTGAAGCGGAGCGGATCAAGTCTCTTGAAAATACAATTATAGATCTTGTGGACACCCTCGACTATGTTCTGTCTCACATCGACTGCGATAATTTTACAGCTGCACTTGCGGAAAAGCTGAAGGAGGATAAAGAATGATATTTTCAAAACCAACATACGGCAGCGGAAAAAGAGAGCTGACGCAAATAGCCTTCGGCGGATATAATCATACGAGAAGTGCTTCCGAGGGTGAGCTTTACGATATGAAGAATCTCACAAGCGCTGATTATCCTGTGCTTTCTGTTCGTCCTCCGCGCGGCTTATACAAGACGGAAGGGTCTGCTGATAGAATTCTTGGTTATAGTATTTATGATGATTATATTTGTAAAGTGGTCTATAATCTCTTATTCGGAAGCGTTAGATTAACTATAAATAATATAAATACTGATGAATACTATAATTTCGATCTTGAAGATGAAGATACGAGGGAGCGCACATTTACATTTTTGAACGATTATATGATTCTGTTTCCGGACAAAAAATACATAAAGCTTTCGGAGCTTAATTCGGAGCTTAATTCGGAGCTTAATCATGAAATATTTCTATACGATATGGAAGCTTCAATTTCTTCGGTTGTAACCATTGGAGAAGGCACATACGGGGGAGTGAGCGCAGAGGCGAACACCATAACCTTTCCCGAGAATAAAAAGCTTCCTGATTTTGCCGTTGGAGATGCCGTAACTATATCGGGATGCGTCGTAACAGAAAATAACAAGACCGCCATTATCGAGGAGATAGACGGAAACAAACTCATTTTCCTTGAAGATTGCTTTAAAATGCCCGAAGGTGAGACGGAATACACTGAGCAAAAAATAACGGTTGCCCGACTTGTTCCGGATCTTGACTATCTATGCGGGCATTCCAACCGTCTTTATGGCTGTAAGGGCGATACAATATATGTTTCAAAGCTCGGAAATCCTCTGGTATGGTACAACTATGAAGGATCGGCAGGAGCATGGACTTCTGATGTCGGCTCTCCCGGGGATTTCACAGCCTGCTTCTCTTACGGCTCGTATGTTTATTTCTTCAAAGAGGAGACGGTATACAAACTCTACGGTTATCGCCCCGATAACTTTCAGCTTTCCACATCAGCCACTCTTGGAGTTAAGGCAGGAAGCGCAAAAAGTCTTGCAGTTGCTTCAGAGATCCTTTTCTATCATTCAAGGACGGGAATTATGGCATATACGGGCGGAAGTCCGTCTCTTATATCATCAAATTTCGGTGAGATAAAATATAAAAATGCTATTGGTGGCTCGGATGGAACGGATTATTATGTTTCTCTCGAAGATGACAAAGGTATCAGAACTCTTTTCAAATACGATACTTTGCACGGTATTTGGATGAAGGAAGATGATATATCTGTTTGTGGTATATTCTTTGACAAAAGGTTGTATTTTGCCACAACAAACGGTGACCTATATACAGCTGACAAATCTTTTGATAATGGACAGTATATTCTACCTGAAGTTCGCTCCTTTGCAGAGTTTGGAGATTTTTATACCTCGCTTGATAAAAAGGTCATGAGCCGTCTTTATGCAAGGCTTGAGCTTGAAGCAGAGGCTACGGTTGAAATCTTAATAAAATTCGATTCGGGAGAATGGGAAACGCTCACCTCTGTCACCGCAGAAGGGAAGAGAGCGGTTACTATCCCCATAGTTCCTCGCAGATGCGATCATTACAGGATAAAGATCGAGGGCGTTGGTACATGGCGGCTCTATGCACTCTCAAGAGAGGGTTATACAGCCTCAAAAAAATAAAGAAAGGAAAAAAACAAACATGGCACTTTATACATATTCGGATTTTGAAAACGAAGCCAAGCGGCTGGGGCGTTTCGACACTCTTTCAAAGGCTGATATAAGTCTTGCGAAGAGCAATCCCGATGCGGGAATGTCACTTCTCAAATATGTAAACGATTATTCGAAGGAAACCAATGTGAGTAAGCAGAAGCAGCTTGAAAATTCGATAAATCAGCTTCGCCAGAATTACGGAGGATATAAAATAATCAACGGTCAGCTTCAGCTCACAAATCCGACGGCGACCAATTTTAATTATGTAAGTCCATATGCCGACAGGATCGGCGCTCTTACCGATGCGATCGCAAACAGAAAGCCATTTTCATTTGATGCCGAAAGCGATCCTTCGGCGCAGGCGGCGAGAAAGTCATATCTCAGAGACAGCAAGAGAGCGACCGAGGATGCAATAGCTTCGGCTTCGGCAATGACGGGCGGCATTCCTTCCTCTTATGCTGTGATGGCGGGTACTCAGGCGGGCGATTATCATGCATCACAGTTTGCGGACAGAGTGCAGGCGCTTGAGAATGCTGCATATGACCGCTATCTTAACGAAAACAGCCTCAAGCAGACCGAGCTTAACAGCCTGCTTGAGAGGGATGCAAACGAGAAGAATGCGGCATATACCGAGCATATGAACAGAGTTAACGCCGGTGAAAATGTGGGCGGATATTCAAATAATAATTCAATTTCATACAGCAATTACGGTTCTTCCTCATCAGGTGGAAAGACGAATAATTCGATATTCGATGTTCTTCCTGCGCCTACGGTGGATGAAGCGAAGCCTTCCGTTCCCGAAACACCGAGCACACCCTCGCAGAGCGGCACTTCTGCCGGAAACGCTTCTGCCGGTGGAAATGATATTGCATCTCAGCTTCCTGAACCTTCGCCTTCGGAAAAACCGCAAGAGACATCACAGCCCACTACACCCGAGCAACCGACCTTGACGGAACAAGAACAAAATACAGCCATATATAAGCACTTGCATTATAACGGTATAAGGGTATATGACGAAATCGAATATCAGAAAGCAAAGGATCAAGGTAGAACACCTTATAACACCTATAACGAATATCTTAACAGCCTTTTAAATTATTACAAGGAAGGATAATGTGATATGGCAAATGAAAAGAAAAAAACTGCTTCATTTGAACTCCCCGCTGTAGGGTTCAAGAAGAATGCTGAAGGACGTATAGTTAATTCAAACGGTCTTACATATGACGAGTATGTCGCCATTGATCAATATAAGAAACTCAAAGATACTGCGCAGTCAAGTAACAACACAAATAAAGGCTATGAGAACTCAGGCAAGACCAGAGATGATTACGACGCTTCGGTAAGAGGCGCAAATAAAAAGGAGGCGGAGAGCGTAAGCTCTCCCTCCGGGAAAACCGTAGAGGTTGAGATTACGAATCCCAACGGTTCAAAGCCCGGTTCGGGGAAGCAGTCCGAAACTTTGACAGTTCCCGTGACGCAATATGAATATTATTCCATGCCCGACCTTGATTACACCGAGGAAGAGAAAAAAACCAAGGAAGAGCTTTCGCTTTCCAAAAACTCTCTTGAAAAGGCAAATGAGATAAAGAGTGCATATGAAAAAATCATGAGTTCGCTGGCAAGTCAATACGAAGAAAAATATAAAACGCTTTCCGAATATGAAAAAAAGCTTACTCAAATGCAAGGCTCTCTCAAAAATGCAAATGAGTTGATAGAGAATTACAATGCACTTGCAGATGAATACAGCAAGCTTTCGGAAAAGGGCAATAGCGAGCTTCAGAAGCTTTATTCGGATATTGACAGTGCTTACGCTTCATATGAAAAGGAGCCTACCGAGGAGCTTTATTCCAAATATGTAAATGCGGTGGATTTTTACAACACTTATCTTGACAAAACAAAAAATGAGCTTTCCGGATATGAATCGCAGATGAAAGCTCTTATGGAGCAATATAATGCTTCCGGTATGGGAGCTTATTCGGAGGAATATAATAAGGTCTTTGGCGAATACAGCACTATGAAAGAAGAGCTTGACAAGCTCGCAAAGGAATATGACGGATATTCGTCGGAATACGGCGATGTTACAAAACTCTATGAAACAAAATACTCTAAGTACAGTTCTAAGATGAAAGAGGTATCATCTTTTTCCGAGCGAGCCAAAGCGGAATATGACAAATGGAGGGCATCTGTCCGCAGTAGTGAGGTGGTTCGTGCAGAGGCTGACGCACTTGACAAGGCGATAGAGGAGCTTAGAAAGGAGCTTTCGAGAGAATTTAACCCAATAGAATTTATCAAAAAACAAGCAAATCCAAATTGGTCAAAGCCTTTAAAAGAAAAGCTTGCCGCACTTGAGAGTAAAAGAGACCTTACATATGAGGAACTTTCCGCAGCCGAGGATATTGAAAAGGCTGAATATTATGCTTCATATACCGATAGGGCGGATTTTGCAGACAACTCGAAATACGTATCCACAAAAAACGGTGAAGCCATACTTACTTGGGCAGGGTATTATACGTCGCCTTATGGAGATATGGATTATGAAATAATCAACGGAAATGACGAAGCAAAACAACAAAGAGAAAACAATTATCTGAAAGCAGGAACTACCGACGCAAAGAAATACTTATATCACTTTACAGATACTGAAAAAAATATCTATAACTACATATACAAAACCGAGGGCAAAGGTGCAGCGGATTCTTTTGTGGAGTTACTGAAGCCTACACTTACAGAGCGTGAAAGAAAGTCAACCGAAGAAAAATGGACGGAACTTTCAAAAGAAGATCCTGTTGGAACGAGCGTTGTTTCCGTTATCCTTAATTTAAGTAAACCTGCTGTTCTCGTGGGGCAGCTGGCAGACTTTATAACAAGCGGAAGCATAGATGAAAATTCTTCATATAACGCTGCTTCTCACATAAGCGGTGCGATACGAGGAACTGTTGCAGAAAACCTTGGGGGCTTTGGAGGATTCCTCTACCAAACAGGAATGAGCATTGCGGACTTTGCCACGGTCACGGCTCTGACAGGCGGCTCGGGTGCGTCACTTGCCATTATGGGAATGTCAAGTGCGGCAGATACCACCATTGAGGCAAAGGAGAGAGGACTTTCGGACGGCAAGGCGATAGTCCTCGGAGCTGCAAGCGGTCTTATTGAAGCTGCCACCGAGAAGATCGGACTTGATAACCTTATGGATATCATCGCAGGCGGTGGAAAAGGCGTTAAGGGCGCACTCAAGAACATCTTAAAGCAAACACTTGCGGAGGGCGGTGAGGAGATCCTTTCTGCTGTCGGTAATGATGCCATTGATGTTCTCATATCAAAGGATAAATCAAAATGGGAGACCGAGATCGACGCTCTTATGGAAACCGATCCTTCGCTTTCGAGAAATGAAGCGTGGGGCAAGGTTTTCGGATCTCATATGATCGAATATGGTCTTTCAGGTCTTGGCGGTGCGCTTTCCGGCGGTGTTACGGGTGGTGCAGGCGTAGGAATAAGCGTTCTGACAGGCGGATTTAAAAAGCTCGACACATCGAAGATCGAAAAGCACGAGATAAAAACTCCCGAAGAAGCGAAAACTGAAAAGAAGGATGTTAAATACCCCGAGCCGTATGAAATAATAAAAGACGCAAAGAATGCGCCTGCATACAGTGATTATTATAAATATGCGGATATGGTTGAAAAGAGTGACAAGCTGACCTCGGAAAACATTCTGCGCCTTGAAGAGCTTTGGGAGAAGAGACAGCATACCCCCGAAGCAATTTCAGATATAAAGAAGCTTGCAGGAGAGGGAAAGACGCTTGACGAGGTTGAAAAATCCGTCCGTGAAAAATATGATGACGAGACCATCACCTATGCCGAGATCGAGGACGCATATAATGAGGCTTCGGAGGTTGAAATATCCATTACCGAAAAGGAGAGAAATATTGAGTCCCCAAACAGCACGGCTAAATATTCCATATCAAAAGATTCGGAGGGGAAAGAATATGTTTCCGTAGATAATGATATCCTTGAAGGTAAAAACAATTCAGACATTCCAAAAATTCTTTCCGATATAGTTGAGAATAGATTCAATTCTCTTATCGAGGTCGATGGACAAAAAATCGGCATAAATAAAAAGACCGCCCGTGAATGGCGAATGTCAAAAAATGCTCAGTCTCTTCTTAAAAACGATTCCGATACCTATCAAGATAAAATTAAAGCCTTTGATAATGCAGATGAGCTTCTCAAAATCGCAAAGGACTACATAAATGAAAGCCCAAATCATCAAAGAAAAGACAACTTTGTTAATTTTGCAAGAGGAAATGTCAGATTCAAGGTAGGTGGAAACGGTTATGAAGCCGATATTGTTGTAGGTATAACCAAAAATGGAAATGCAAACCTTTACGATGTCGTAAATATCAAGGGCATAACAATAGCAGAGCCCGATAATACGACACTTGCCGAAAAAACTTCGGCGGATCGTAGAGGGTCGAGCTCTGCTAATGGTATTATATCACAAAATACCGACTTTGACAACACTTTTTCCGAAAATAATAACGAAAATGCAACAAATGAAGGAGTAAGCAGCTATGAAAGCGAACATAAAGAATCAAAATTCCAAGGAAAAGAAGCAAGAAACGACATATCTGATGGAAGCGGCAAACGGAATGCTCGTGAGAGTTCCCGAGAGCCGTCTGGAGAGCTGGGAGAAAGCACAAAAAGGTGGAAAGACATCCTTGAAGGAGCCGACGGTGCGGACGAGATTGGCAGAGCTCGCACGGCAGCGACTTTACGGACAGAACACATAAGTAGCGCTTCTCTCGGAATTGCAAACGGAACGGACACTCCGCGCCTGCGTATCTATCCCGAAGAAAAATGGGATGATAATCTTAAAAATATCCAATCCGTTTTGAAAAAAGAAACAGGAAAGGAAGTTATCTTTGTTCAAGGTCCGATTGAGATAAGAACCAAAACGGGAGTCCGCAATGTTCGAGGGGTAAATATGGATGAAAAGATAATCATTCGAATGAATGATCTTAAGGTACACCCCGAAAACATTGCTTTCCACGAGCTTTATCACGAGAGGGCAGCGGAATCACCGGGGCTTAATGAAGCAATAAAGGAAGCGATTATTGAAAGATTTTCCGAGAAAGAATTTAATGAGGTTCTTGAAGTCTATGCGGACAAGCTGGCAGGTATTTATGAATTTGACGAGCACTCCGAGGAAGAATACAATGCTGTTCTCGATGCGATACTCGAAGAAATATTTGCCGATGCTTATGCAAACATCAATGGCTTTGGAGTTCATCCCGAAAAATTCAGGGAAACGGTTGTAAAGATTACCGAAGCAGGGCACAAAAGAGTTCAGAGCTTAAAGAGAAAAGCTCACGGTAAATTCTCTGTTGATGATGTTAATATAATAGATTTAACAAAGGATAATGAGTTGTCAAGACGCATAGGAAAAACAAGCGGTTCGGGAAAATACAAAATAATTCAAGAATATATTCTTGATGTCTTGAAAAAACAGCCTATTATTTTGAGCGATGGAAAAAAAGCAGTAGTAGATCGCAGAGATGCGTTGCATATTGGTAATGAAGCTGCTGATATGAAAACAGCGCAAATAGCAGAAATAAAAAAGCTTGTCGAAACAGCTCGGTTATTTGCCGAGGAGACAAATGTAGATCACAATAAGTTTAATTATTTTTGTTATTATAAAGCGGATGTGAGATATGAAGACGAGATTTTCCCTATATACATCAATGTAGGTAAGGCGATAAACGATGGCTCGTACCATATCTATGATATAACAAAAAAAATAAGAGATACCGCCGACCGAATTAACGGCCTCGAGCGCCCCAAACCAAATGAGGGCTACGCTCAAAGAAACGATATCTCTAATAATAGTATATCACAAAATGAAAAAAAGTCAACAGAATTTAAGAAAAAAACAAGAGAACAAAAATTCTCTGTTGATGATTCCACGGTAAGTGCCTATGATTCAAAGCAGGACCTTATTCGAGATTGTTACGATATCTTTTCTATCCCGGAGGGAAACAGAAAAGAACTCCGTTCGCTTATAAACAGCTTTGCGGAGGGATATATCAAAAAAGGCTCTTTTACGGACGATGACAGGAACAAGCTTTTTGACCGACTTTATTCTGAAGGAGTTATGACCATTGCCGCTGATGATTATTTCAAAGAAGGGCGTGCGGCTATTGCGAGGGGCAAAATATATGTCAGTGAAGGAACAAAGAGTGAATTTGGTGATGATTGGAACGCTATGAGGCAGCGTGCCTTCTCCGCCGGAGTTTTCCTCACGAACAACAAAAAGGATTCAAGTGTTGACGGGTGGAACGCAGAGCTTGCCGAGCTTTTCCCCGGGAAATTCGATAAATATGAGACCGATGAAAGAGCCATCATTGAAAACATAATATCAATGGCAGAGGATGGCAAGGACCAAAAAATGAGTCTTGCCGAATATGCCGCTATGTCAGAAGATGCGGGATATGTATCTTCTTCCGAGCTTTATAGGGACATGGAGAGAAGACTTGATGCGGCTCTTAAGACCTTTGCTGAGAAAGCAAAGCTTGAAATTAAGCTCCGTGAAAAAAATGTTCTCGGAGAAGCCAAGAGAAGACAAGCACGCCTTGAAGCTGCGCAGAGGAAAAAGGAAAGTCTGAATGTTAAAGAGGTTCAGAACGAGACGATCAAAACTCTTAACTGGCTCATGCGCCATCAGAATAAAGCTTCGGATGAATTTAAGGCTAAATTCAAAGAAGTGCTTTCCGATATAGATATCTTTGCAAAAAGTGCGGCTGATGCTATGCGTTGGAGCGACAAATATCAGGCTACATGGCAGGATATTGAGCAGATGTATAAGGATGCTCAAGAAAACGATCCCAATTTTGTTCCCTCGGACGAAATCGAGAAAATTATTGTCAGGCTCAACAACCGAAAGATCGCAGATATGGATATGGGAGCACTCATGGATCTCTACAAGGCTGCTATCGCTCTCAAAACCGAATATCAAAATAGGCAATATCTGATTCTTGATGAAAAGCACCGCACTCACGAGGAAATATATAAGGGTATAAGAAACGAAATGACAAGCGGTGGGGAAAAATACACTCCCAATGCCATTAAAAAGTTTTTTAACAACGATCAGCTTACGCCTATGAATGTTCTTGAAAGAATGAGCGGATGGAATCCTGACGGAGCTCTATACGGACTTGGCAAAATGCTCGAGCAAGGCGAATATGATGTTCACTCTTATATTATAAGAGCGGGAAAAATCCTTGATGATTTTCTTGAAAGAAACAAGGACTGGGTGAGAATGGCGGACGGACAGCATAAAAAATCTATCTGGTATACAGAGGAGATACACCCTTATCTCGGAAAGGGAAAGTATGCTCCCGAGACGGTAACTGTTCATATGACTCCTGCAATGAGGGTTTATCTTTATCTTGAAAGCAAGGGATATGACAACGTGCGCCATATGACAGCCAAGGGCGGAGGAAGAACCTTTGCGGATAAGGAGCTTTATTCAAAGGGAAAGAGAGCCGAAGCCTTTGCACAGGGAACGACCGTAAGGCTTTCCCCCGAGACGATAAAACAGCTTGCAGACCCTGCAAAAATGACAAAACAGGAGCTGGAGCTTGCGTCTCTTATGGAAAAATATTTCAATGAGTTTGCAAAAGATGAGATCAATAAGACTTCCAATGCGCTTCACGGATTCAGCCGAGCTATGGAAAACTATTATGCTCAGATTTTCACCAATAAGAACTATACAAAGGTTGGTTTTGATCACTTCAGCTCACCGAGTGCGGAGGGTAGCATAAAAGAAAGAATGGCTGATGCCGTAAATCCCACATACTGCGTCGGAGCTTTTGATGCTTTTGAAAGGCATGTCAATGCAACATCAAAATATGTCGGTCTTGCCATTCCCGTGCATAATTTCAAGGTGGCTCTTAACTGGCGCGAGGAAAGAAGTAGCGCAAGCGACCTTATCACCCACAAATGGGGCAAGGAAGGGCTCGATTATATCCACAATATGCTGAAAGACATTCAATCCACCGATATGTCAGATAAAAGCACTGTCGAAGCCTTTGTTTCAAAGCTTTCGAGCAATTATATTTCTGCTGTGTTCGGGCTTAACCCCAGCATTGTATTCAAGCAGGTGGGAAGTATGATGACTGCCGCAACATATCTTGGCTGGAATAATCGTTTTATCCCACAGAAGGGACATGCCGATTATAAGAAAATGGGTGTGAAAAAGCGTCAGGTAATATCACAATATACAAACGAGCTTGATTACAGAACCCTCGGTTATTCTTCCGAGGAAACAAAGACTTTGAAGGACAACCCGAACCTACTTGACAGAAATCCCGTTACAGCATTTCTTATCAGAGGTGATGCGATAACATGGATGGACGGTGCTGTTGCAGAATCTCTTTGGAGATGGACCGAAAACGAGGTAAGGCGAGAAAAACCGGAGCTTGAGCTTGGCACAAATGAAGAGATCATGGCGGGAGAAAGTGAATTTTATAAGGCTGTGGCAAAGAGATTTGATTATGTGGTGTCAAGATCGCAGTCTATGTCTGACTTTATGCACCAAAGCACAATGAGAAAGAGCAAAAACCTCATCGCTCGTATGCTTACGCTATTTAAGAGTGATGCCGCACAGAACTACAATATTCACAGACAGCTCATAGGCGAAGCTCTTTATCTTGAAAAATCGGGAGCAAGCGAAGAAGCGGTGAAAAAAGCTTGGAACAGAGTCGGCCGTGCTGTGCTTAATACTCTTCTTGGATATAGCTGGGCGGCTCTTATAAATCTTCTTATCAACCTTTGGAAATACAAAGGTAAGAGGTATAAGGATGATGAAGGAGAGCTTACCGCAGAAAGCGTTGCTTGGGGCATTCTTGAAGATGTCTTTTCAAATTATGCCGGTATAGTCGTCCTCGGTGAAGAGCTTGCGGCGGGAATAGCAAGCGTTATAAAGCGTGAAATTCGATATGACACCGATGCTATTGAGATCGAACAGCTTAACGAGTTGCTTTCGGCACTTGAAAAACAATCAAAACTGTTTATTGATATTTGTGCCGGTGCTTCAAATGTGCTGAATGGCGGCGGTGATGTCGGAAAATATTTTTCAAAGAAGAGCAGTGAAATAATCGGCGGCATCAGAGATATTGCCAAGACCTGTGCCACCTATATTTGGGGACTTCCCGCAGATAATCTTGAAAAATATCTTTTGGGTGCTGTGAAATGGGTATCTCCCGAGCTTGGTGCAGCTTATGATGATATTACCGACACGGTGCAGAAAAAAGACCTCAAGGAGCTTTCGGGTAAGGCACTTGAAGGACGGATAAGCAGAGTTTTCGGCACTCGCAATGTAGACATTTCGGATGAAACAGCTGCGATTCTTGCTGATCTGTATGAAGGAGAGTTTACCGATGCGATTCCCTCAGCAACTCCGACAAAATTTACTGCGGATAAGGTTGAGTATGTGCTTGACGAGCATAAGCAACAGGTGTTCGATGATGTCTGGAGTGAGACCGTGAATGATGTGATAGATGAAATCACATCCTCGGAGGTGTTCAAAAATGCTGTTCCGGAAGCACAAGAGAAAATGTTAAACAAGCTATACACTCTTGCGACATATAAGGCTAAGGTTCAACTTGTCAAAGATTACGAGGACGGTATTGAGGAAATCAAAAAAGCGAACGATCGTATATCTGCACTTAAAGAAGTGGGTCTTGGTGTAGCGGATTTTTATATTTTTGGTGGTGCTTATTCTTATTTTAACGGAAATGAAGAAGATTATCCTTTTGCCGAGGACCAAGCAACTGCTTATGCGAAGTGGGTTAATTCGCTGGGGTTAACAGCCGAGCAAGTAAGTGCTATCTGCGATACATTCCCTTTTTGGGGAATGCACCGTGTTAAAGCGGAAGCATATAGCAATTTAACCGATGCCGGATTCAGCGATGAAACAGCATCAAAAGCGGCATCTTCGGGGATAACAGCGGCACAAAGTAAGGTGGTTGTAGCTCTTGGCGAAGCAGGACTTTCGGATGATGAAGCAATAGATGTTGTAGAATCTTTTAAAAGCATCGAACCTATAAATGGAGGAAAAAAAGCAAGCCAATATCAAAAAGCTGAATTGGCTACGAAAAAAATTAAAGACCCGGCAAAACAGCTTATCGTGCTTGAGGAGATCATGACTAATAAGCAATATCAAATCTTGAAGCTTGCCTATGAAACATACCGTATCGAGCCAAGCCTTTATATAAAGGTCTATCTTGCTGCAGAAACGCTCAGTTATGAAACGACAGGAAAAGCCGATGTATGTGAAGGTGAACTTGAAACAGTGATCAGCGGACTTGATCTGAATAATGGAAAAAAAGCACAGCTTTATCAGTTTATAAGTGAAAATTCCGTTGCTAAAAACCCATTCAGCTTCGAGCACGCCAACTTCGTGAAGGAAGATATGGATGCACTGTTTGCGTGAGCATTCTGTCGAAGAATGTCGAGCGAATTTTGTTGACAATTATCGCAAAAGGTGCTATAATTCATTTGTTGGTTTCATGCCCAACACTTTTCTGACAAACCAAGGCGCTGGGATTTTATCTCTGCGCCTTGGGGGCTTGTTATTTGCTATACTGTGCCTAATTTGTGCCTAAAATGTCAAATGTTGCGAAAAAGATACGATTTGAGCGTAAAATTGAGATAAATATTGCTATAAATATCCCCCCATATCTCACCCCAAATAGAAAAGTCGCATAAGCGGCTTTTTTCTTTTTTTGACTTCGCTTGCTTTCAAACAGGAATTTGTCGGTGAGTTATAAATGGCGGTTAAGGGTTTGTCATCTGTTAATGCTAATAGATTCTTCGCTGCGCTCAGAATGACAAATTAGGACAAAATGCTCCGATCCTCCACTTGTCATCCTGAGCGTAGCGAAGGATCTGGAAACGCTAAAGGATGATTTCACCG
>JAFXAN010000130.1 GCA_017517035.1 Clostridia bacterium
CAAAAGAGCTTTGCCAAAGGCAAAGTCTTTTGTCTGCGTTGGTTATAGAGAAAAAGGGAGATACCCAAGGGGGAACGCCTTGGGAGACTTTTGCTTCCTTTGGGGCGGGCCAAAGGAAGTGCCGCGCGGCATGAGCGCCTACGCAGTAACTAACTTCTTCTCAGATAAACAATTTCCGTATACTATCCCCCCAGAAAACCTTACTGTTCGATAAATTACTGTTTGAAAAATAAGCAAAAAGGCTGTCAAAAGACAGCCTTTGATTTTTTCGTCAAAAATAATACTATCGGATAAATTTTAACCTAAAACCTTATATCCTTCTGCTTCAATGGTGCTCTTGAGTACCTCATCCGAAACATCATTTTTAAGTGTCACCACAACAGTCTTCTTTTCGTGACTTGCAACCGCACTCTCAACACCTTCAAGTGCTTCAAGCGCCTTCTTTACATGAGCCTCGCAATGCGGGCACATCATTCCATCAACCTTGATTATTTTTTCCATCTTCTTTTCCTCCGTAATTTTATTTTTGGGATATATCCTTGCGAAATTCAGTCTCAAAGCGTTTGTCACAACGCAGAAGCTCGAAAGGCTCATTGCAGCAGCCCCGAACATAGGATCAAGAGTAAGTCCAAATGAAACAAAAAGTCCTGCCGCAAGCGGTATTCCAATGGCGTTATAAATAAACGCCCAAAATAGATTTTCCTTAATATTGAGCAGCGTACTGCGGCTAAGCTTCACAGCCGCCACAAGATCTGAAAGGCTGTTCTTCATCAGAACAACATCAGCAGAATCTATTGCGATATCCGTGCCGCCTCCGATGGCAACTCCAACGCTTGCACTTGTAAGAGCCGGTGCATCGTTTATACCGTCTCCCACCATTATGACTTTGCTCTTTTCAAGAATGGCTTTAACAACATCTGCCTTTTCTGTTGGAAGCACCTCGGAAATGACCTCGTCAACTCCTGCAAGTCTTCCCATGGCAGCCGCAGTTCTCTTGTTATCTCCCGTCAGCATAACGGTGTGCATTCCCATCCTTTTCAGCTCACTTATTGCCTCTGCTCCCTCCGCTCTTATTGTATCGGAAACCGCAATTATCCCCATCAGCGTTCCTTCAAGGGCAAAAAACATAGGTGTTTTTCCCATTTCCGCAAGCTCATTGCCTTTTCTTGTCATTTTCCCTGATATGTTGGCTTTTTCCGATATGAATTTAAGATTCCCTCCGAAAATTTCTTTTCCTGCTATCTTTGCCGAAAGTCCGCTTCCCGAATGAGTCATAAAATCGGTAACATCAATAAGCTCCAATCCTTTTTCTGCCGCACCTTCGGTTATTGCAGCTCCAAGGGGATGCTCGCTTTTGGCTTCAAGGGATGCTGCATACCTGAGAAGCATTTCCTCGCTCATCTCACCATAGGGAACGATGTCGGTAAGAGAAGGCTTTCCGAGTGTGATAGTTCCCGTTTTGTCGAGAACAACAGTTCTTGCCCTTCCCATTTCCTCAAGTGAAGCTGCATTTTTAAAGAGTATTCCGTTTTTTGCGCCAACGCCGTTTCCCACCATAATGGCAACGGGAGTTGCAAGTCCCAAAGCACAGGGACAGCTTATAACAAGCACCGAAACCGCTCTTGCAAGAGAAAAGCCTATATCCTTTCCAATGAAAAGCCATATGCAAAGGGTTATGACAGAAATAAGCATAACACATGGGACAAAAATTCCCGAAACCTTATCCGCAAGTCTTGCAATGGGAGCTTTTGTTGCTGCAGCATCGCTGACCGTCTTAATTATCTGTGAAAGAAGCGTATCCTCTCCAACCTTTGTTGCTCGGCACTTAAGATGCCCCGTTGTATTAACGCTTCCTGCTGAAACATGGCATCCGGATTCCTTATAGACGGGTATGCTCTCGCCTGTCAGTGCCGCCTCGTTTACAGGGCTTTCGCCCTCTATAACAATTCCGTCAAAGGGGATCGCATCCCCGGGATAAACAAGAAAAATCTCGCCCACCATAGCATCTTCTGCCATAATCTCGATCTCTTTTTCCTCACGGATGACCCTTGCACGCTTTGGAGAAAGGTCGATAAGTCCCTCCAGTGCCGCAGTTGTCTTTCCCTTTGCCCTCTCCTCGAGCATTTTGCCAACAGTTATAAGGGTAAGTATCATAGCAGCGGATTCAAAATACAATGAATGCAAAATATGCCGGGCGGATTCAATATCCCCCAAGGTCATTTTTCCACTCATAAAAAACACCATAACTACACTATAAATGAATGATGCCGATGACCCCAGCGCAACGAGGCTGTCCATATTTGGTGCAAAACGCATGAGAGCACCGAAACCGCTGATGAAAAAACGCTGATTTATCACCATTACAATGCTTGTCAGAAGCAGCTGAACAAGTGCAACAGCCATTGGATTTTCAGAAAAGAAACTTGGCAACGGAAAGCCCCACATGGTATATCCCATTGAAAAGTACATCAGTACCAAGAGAAATACAAGTGAGCTTATCAGCCTTGCGGCAAGCATACCCGATCCATCCTTTTTGATTTCATTTTTGACCTTTTTGTTTTTTTCAAAAACAGATGCGCCGTAGCCTGCTTTTTCAACAGCTCTTATTATATCATCATCAGAAGCCGTGCCATCAACTCCCATTGAGTTTGTCAAAAGGCTCACCGAGCAGCTCTCAACGCCCTCAACGGTACTCACAGCAGCCTCAACTCTTGCACTGCAGGCAGCACAGCTCATGCCCGAAACATTGAATTTTCTCATTTCCACCTCCATCAACCCTATAATTATACCCTTTTTGCTCGATCTTTGTCAAGTGTTATTGACAAAATTTCATTATTGTGTTAAAATAGTAGGGTTATAATTTTTAAGGAGCTTATCATGGTTTTTGATTTGGCATTTTTTATGAGCAGCATCGCCTTTGGCACAGGACTTGCGATGGATGCTTTTTCTGTTTCACTTGCAAACGGTCTCGGCGAGCCGAAAATGAAGACCGGTAAAATGTGCGGAATTGCGGGATTGTTCGCTTTCTTCCAAGCTTTGATGCCCATTCTCGGCTGGATATGTATGCATACTCTGCTTGAACATTTTAAGTCCTTTGAAAAATTCATTCCATGGATAGCACTCATTCTTCTCCTTTATATCGGCGGAAAAATGCTCATTGACGGGATCAAAAATAAAGACTGCGAATGCGATTGCGGCAAAAAGCTGACGATCTCAGCTCTGATAATTCAGGGCATAGCCACCTCGATTGATGCACTTTCCGTTGGCGTTACCCAAGCATCATATAACTTGGCAATGGAGCTTGTTTCTTCACTTATAATTGCCGCAGTTACCTTTGTTATATGCATGGCAGGAATCTTTATCGGCAAAAAATTCGGAACTCACCTTGCCGGAAAAGCTGCGATCCTCGGAGGTATCATTCTCATCGTGATCGGCATTCAGATCTTTCTTACAGGAATCCTTTGATAATTTAGAAAACTCTTTATTCTGCAAAACGGAGCTGACACCATGTCAGCTCCGTTTTGTTATTTATCTTTATCTTCTTCGGTAAAGATCCTCGCATTTTGCGCTATGCAAACAGGCAATATAGCCGCAGGCTCTGCATCCTTCAAAACAGAAATGCACTCGTTTATGCTTGCACCCGTTGTCACTACATCGTCCACAAGAATAATACACCTTCCTTTGATGCTTGCCGCTTTTTTGTTCAATGAAAAAACGCCCTTTACATTTCTTCTGCGTGCCTCTTCATCAAGATTCTTCTGCTCTTTTCCGTCTATTTCACGAAGCAGCAACGGTTCATAAGGAATATGCGTTATCTTTGAAAGATTTTTGGCAAGAAAAGCCGCATGATCATAACCAAAATTGATTATTCCCCGCTCTCTTCTCGGGACATTTGTTATAATCAAGTCCGCTCCAAGATAGATCGAAGCATATTTCATAATCGGCATATGAAGCTGATATGCTGCAAAACGCTCTGCCCTTCTGTCCGCACTTCTTTTAAGGGCGAAGATCAGCCTTTTTACCGCTCCCATCGGCTCCCCCTTATATGAGCAAAGCTTCAGAAGCACATTATTGCCGTTTCTTCTCATCATGTTTGACGAGCATCTGCAATCAATCATAGGCAATCGGCAACGGGCACATTGAGAGAGCTTTGCCATCTCCCATTCCGCACGGCAGGAGGGGCAAAAAGCATCGCCGCCCTTTTCGTGAATCAGCTTTGATGCGCTTTCAAGCACCTCACCGCAGCCGATACATTTCGGCGGAAACAAAAAATCAAGAAATCTCATTTTAAACCTCGAAAACTTTGTTGTCTACAGTATATCACAAATTCCGACTTTTTTCAAGCTCTTACTATGCTTTTCATCGACGAATAAAAGGTCTCAAGCTCACGCATGGTGTTAAAGGGGCTGAAGCTGAGTCTTACCGCACCGCCCGTGGGAGTTCCGAGAGTCCTATGCCCTAAAGGAGAGCAATGGTATCCGCCTCTTGTGCATATGCCGCATCCGTCAAGCATATCCGACAGGCGCTCACTCGGAACAGAATCCACATTGAACAAAAGCACAGAGCCTATATGCATCGGGGCATATATAGTGACATTTTCAAATGATGAGAGCATATCAAAAGCACGGCAAAACAAAGTACATTCATGCTCGTGAATCTCTTCCATGCCCCGCTCTCTCACAAATTTTATTCCCTCACAAAGTGCGATGGCACAGGGAACAGAAACCGTTCCCGCCTCGAAGCGTTCGGGAGAAAGCTCGGGCATATGAATATCAAGAGAGTTGACCCCACTGCCGCCTTCAATAATGGGATTTGGCATTATTCCATCCCCCAAAATAACAAATCCGCTTCCCTGAAGTCCGTATAAGCCTTTATGCCCGGGGGCGCAAAGAACATCAATATTATCACGCTCCATGCTTATCGGTATATGACCTGCGGACTGCGCTCCATCGAGAACAAAAATTATCCCCAGACTACGGCAAAGAGCACCTATCTCACATATAGGCAAGACCGCAGAGCAGATATTTGAGGCATGAGCGGCAATGAGCATTTTCGTATTGGGTTTTATCAGTTTTTTTATTCCTTCGCATATTTCCTCTCCATTTCGTCCCCATGAAAGACACATGGAATCAAAAATATCGAACTCGATAAGTCCTTTTTCTGCCATAACAGCAATCGGGCGATATACCGAATTATGCTCCATATCGCTTATAAGAACATGATCGCCCTTTTGAAGAAGCCCTTTTATCACCATGTTGAGCGCATAGGTGTCGTTATAGGTGAAAAAGACATTTTCAGGCTTATCCGAGCCGAAAAGAGATGCGATCTCCTCCCTTGCCGTAAAGACCTTTTCGGAAGAGATTCGGGAAAGAGAATGCGCTCCTCTGCCGGGATTTCCGCAATAGCTTTTTATACATTTTGTAACCTCACGCAGCACCGAAAGCGGCTTGGGAAATGAGGTCGCTGCATTATCAAAATATATCATAGCTCGGTGTCTCCACGGTAAAAATTCCGAGCTTTTATTCTTGACCTTTCAAATATTATCTTTGAATTTTCAAGCAGACTGCACGGTATCTCTACGCCGTATGAGCAGCCTTTTTTGCTCTTTTCCCCATCGAGCTTTATAACACGTGAGGGGATAGAGTTTAAGGCAAGCGCCCTCTGCGCCTTGATAGCATAGGTCTGCGAGGAAAACGATGCTATGCAATCCATAATTTATATCCTCCTTTGTATCAAAATATGTCGTTTGTTTCTAAATTGTTCCCCATTCGTTGACACAAAAAGAGTTATATGATATAATATTAAAAAATACTCTTTAAAGGACTAAAAATGAGATCAAAAAAAATTGCGGCGATCTTCGCCGTTCTTGCCGCAGCACTATATGCCATAAATGTTCCGTTTTCAAAAATTCTGCTGGGGTATGTTGAACCTACCATGATGGCGGCTTTTCTATATCTCGGTGCGGGAATCGGCTTGTTTTTATACGGCACACTTGAAAAACTGTTAGGCAAAAAAACAAAAAGAGAGCCGCTGACAAAAAAAGAACTGCCATATACCGTGGCAATGGTGGTTCTTGATATTGCCGCTCCGATCCTTCTGATGCTTGGCATCAGGATGAGCAATTCCGCAAATGTTTCGCTGATGAATAATTTTGAGATCGTTGCAACCTCCATTATTGCTCTTGTGATCTTCAGAGAGGTCATTTCAAAAAAGCTGTGGCTTGCGATTTCACTTGTAACCGTTGCAAGTATAATCCTCAGCTTTGAGGGAATGGGAGCATTTGAATTTAATTATGGCTCACTTTTCGTCCTCGGTGCTTGCCTTTGCTGGGGATTTGAAAACAACTGCACAAAAATGATAAGCAATAAAAGCTCGGTCGAGATCGTTATCATCAAGGGCACTTTTTCCGGCCTCGGCAGCCTTGTCATCGCTCTTTTGGTGGGCGAAGGACTTCCATCCATCAAATGGATGCTTTGCGTGCTGGCACTGGGATTTGTTGCATATGGACTTAGCATTCATTTCTATATTATGGCACAAAACAGCCTGGGTGCGGCAAAAACCAGCGCATATTATTCCATCGCTCCCTTTTTGGGCTTTGCCTTCGGCTTTATCCTGCTTGGTGAAAGACCCGGGATAAGGTTCTATATTGCGCTGATCATTATGGTGATAAGCACATATTTCATGGTGAAGGATACATTTGAAATTCAGCATTCACATGAGCACGAGCATACTCATACCCACGAGCACTGCCACGGAAATATTGTCCACACCCACGAGCATACTCACATTCATTCCCATTCACACACTCACGGTGACGATACCGATAATCATAATCACTCTCATAAATTGAAAAATCATGAGCATAAACATGCTTATTAGTCTTTACAACCTTATTTTCGGTCGGCACCCGCCGAATCGGTAATTGTTGAACGGGAATCTCGCCATTAGGTGCTACTGATTACGTTTTTATTGTATCATATAGTTATGAACATTTCAAGGCAGATTGAAATATTCACATTTTTGTGCTATAATTAGTTAAAAAAAATTTTTAAACAGTTCGATAAATTTTGAATTTGACAAGGAGAACGTATATGAAATACAAAGGAACGCTTATTGTTGTTAAAGATTGTAACCGTGCGTTAAAGTTCTATAGTGATATGTTTGGATTTCAACTTCTTCAAGACAACGATGGGAATATGGAATTGACGAACAATTTATATTTACAGGAATCGGGATACTGGGAACAATTCACCAAAAGAAGTGTAATTCCAAACAGCAATCAATCTGAGTTGTATTTTGAAGAGCCCAACATAGAACAATTTGTAGAGCGTCTTGAAACACTTTACCCTGAAATCGAATATGTCAATCACCTGATGACACACAGCTGGGG
>JAFXAN010000131.1 GCA_017517035.1 Clostridia bacterium
ACACCTCATAAGACCCTTCCGTCTTTTGCCTTACGGCAAAATCCACCTCCCCTAATTTTGCTTTGCAAAATCAGTGGAGGCTCCCATTCATCCTCATCTCCGTTTATTCACTCTTTCAACAGTTCGATAAATTACTGTTTACAGGTCTAATAAAACACAGAGCTGATCCGAGGATCAGCTCTGTGTTTCTTTAATTATTTATACATGCCGCGCTTAACGTAGCTTGTATGGAGGATGTGGTGTGCCTTTTCGCTGTTAGGCTCACCGAAGAACTCCTTATAAAGTGTCTGAACAACGGGGTTCTCATGTGACTTTCTGAGACCGCAGTTCTTATCGTCATTATAAAGAACAGCAGCTCTCTTTTCACGGAGATTTACATTGTTACGAACAGATGCGGGCTGTGTAGGCTGACCGCCGCCGTTTACGCAACCGCCGGGACAAGCCATGATCTCGATGAACTGTACATTTACCTCACCGCTCTGAACCTTCTTAAGAAGCTCTCTTGCGTTCTTTGTTCCGGAAGCAACTGCAACATTAAGCTCAACATCGCCAAGCTTATATGTTGCAAACTTAACGCCTGCAATTCCGCGAACCTCTTCAAAATCAAGCTTCTCAAGAGGCTTGCCTGTGACAACCTCTGCAGCTGTACGGAGAGCAGCCTCCATAACACCGCCGGTTGCACCGAAGATAGCTCCTGCACCGGAACCGATTCCGAATGGTGCATCAAACTCTTCATCAGCAAGAGCCTTGAAGTCGATACCAGCTGTCTGGATCATTCTGCCAAGCTCGCGTGTTGTGATAGCAACATCAACATCCGGTACGCCTGCTGCGCTCTGATCCTCTCTGCCAACCTCAAACTTCTTTGCAGTACAAGGAATTGCGGATACCATGAAGATGTCCTTAGGATCAAGACCCATCTTCTCTGCATAGTATGTCTTAACAACTGCACCGAACATCTGCTGAGGAGACTTGCAGGTAGAGAGATTTTCTGTCATCTCGGGGAAATAATGCTCGCAGTACTTGACCCATCCGGGAGAGCAGGAAGTGATGAGAGGCAGTGCGCCGCCATTCTTAAGTCTGCCGAGGAACTCGGTAGCCTCTTCCATGATGGTAAGGTCTGCTGTCATGTTCATATCATATACGCCGTCAAAGCCGAGAGCCTTGAGAGCTGCAACCATCTTGCCCTCAACATCTGTGCCGGGCTCATAGCCGAAGCACTCACCGAGTGTTGCACGAACGGAAGGAGCTGTGCAGATTACAACATGCTTCTTGGGGTTAGCAAGAGCATCGAATACCTTTGCTGTGTCATCTCTTTCATAGAGAGCGCCAACAGGGCATGCAACGATACACTGACCGCAGTTTACGCAGGATGTATCACCGAGCTTGCCCTCGAAAGCACATCCGATATGTGTATCAAATCCACGGTCATTTGCGCCGATAACGCCGATTCCCTGCATCTTGGAGCAGGCACCAACGCATCTGCGGCAAAGAATACACTTATTATTATCACGAACGATCGCTGCGCTGGACTTATCAAGAGCGTAGTGATTTACAACGCCTCTGAAGTGAGTTTCCTCAACACCGTAGTCACGGCAGAGCTTCTGAAGCTCACAATCTGTGCTTCTTACACAAGAGAGGCACTTCTTCTCGTGATTAGAGAGGATAAGCTCAAGGTTGAGCTTTCTTGCATTTATGATCTTGGGGGTATTGGTCTTTATCTCCATGCCCTCAGTTACAGGGTAAACACAAGCGGTTACCATTCTGAAGGGCTTACCGCCCTCGGACACCTCAACGAGGCAGAGACGGCAAGCACCGATCTCATTTATATCCTTAAGATAGCAGAGAGTAGGGATATCGATATTGGCAGCCTTTGCAGCCTCCAGAACCGTGGAACCCTTTGCTACGGCATAATCTCTGCCGTTAATTTTTACATTTACAGTTTCCATTATCCAAAGTCTCCTTTCTTACTTCTTGGAAATAGCTTTGAACTTACATGTACCAACACAAGCACCGCACTTCACGCACTTCGCAGGATCAATAGCGAAGGAAGCGAGCTTATGACCGGGAGCAATGTAATCTGTTCTCGAAATAGCGTCTGCGGGACACTGCTTAGCACACATACCGCAGCCGATACACTTATCAGCGTCGATTGTGAACTGGAGGAGGCTCTTACATACGCCGGCGGGACACTTCTTATCAACGATATGAGCGATATACTCATCTCTGAAGTAACGGAGTGTGGAAATTACAGGGTTAGGAGCAGTCTGTCCGAGACCGCAGAGGGATGCAGACTTGATATAGTTGCAAAGCTCTTCCATACGGTCGAGGTCTTCAAGCTCGCCCTTACCTGCAATGATCTTATCAAGGATCTCGAGAAGTCTTCTTGTACCAACACGGCAAGGAGTACACTTACCGCAGGACTCGTCAACGGTGAACTCAAGGAAGAAACGAGCGATATCAACCATACAGTTGTCCTCGTCCATAACGATAAGTCCGCCCGAACCCATCATAGAGCCGATCTCGATAAGGTTATCATAGTCGATAGGAGTATCAATAAGATGTGCGGGGATACATCCGCCGGAAGGACCACCTGTCTGAGCAGCCTTGAACTTCTTACCATTCGGAACGCCGCCACCGATCTCTTCAACAACCTCACGGAGTGTTGTACCCATGGGGATCTCAACAAGACCTGTGTTTGTGATCTTACCGCCAAGAGCGAATACCTTTGTACCCTTGGACTTTTCAGTACCCATAGAGGAGAACCACTCAGCACCTTTCAGGATGATCTGAGGAATATTTGCATATGTCTCAACATTGTTAAGAACAGTAGGCTGACCGAAAAGACCCTTAACTGCGGGGAACGGAGGACGGGGACGAGGCTCGCCGCGGTTACCCTCAATAGAAGTCATAAGAGCTGTTTCCTCGCCGCAAACGAATGCGCCGGCACCCAGACGGATATGCATATCAAAGTTAAAGCCTGTTCCAAAGATATCTGTACCGAGAAGTCCCATTTCTCTTGCCTGCTCGATAGCGATAGAGAGACGGTTAACTGCGATAGGATACTCAGCACGAACATAAACATAACCCTCGTCAGCACCGATAGCATAAGCTGCGATAGCCATAGCCTCGATAAGAGCATGGGGGTCACCCTCAAGGATAGAACGGTCCATGAACGCACCCGGGTCACCCTCGTCTGCGTTACAAGCAACATACTTCTTGACCTGACCTCTGTTGCTTGAAGCGAACTTCCACTTAAGGCCGGTGGGGAATCCGCCACCTCCGCGTCCGCGGAGTCCGGAATCGAGAATTGTCTGGATAACCTCATCGGGTGTCATCTGTGTAAGAACCTTCTGGAGAGCGAAGTAACCGTCCATTGCGATATACTCCTCGATATTTTCGGGGTTGATAACACCGCAGTTACGGAGAGCTACTCTATGCTGCTTCTTATAGAACATTGTTTCGCTAAGAGAAGCTGCTTCAGCCTCATCCTCGCCCTTTGCATCGCCTGTGTCGTTATAAACAAGACGCTCAACGATACGACCCTTCATAAGGTGCTCGTCAACGATCTCGGGGATATCATCAACAGTAACTCTGCTGTAGAATGTTCCCTCGGGATAGATGATCATAATCGGACCGAGAGCACAAAGTCCGAAACAACCGGTCATAACGATTTTAATTTCGTCTTCAAGACCTTTAGCTTTAAGTTCATCTGCGAGCTTGTCATGAAGCTTCATACTTCCGGAAGAAGTACAGCCTGTACCGCCGCAAATAAGTACATGTGAACGAATCATATGTGTTTTTCCTCCTAATTACTTCTTAAGCGCACCAATTGTGTACTCGGTAACGACCTTGCCGCCCTTAATGTGCTTTTCGATAACTTCCTTTGCACGTTCTGCGGTCATTTTTACATAAGTAACCTTTTCAGCGTCCTTTGTGTAGACCTCAACAACAGGCTCATACTGGCAAATTCCGATGCATCCTGTCTGAGTTACCATAACGCTGTCGCTGAGTCCTGCCTCATTTACGCCTTCAACGAATGCGCTGAGAACGGGACGTGCGCCTGCTGCGATTCCGCAAGTAGCCATGCCGACTACGATACGAGTTTCGCCGCTGGAAGTACGCAGAGCAACCTTGTCCTGCATTTTGGCCTTTATAGCCATAAGTTCTTCAAGTGACTTCATGGTAAAATTCCTTTCGTTTTATATAAAAATTTTTTAAACAATACCTATTCCCTTATACTGTTCACGAAGGTTTTCGCCTATCCATGAGAGTATTTCGGGCTCATTCAGCGGTATATCTCCGAGAACAGCCTTCATTTCTGCACATGAGAGGTAAACCTCACCTTTATCATTTGAGTGCCTATAAACAAAATTTATCTCGGGAGAGCCTTGAATGAGAGCTTTTACAGTTTCGACCATGTCACCAAGCGGAATAAAATCAATGTGATCACATCCGAATCTTGCCATGGTCACGGTACCGTGATCAGAGCTTTCCGATTCATGCACCGATGTTATTTTAACATAACCGCCCGTCATTTCTGCGAGCATTTTGAGAAACGGTATTCCAAGGCCGACCTTTCTGGTCTTTCTGGTGGTAAAAAAGGGATTTTCAAGCTTTGCAAGCTGTTCCCGTGTCATACCGCAGCCATTATCACTGACGGTAAAATCAAGCCACTTTCCATCCTCACGAAGCTCAACGGTTATCTCCGTTGCACCCGCTCTTACGGAATTCATGGTGATATCAAGAACATAAAGTGAAAGCTCATCCATTATTCTCACCGCCCTTTCCGAGAAGGTAGTCAATGAGGGCATTTCTCACCCTATCAGAGGAATAAGGCTCATCGTCAAGCTCGATCTCAAAGCCTTTCTCCGAAATATCGGTAAGGTAATGAGCATCCGATGATGCAACATGAACAAGTCCTCTTTCGCTGATGATCGGAAAGCGAAAGAGCGAATCCTCAAGAGAGGCGATATCATTCAGCTCAAATGCTGTAAAATGCGGTTCCGGAGGAAAATCTCCGAGCATTGCAATTATACCGTTTGAGCTTCGGTCGATATGAGCGGGAAAGCAAACGCCGCCGCGTCTCGTAACCTCCTCATGCGCCTCATCAAGAGAAATATTCACAGCATTTATCAGCAAAAATTCCTCTTCAGAGCAAATCTCGTCATTCTCATCCATGATGAGCTGATGACCGAAAATATCCGGCTCGTTTTTGATCTGCATCCTTCTGCTTTCAACAAATTCACCAAAATCCATCGCATCCTCGAGACTTCTGAAAAGGCAGACTGCGTGAACATCCTCGCTTGTTGTAAGCTCGGTGCCCGCAACGGGAATAATTCCGTATGCCTTTGCCGCCTTAAAAAATGCGGGACAGTTTTTTGTGCTGTTATGGTCTGTGAGAGCAACGATCTGAAGCCCGTTAAGAGTTGCCATTCCGGCAATATTTGCGGGGGTCATATCGTCGTCACCGCAGGGTGAAAGACAGGAATGAATATGCAGGTCGCATCTGTAGCGGCTCATACCGCCGCCTCATGCAGTCTCACACATATCTCATATGCAGAGAGGGGTGAGCGCAAAACCGTTATACCGTTTTCATTTGCGCCTTTAAACGCATCCTCCTGAAGCTCCACATCTTCAGCGAGGATAACTGCCGCGGGCTCAGTGAGCGTTGCAACCGCCGCCACATTCACATTTGACATGATAGTGACCCAAAGGTTGCCGCACTCCACATGGCTCATTGCACGGCTGAGAAGATCGCCCACATAGACACCGCAAAACTCCTTTGAAGTATCTCCGCAGATGACTTCGGCATCTATATCTTTACAAATATCATTTACCGTCATCACCGTTCTCCTCATTATTATTTCGGCAGTCGGGAAGATCGATCTCGGAATAGAAAAGCTCCTTACCGATTCCCTTTTCTCTCAGGATACGCCTGAGAATAACCGTACATTCATCTGCGCAAGTCTCTTTTTTGACTATATCCTCGGCAAATGCCATACAAGTTGGCGCACCGCAGGAGCCGCAATCAAGACCGGGCAGCTTCTTTGTAATTTCTTCAATATCGCGCATCATGCGCATTGCCGTTTTTCGGTCGGATGAAAGTGCGCTGTAAGGATTATATTCCACCTGTTTTTCCTGGAAATACTTATCGGGAATCCAATCGCTTGCAGGTCTGTTGGGTGAAACGGGCAAATATCTCCTCAGCGATTTCAGTCTCGCCTGAGCGATATATGGATTTGCAACCGTCATAGCACCGCCAACGCATCCTCCGTTGCAGGCGTTAAGCTCAACGAAATCAAGATTGTGGATATCAGAGCTGTCGATCCTGTCAAGAACTCTGATACAGTTTTCAATACCGTCTGCCGCAAGATAGCGGTCGTTGAGTATTGCGGTGGACTCACCACCGGTAGAAGCCCATCCGATACCGACAACTCCGGCCTCGGTATTTTCAATTGGGTCTTCTTCCCCTCTTTTCATAACGTCAAGCAAAGCGAAATATACATCTCTCACGGAAACCGTTGCAGAGACATAATTCCTTTCTCCCGCAAAGTTGTTTTTTACATAACTTACTTTAGCGGGACAGGGCGAAATAAATATTATACCGATATCCGCCTCGTCAAGCTCCGGATGCTCACGCATCGCCTTTTCCTTTGCCAGCATAGCGGCAATATCAATGGGCGGCAGGATCGGCATGATATTTTCGCACAGATAAGGATAATTCATGCTGATTATCCTTGTAATTGCGGGACAGGCAGAGCTGATCACCGGCTTTTTGATGTCTTCGCGATTTATATACTTGCGAGTATATGCACTCACAAGCTCCGCTGCGCAAGCCACCTCAAAAACATCGTCAAAACCAATGTCGTGCAGACCTTTGATTATATATCCGATATTATCGAGATTGTCAAACTGTCCGTAGAAGGACGGTGCGGGAAGCGCAACAGTATATTTGTAATCATTCAGCACAGAAAGACTATCGTGAGTGGCTTTTTTTGCCTTTGATGAGCAAACCTTTATACACTCACCGCAATCAATACATCTGACTGAATTGATCACAGCGTGCCCGTCATGGATACGAATAGCTTCGGTCGGGCAACGCTTAAGACAAGCGGTGCAGCCCTTACATTTTTCGGCGTCAAGAGACACCGAGTGCTTGTAAACCGACATCATATGTACCTCGATGGCTTCATTTCTTTGGAGGGATCAGAGCTTTACCTTCATGGTAACGGTCGTGCCCTCGCCAATAACTGTATCGACATTCAAATAGTCCGTGTATTTTTTCATATTCGGGAAGCCCATTCCCGCTCCGAATCCGAGATTTCGGATATTATCGTGAGCAGTTGAAAATCCCGCCTGCATTGCAAGCTCGACATCGGGTATTCCGGGGCCCTTGTCACGAAGGATAATGGTTATCTCCTCGTCCGACACTTCTACATCAGCAGTGCCGCCGCAAGCATGAATAACCATATTGATCTCGCCTTCATACATCGCAATCGAAACCTTACGAATGACCTCGGGGTCATAAGAAAGCTGTCTCAGCTTCTTTTTGACCATCACCGATGCTACTCCGGCACTTGAAAAATCCGAACCGTCGATATCAAAATGGAACTTAAGAGCCTCAGACATATCAGTCCTCGGCATTTCTTGAAAGACCTGCCATGTAAAGGATTCCGCTGGCTTCAAAAGCACGCTTTGCGGTGCACATAACTGCAATTCCGCTCTCCTTTGCAAGCTCGGTCATTTCTTCTGTCGGCATTTTATTTCTTGCGAAAACAATGCAGACCATATCCATCATGTTTGCTGTACGGATGACCTGTGGATTAACAAGACCTGTGATGAGCACTCCCTGATCTTTAACATATGCCAGAACATCGCTCATCATGTCGCTGCAGCAAGCTGAAGCAACCTCATGGTCAAGAATATCTTCACCTGTCATAACCTTTGCATTTAAAAGATCTCTTATCTCACTGATTTTCATATCTTTTCTCCGATTCTCCGATACGTTTGCGGTGATACGCAGAATAAAATCAAATGGGTGAATTACCTAACAGATTAGCGGTACTTAGCAAGAATACCGGGAACATCGTCCTTTGTAAGTCTGCCGTAAACCTCACCGTTGATAGTAAGAACGGGAGCAAGGCCGCAGGCACCTATGCAGCGAGTTGCCTCGATGGAGAACTTTCCGTCAGAAGAAGTTTCGCCGGATGACATTCCAAGCTCCTGGCAGATCTCATCAAGGATATCGCCCGAGCCCTTAACATAGCAAGCAGTTCCAAGACATACAGCGATAGCAACCTCGCCATCGGGATTGAGCTTGAACTGTGCATAGAAAGATACGATGCCATAGATTTCCTCAAGAGAAACACCTGTCTTCTCTGCGATTATCTTCTGAACCTCGATGGGAAGATAGCCGTAGATGCCCTGTGCTTCCTGAAGGATCGGCATCATTGCACCCTTTGTGCCGTTATACTTTTCGATAACAGCGAGCAGCTTTTCTTCCTGCTCTGCGGTGCCGTGAAATTCGACCGTGGTCAATTTCTTTTTCATTGTTGATACCTCCGTTTGTTAAAAAAATAACAAGTAGTTTTAAAACTGTACGGTGCGCCGAAACGCACCGGAACACAGTGATAGTTACATTATACTACATAATTATAAAAAAGTCTATATGTTTCGAGAAAATAACAAAAAGTTTACAATTTTCGCCCTATTTTTTAACATGAAATCTCCGTCGCCATCCCACTATAACCGTTTTATCCCTTTTTTATCAAAGAATTCTGGCACAAAAATCAAATTGCAATATGACTTTAAACAGTAATTTAGCGGACTGTCGGAGATGTTTTTGTAGGGGACGGCGACCACGACGTCCCTCAAAATACATGAAATAACCGTGAATTTAAAATAAAAAAATGGGACGTCGAGGTCGCCGTCCCCTACAGATTTGCGTTTTTTCATCGCACCGACAAATTACTGTTTATTTAATTCTCTAAAAAAAGAACCGAACCAAATGCTAAAAAGCAATTGATTCGGTCTTTTATCATTCAAGGATATAAACTCTCATATTTCTTTTCCCGAACTGAAGAAGCTCTGCTCTTGTACCTTCCATGCAAACATCAATGCGCTTGCCCCTGAAGTTTCCGCAGTCCTCGGCAGAACGATAGCCTATCTCGCCCCAATTACCTGTTATGAACATCTTTGTTCCATAGGGAATGACCTTGGGGTCAACTGCAACAACTTCTTCGTTTGCAACATGACCTGTTGCGGTCACGCCGCCCGTGTGATAAGCTGTGGCGATAACATCTATATAATAAGAATAGTTATAAACAGTTCCGTCATTTGCTTTTACGGTTCCGCCTACTCCCTTATAAAAAACAGCATCAACAGGTTCGCTTGTGACCTCCTCGGAGATGATCTCACTTGAAATAACCGCACCATCGAGCATAGTCACCTTCTTTGTGACAGCCTTGATGCCGTTCTTTCCCTTCTCCGCAAGAGATGTGGTTCCCTTCTTTATGGTCTGTGATTCTTTATAAACATTTCCAAAAGGGATCTCAATTTCCTCAACAAATGTTTCTGTCTTGACAACGCTCACGGAAACGGTCATTCCATCGCTTATCATGTCTTCTTCCGAACAGCCAAGAACTGTTTCCTCACCGAGCACGATATCAAGCTTATCGAGAAGCTCACCAACAGTCATAACAGGTGCGTTGCATTTGATATATTCCTTGCCGCCGTACATCACCGTAACATCGGCACGCTGAACATTCGTTTCCGTCTTGACCTCAGATACAGGCATCTCCGAAAAGACCTCCTCTGCCTCCGGTGTCTCAACGATCTCCGCAGCCGCAACACAAATAATAGAAAAAACCAAAAGAAGAGCGGTAAGTGCAACCGGAACTATCCTGTGCTGAATAGTGTCTTTATTATCCGATAAGGACGAATGACGAATAGTCATGATCTTGCGCATAAAAAATCCTGCCGCTCCTTTCATAAACAATTTTTGTGCCCACATCGAAGCCCGCAAGATTATAACACAAGAAAAACCTTTTGTAAACCCTTTTTTTGAATTTTTGTTTATTTTTACCAAAAAAGAGGACCGTTTTTTCTAAAAAAAGCGATCCTCAATGCACATATTAGATAAAAACTTACAAAAAATGGAATTGTCAGGTTATCTTTTTAATGTCCTCATCTCGTCCCATAACCATCAGATGCTCATCTTCCTTTATTACATAATCGGGAGAAACCGTGGCTCTGAAAATTCCGTCAAGTTTTTTATATCCGAGGACATTGAGATTATACTTAACTCTGAAATTTATGCTCTTTATGCTCTTCCCTATCCATTTTTTTTCGGGGGTTATCTCATAAATTGCATATTCATCGGTCAGCTTGATATAATCAAATATCTGATCCGAGCTTTCGGTAATGGCAAGACGCCTTGTAACATCCCTCTCGGGATAAATTATAAAATCAGCACCGACCTTGCGGAGAAATTTATCCTGAATATCGTCGGTAGCAGAGGAATAGATCTTCTTTGCCCCAAGCTCACGAAGACGGCTGGTGACTTCAAGGCTCGATCTGAGATCTCCGCCAACGCAAACAAAGCACGCATCAAAATCCGCAACGCTCAAGCTTTCGAGAACTCCGGGAACAGTACAATCCGCAACCTTTGCAGAGGTTGAATATTTAAGCATTTCCTCAACTGCCTCAGGGTTTTTATCGAGGATAAGAGTTTCGCATTTCGTGTCAAGAAGCTCCATGCAAAGGTGCTTTCCGACAGTTCCAAGTCCGATTATTAAAAATTGCTTCATATATAATTCTCCTTTAACCAATAATAATTTCCTCGGTCGGAACACTTATATTCGGCGGCGCTTTTTTCTGCATCATTGCCGCAGCAAAGGATATGCTTCCGACTCTTCCGAGATACATAAGTGTTATTATTATATATTTTGACACTGTGCAAAGTTCTCTCGTAATACCCGTTGTCATTCCAACGGTTCCCATGGCAGAAAATGTCTCAAAAAGAACATCCGACATACCGAGAGAGGGTTGTAGTGACATTATTACAGCACCGCCGATCAAAGCAAGCGATAGATTTGTAAAGAAGATAGTTATCGCTTTTTTCACTGCCCCATCGCTGATCCTTCTGTCAAGAGCAGATGGATACGATTTTCCTCTCATGCTCGAAAAAGCATGGATAAGAAGCACTGCAAAGGTAGTCGTCTTTATACCGCCTGCCGTGGAACCGGAGCTGCCGCCGATAAAGAACAGAAAAACATTAACAAGCCTTCCGGCTTCCGAAAAAGCAGCAGTATCTGTTATATTCATTCCCGCAGTTCTTGCGCTTATAGAAGCGAAAAAAGAAGCAATTATCTGATCACCGAGCGAAAGCTGCTTGTTTGAGGCATTACATTCAAATATGAACATAAAAAGCGCCCCGCCGAAGATCAATATAGCGGTTGTACAAAGCACCAGCTTTGTATGAAAACTGTACTTTTTAAAACGAATACCGTTTTTCAGAATGTCATCCCAAACGAGAAAGCCTATACCGCCGATCACAATGAGAAGCATAATCGTAACAGTCACCGTAAGGTCTGATGAATAATGCATAAATGAAGAATAAGGCTCAATCACGCCCATTAGATCGAATCCCGCATTACAAAAAGCTGAGATCGAATGAAAAATACCAAACCAGATGGCTTTACCTATCGGGAAATCAAAAGCAAATCTGACAGAGAGTATCAGTGCTCCGATCCCCTCAATAATCAGAGTTCCGAGAAGGATCTTTTTTGTCAGGCGCAGGATCCCGCCGATGTTAGAGGAATTGATGCTCTCTATCATCAGCTCACGGCTTCTGATTCCGATCCGCTTTTTCATAGCCATCATAAATAGCGTTGCGATGGTAACGAATCCAAGACCGCCTATCTGAATAAGGATTATGATAACGACCTGACCGAAAAATGACCAATAGCTTCCCGTATCCACCTGAACAAGCCCCGTAACGCAGGATGCTGAAGTTGCAGTGAAAAAAGCATCGCTAAAGGAAGCACTCTCTCCGCTCACCGAAGAAAACGGCAACATCAAAAGCAGTGTACCCACCGCAATAATTATTGCATAACCGAGGGCTATCACCTGAACATATGAAAGTCTGCTTTTCATCTTAATCTCCAAAAAGAATATTGAAATAATCGAGAGAAATAACGCTCTTTGAATAATTTATCTTGTTTCCGACGATTCCCTTTATTCGCTTGACATAAGCATCATCCACTTCCGCACCGTTCTTTGGTGTAAATGTGCCTGTTCTTGCATCATAGGTGCCTTTGTCTGTAAGCCAACTGTAATTTGTCCAGAGCACAATCGGCTCAGCCTCGGAGAAAACATCTCTGCCAACAAGCAATCTTGAATCATATTCAATTCCAAAAAGGTTGAGAAGAGTGGGCAGAATGTCAAGGCTGTAAACAGGGGTATCAACAACGACCTTTTCTTCTCTATCCTCAAGGCATCCGCTCCACATAATAAGCGCAGAATGGTCGCGAAGGAAAATATTTCCTGCGGGATCATATCCGTAAAGCTCGCCCAGATAATCCTTGTCATTACCCCAAGATTCTCCCTTTTCAAGTCCGTAGGGATAGTGGTCTGTGGAAATGACGATGACCGTATCATCTGCCATTCCTTTTGCCTCAAGTTGAGAAACGATATATGAAAGTCCTTTTTCAAGCTCATAATTTGCAGCATGATATGCTTTTATCGTCTCGGAAGCATCCATATTCTCAAATGTCTCGCGGTTTCTCTTTGACATACTGTTTCCTGTCCAGCTGTAAAGGCAATGACCGCTGACAGTCATATAATATATATTGAAAGGTTCCTCGCTGCAATATTTATCGAAGGTGAATTTCATCATCTCCTCATCGCTTGCAGGCCAGCGGCTCTGAACCCCCTCCTCCATGCCGTTGCCCATACCGATAAATTCGGAATAACCGAAATTGGTATGAGTAAGATGACGGCTGTAATAGGTGTTTGAATTGTTATGGTAAGCATAGGAATTATATCCCTCTCTTGTGAGAGCATTTCCGATAGTATAATAGAGATTCAGATCAATGGTATTCTTCATACTCTTAACGCCCGCCATCGGAACAAGTCCCATAAGAACCGAATATTCGCCGGTGGAGGTGCTTCCACCCCAGGCAGGCTGATAATAATCGGTAAAGTTTATGCCTTTGGAATAAAGCCTGTATAGAGTAGGCGTCATAACGGGGTCAATGACCTCCTTTGAAAACGCCTCTGCCGTTATGAGAATAAGATTTTTGCCCTTAAAAAGACCTGTTAATTCATTCTGAGATGTTGGTGTCTGGCTTGCAATATAAGAATGAAGCTTTGCAACATCAGCCTTTTTTTCACTTTCCGCAAGTGCGGCAAAATCTATATCAACTTCATTTTTGCCATAAACCACAGGAGGTTCGGGCGGATCGACCATCTCGGTATCCGTACCCGCAGTATCCGGTGCATCGGTATCTGCTGTGCTTTCGCTTTCTATCGGATCGACAGGCGTAAAGTCAAAATTGGAATCGCCTCCGCCGCCGATAGAATTGAGAAGATCAAGTCCCATGGCATTTGTAAGACCGAATGTATGAACAGCATCATCAAAATTATACTGTTTGGAAAGCTTGGCCCTGTCAACGGGAGCGAGAGCAATAATTCCGAGACACAAAAGCTGCGCCACAAGTGCCACTCCCATCCTCATAAGAGGTATGCGTGAATCTCTGTTTCCCGAAAGATTCCTGAAAAACAGGCAAAACAGCACAAGAGGGACATAGTAAAGAATGATAACCCAAATTCCCTTCAGAATAATGGTAAGCGCAATTGATGTAAATCCTGTTGCAACATCCCCTGTACCGCTGATGATAGATTCAAGATTCATGCAGGTCATAAAGGACTTAAAAACAAAATATTCAACGCAGAAAAGAACGGGCGAGATTGCCAGGATAACAATTCCCGTGATTTTTCTTGCCTTCGGCTTTTTAACAAGCTCGGTGGCAGCCCCTATGATCGTGCCAAAAGCACCGCCGGTCAGCAAAAGATAAAGCCAGGTAAGTCCGCTGTAGCTGACACCCATAATTGCATACATAAACACTTCATAAAATATATAAGTCAAAGCCATAAACGCCCAGAGAGGGAAACGGTATCTTCTCCTGGGCGGTCTTGCATTTTGATATCTATTTACCATAGGTCTTGCTTGATAATTCATCATTATTCCCTTTTCAAAAAAAATTTCTCAATTTAAAGTATATCACAATTTGTAGAATTTTGCATTTCCTTTTTATTACGATTTTGTTAATATGAGTTTTTATATTTGGAAGCATACCTGCAGGGAGATATACCGACCTCTTTTTTAAAAACTCTGCTGAATGGATATATTCCCGAATATCCAACGGCATATGCAGTCTCACCAACCGACATAGAAGGCAATTTAAGATATTCCTTCGCCTTTTCCATTCGCATTTTCCTAAGATAAGTCATTGGGGAAATGCCCACTTCCTTAAGAAAAAGCTTTCTGAAATAAACTGTGCTGATATTCAGCCTCGAAGCGATCATATCATTTGAAAGCTCGGGGCTTGAAAATTCCGAGCGCATTATCTCAATTGCAGCCTTGCTGTATTCACCAAATTCCGATGCTCCCGATTCTCTGTCAAGGGATGTGAGTATATCATAAAGCACCGCAAAGCAGGCATGATGGGAATGAGAGCCGTTTTCATCATAGAACATTCTGCGCAGCTTTTCAAATTTTTCCTCATAAATCCCAATATCCGAAACAGGAAAGGTCAAAAATTCATGCTTATCAAAATCACATTCAAAGTTGATCTGGGGACATATCCCGTCCGCTGTAGGCTCATAAGTATAATCTGCAACCGGCAGATAAACAATGTTCGTTCCGTCCGATATATATTCTTCACCATCTAATCGATAAACGACACTTCCGCTTTTTGCAAAAACAAGACCTGAAAATCGTCTTGCAACTTTGCCGCTCTTCCCTGCCTCAACCGGTATATTTAATATGCTGTGTATCTTTTTTGCAACAATTTCATTCCACTCCATAAATGCCTCCCAAAACCTCTGATAATAATATAATACATTTTTCTCTATCTGTCAAGAGCTTTTCGGTTAAAGATATGCTTTTATTCGGAGATTTTTTGTATCATTACGGTTAAATTAAATATCAAAACAAGCATTGTAAGAACGCCTCTTGCATGATAGAATATAAAAAAACGAAAGGAATGTACATATTATGTCAAGATTTGTTCTCGGAAAAACCAAGCGCCATATACCGCTTGTGGTTTCAATTGGAAACAAAAATGAATTTGATAATGTAAGAACCATCAGAAATGCCCTCTATGACGGTGCTGACGGATTTCTGATCCATACAGAATACCTGGAAGAGCAATACAGAAGTGATGAATGCCTGAAAAGGATATTTGAAGCAACAGAAGATAGACCTATCCTCGTTCTCGCATATAGAGGTCCTCGCAAGGATGAAACAGATGATGACAGAGCAGAATTTCTTCTTCATTGTCTCGATCTCGGTGCAGATAGCGTTGACCTTATTTCCGACCTTTATGATCCCTCCCCCGATCAGTATACAAAAAATCCCGAAGCGATAAAGAAGCAGGAGGAATTTATAAAAAAGGTACACGATAAGGGCGGAACAGTTATGATATCCACACACACAGGCAGAATGCTTACCCTTGAGGAGACACTTGAAATTGCTCTTGAGCATCAGAGAAGAGGCGCAGATATCGTTAAGATGGTGCTCATGCCAGATGATTACGGAATGGTTCCCGAGGCACTCAGAATATGCCAGGAGGTATCAAAGGCACTTTCCGTTCCATATCTTTTCATTCTCGGAAAGAAATACGGAAGAGCAACAAGACTCACAGCTCCGCTTTTTGGCTCATGCATGGTGCTTTGCGCAGGAGATTATCATTATTGCACCAACACAGACAAGCCCCATATCCGTGCCGCAAAGGCTGTTTTTGACAATATGGACCTTGAGATCTTCAAGGCTATCGAATATAATGAGAAAGGAATACTTTAAAAATGAATATTGAACTTGATTTCACAGGTAAGGTTGCCGTAATTACCGGTGCAGGATCGGGAATGGGACTTCTCGCATCCCAGAAATTTGCAGAAAGCGGCGCAAGCGTTGCAATGCTTGATATTAACGAAAACGCAATAAATGAAGAAGCTGAAAAGCTGAAGGCAGAAGGCTATTCGGTACTCCCCATCAAGTGCGATGTCAGAGAATTTGACGAGATCAAGGCTGCGGTGGATCTTGCAAAGAAAACATTTGGAAGAATCGACTATACCATCAGCTTTGCAGGCGGATACGGCGGAAGAATAAGAGGTGATGTAAACGACCTCACAAAGGTACGCCCCGATACTATCCAGTGGAGTCTCGATGTAAATCTCCGTGCCCCCATTTATATGGCAATGAGTGCGTTTGAATATCTGAAGGAAAACGGCGGAGTTGTTATTCACCTCGGTTCCATCACAGGACATGACGGAAATGCCCCTGCATACAGCCCCGCAAAATACGGACTTGTTGCATTTACAAAGGGCGTTGCAATTCAGGGTGCGCCTTATGGAATCCGTTCGGTTTGCGTCTCTCCCGGCCCCGTCCTCACAAGAGAAGCTATGGCAAATATGAAGACACTCCTGGGATATGCCGCAGAGCCTATTGAGCTTGTAAGAGTTATTATGTTCCTCTGCTCGGATAACGCCCGCTCCATCACAGGCTGCGAATATCTCGTTGACGGCGGAAGAAATGTTATGCTTAACAAATAATTCTCAAAAGCCATCCCTTTGCTGAAAGGCAGGCAAGTGGCTGTTCATAAAAAAGAGGCTGATAATTCAGCCTCTCAGCGTGTCGAGAAAGTCTCGACACGCTGGCAGACCTCGAAAAAGGTAGGAATATTTTCCGTTCTTACATTCGTCGGCGTACTCGGTACGACAGAGTGTAAGAACGGAAAAAACAAGTAAGCACAAGGCTTTCCTTTAG
>JAFXAN010000132.1 GCA_017517035.1 Clostridia bacterium
AAAACTTTGAAAAAGGGAATTTTTATTGTTGTTTATCTGTGTTTCTACATGGAATTTATGAGAATTCTATGTAGAAAACTTGTCATCAATCTCCTCACAAGTCATCCTGAACGAAGTGAAGGATCTGGAAACGTTAAAGGACGATGTCACCACTATCCGACTGTTCGACAAATTACTGTTTGAATATATTTTTATTCAAGTGATAAATGAGGCTGTTTTGTGAAACTCAAGCTTTTTGTTACAATACAAAAAATTTTGCAAAGGTATTTAACTCATGAGCAGTAAACATACAAAAACATTTATAGTAGAATACTTACTGATTATATTGGGCAGCGCCTTTTATGCCGTAAGCACTGTATTGTTTATTTTCCCACATTCCTTATTGCTTGGCGGTACAAGCGGGATTTCTGTTATCCTCAATTTCTTTTTGACATTTTCACCGTCGAATATCTTGATGGTTATCAATTTTTCGCTGATAGTTGTCGCTTTTTTTGTTCTTGGCAAAAGCATGGGGCTAAAAACATTGGTGGGTTCTTCTTTGACAACGGTATTCGTTGGCATTTTTGAAAAAATTTTTTATTTTAAGACACCTGTAATTCAAAATCAATTCCTTTCTGCATTTGTTGGCGCAGTCATCATTGCACTTGCAAGCGGAATTATGTTTTTTGTTCGTTCAAGCTCAGGGGGGACCGACGTTATTGCTTTAATTATTCAGAAATTTTCAAATGTTAAAATAGGAAAAGCACTATTGCTTACAGACATTTTAATTGTAATTGTGGGCGGACTTTTATCCAATTGGGTAATTCTTTTTTCTTCTTTTCTTGGATTGCTTGTTAAAACTCTTGGTATAGATTTTGTGATTTCGCAAATTATAAAATTCAAAAGCAGAAACGGGGAAAATCACAGCAATGTATAGTTATCATATACACTCCACCTTTAGTGACGGTAAAAACACGCCCGAAGAAATTGTTCTTGCTGCCATAGATGCAGGAATCGTTTCCATCGGCTTTTCTGATCACGGTTTTACAAGCTATGATCTGCGTTATTGCATGAAAGACCAACCCGGCTATATAAAAGAAATCACCGAAATCAAAGAAAAATATAAGAGTCAGATACAAATATATATAGGTGTTGAGGAAGACGCTTTCGCTCCTCTTGATCGCAGAAACTTTGATTATATTATCGGTTCTTGTCATTATATCGTAAAGGAAGGCAAATATTTCCCGATCGATTCAAGCTATGATCATTTTAAGAAATGCTTATCACTTTTTGATGGAGACTCTATTTCATTTGCCGAAGCTTATTATAGCAGCTTCTGCGGTTATATCTGTCAAAGAAAACCCGATATTATCGGTCATTTTGATCTGATTACAAAATTTGATGAGCTGGGCGAAAGCCTGTTTTTGCAAAATCCAAAATATGCCGAAATTGCAGAAAAATATGTCTTGAAAGCAACAGAAAGCAAATGCATTTTTGAGGTCAATACAGGGGCGATAGCAAGAGGACTGAGAACCTCTCCTTATCCTTATGAGAATCTGCTTTACATTTTGCGAAAAAATAATTCCCCTATCACCCTATCCTCCGATAGCCACGGTATTGATACACTTGCTTTCGGGTTTGAAGAAACAAAAAAACAGCTCAAAGATATTGGATTTGATAGAATAACAGCTTTGGTTGATAATTCGTTTAAGGAAGTCTATATATAAAAAAGCGGCTGTTTCATTATGACAGCCACTTTCGTTTTTAAACAGTAATTTGTCGGTGAGTCCGGTAAGTTACTGTTTCTAAAATCAAATATAATCGAAAAGGCCGTCTCCCCGTGAGACAGCCTTTTTTCAGAATAATGTGGTTATCCAATAAATTATGCCGTAAAGTGCGCATTTAAAGCAAGTTTGTTATTGTTTTAGGCAATAATGGTTTATATAATAATAATATAAACTAATTGTGGAGGTAGAATATGCTTATTACCGACCGTTCTCTATTGGAAAAATTCGATTCACGCCATCGTGTGTGGCAAGGAATCCCCGGAATTGCCCGCACCAAAAAGGGACGCACTTTTATTTCTTTTTATAGCGGAGAAACTTCGGAAACTTACGGGAACTATGCTGTTTTGCTAAAAAGTGATACCGACACCGATTTTGGCGAACCGATTGTTGTGGTAAAGAAAGAGGGAAAATTCCGATGCTTCGATCCCGTTCTTTGGATTGATCCCTTGGAACGACTTTGGTTTTTTTGGAATGTGATGCCCGGAGAAGAGGTATATGCTTCCATTTGCGAAAAACCTGATGCAGATGAGATCATATGGGGAGAAGAATTTTATGTTGGCCGTGGTATTATGATGAATAAGCCGACCGTGCTTTCAAGCGGTGAATGGCTCTTTCCCATTGCCATTTGGAAAACAGATATTTTTCCAAATTTCCGCAAAGGCGGTCTTAAGGCTGATGAAAAAGCCGGCTCTTATGTTTACAAAAGTTCAGACAACGGAAAAACATTTGTTTGCATGGGAATGGCAGACATCAGAAACCGCTCCTTTGATGAGCACATGGTTTTAGAGCTTAGGAGCGGTGTATTGAAAATGTATGTCAGAACCAACTACGGAATCGGTGTTTCACACTCCTATGACCGTGGCAAAACCTGGAGTACAGGAGAGGATAGCAAGCTTGGCGGTCCTTGTTCCCGCTTTTTTATAAGACGTCTTAAATCAGGCCGTATTCTGCTGATAAATCACATTAATTTCGAAGGGCGTAACAACCTGACCGCTCTTCTTTCAGAGGACGACGGAAAGACCTTTCCGTACTCGTTGTTGCTTGATGAAAGGAACAGTGTATCTTATCCCGATGCTGTTGAATGCGAGAACGGATATATTTATATTACTTACGACAGGGAGCGTGGCTGTTTTAAGCATTCATTGACCGAAGCATATGCTGATGCTCGTGAAGTACTGACCGCCAAAATCAGCGAACAAGACATTTTAAACGGCAAGCTCGTTTCAAAAGAAGGCTTTTTAAAGAATGTTATTTGCAAGTTAAATAAACTCGCACCCGAGTTGCCCGATCCTTATGAAGAAAACATTTTGGATATCGAAGCCTTTGTAGAACGTGTTATAGATGAATGTGAGAATCCTCTTGACAAAGTATTTGAAAAGTATCCTTTAAGTTGCATCAATATTAAATTTTTAAATTCAGCGAAATTAGATGAATTAGTAGAACGCTTTTACAAAAGTGAATGTAAGGACAAAAGTATCTTACTAAAAATTATCGAGCTGATTCGTTCAACTCCAACCGCCAAACCAAATCCTCATCCAATCATTGAAAGAATTACCGAATATATCAAAAACAATTTGAATGACGAGCTGTCTGTAAACGACATCGCAAAGAAAATGAATATCAGCGTATATTATCTGTCCCATCTGTTCAAACAGATTACGGGGATCAGTATTTTGGAGTACCGCAACGAGTTAAGATTGACAAAGGCAAAGCAAATGCTGATAGAAAGCCGCTTCTCTGTAAATGAAATTGCGATAAAGTGCGGCTTTTGTAATGCCTCTTATTTTGCTGAGGTATTTTCCCGTTCCGAAAAAATATCACCGAGCCAATTCAGGAAACTCCATTCGGATCATTAAGGAGGACTCTATATGTTTATCGCAATTGATATGGGCACCTCAAATACCCGCTTATGGCTTTGCGAGGAAGATAACATTATTCACTTTATAAAGGCAAGTATTGGTGCCGGCATAACCAAATCCAAAGGAAAAGCATTTCTGTTTGCGGAAATCAAAAAACTTATAGAGGGTCTAATGAGGGATGCAAACATTTCCGCAGATGCAGTTGAATGTATTATGGTTGCGGGAATGGCGGGCAGCGAATTGGGGCTTATAGAAGTGCCTCGTATCCCCTTGCCGATCGATGCATATACTTTGGCTAATCATCTGCAAACACATATTTTGCCCGAGATATCGTCCATTCCGTTTATTTTTATACCGGGTATAAAAAAATGCAACGATAATAATATTCAAGATGTGATTCGCGGAGAGGAAACTGAAACTACGGGCATAATAAACGCTCTTTCTTTGGCAGAAGATTGCGTTCTCGTATTGCCTGGCACCCATAATAAGATTCTTTCCTTGTCAAAAGACGGTACCATCACCGATTTTTATACCACTATGAGCGGGGAGCTGCTCCACACCATCATTGAAAACTCAATTCTTGCAGGAACCGTTGGACATGAATTTATACCAAACGAAAGTTATGTGCTGCGTGGTGCAGCCTATGCCAAGGAAAACGGCATCAATACCGCCCTTTTTCAAATTCGTATAATGTGGTTAAACGGTGTATCATCAGACAAGCTTTCCTCGTTTCTTTACGGTTGTGTGTTGGGGCAAGATGTTGAAAAAATTTTGTTGGCTGCCAAGGGCAAACGGATTTTTATTGGCGGTAACAAAGCATTAAAGCAAATCTACACTATTTTACTTTCCTCTAATGCGCATCTCATTTCCGATGATTTGTCAGCCTCTTCAACAAGAATTGGTCTTTGTATGATATATAAGCTATATAAAAGACTTGAAAACAGAAGCAACATAATTCATACCATTGCCCATGAAAAGCTAATTGCCATTATTAGAAATCCTGATAAAGAAACGCTTTTACCCGCCGTGAAAGCCTTATATAACGGCGGTGTTCGCATGGTAGAGGTTACTTTTGACAGAAGCGGCAATACACCAAAAGAAGAAACAGCACGTCTGATTCAATACATAAAAGAAAACACTTCTCTGCTTGTAGGTGCAGGAACAGTTACGACCAAAGAGGAATTGGAGTTGGCAGCCAAAGCAGGAGCTTCCTATATCATCTCGCCAAATTGCGATGACGATATCGTCAAGGAAACGAGAAGGCTGGGACTTGTTTCCATTCCCGCGGCATATACTCCCACAGAAATTGCAGCAGCAATAAAAGCAGGTGCAGACTACGTCAAAGTTTTCCCCGCAGACGATCTGCCTCGAGGATACATCAAAGCATTAAAGGCGCCCCTTAGCGATGCAAGGCTTTTAGCCGTTGGCGGTATTACACAAACAAACGCAAAGGATTTTCTTGCAGACGGTTTTGACGGAATTGGTGTAGGCTCTAATCTGTACTGCAAAAAACTGATCGCTGCTAAAGACTTTAAAGCATTAGAGAATTTAGCGAGAGAATATGTTTCTGCTGTCAAAAAGGCTTGACCAAGCGGTCAAGCCTTTTGCGTTAGAATAATGTGGTTATCCAATAAATAACTCCGTAAAGTGCGCCCACAAGAGTGCCGTAGAGCAGCACAGGTCCTGCAACCGTGAAGATCTTTGCACCCACACCCAGCACAAGTCCCTCTGCTGCTGTCAATATAGGACACAGTGTTTACTCAAAAAAATTGTCTTTCGGAACTATTGCGTCTATTTCTTCCAGACTACGGCAAAGCATGTGAAAAGGTATTTCTTTTACCACGATGTTGTTTTTAGCCGAAATAGCCGCAGCGCACCCTGCTACCTGTCCTGTCGCCATACAAGGTGCTTGAACACGTACAGCACTATTGGCATCGGTATCGGTGGAAATACATCGACCTGCACACAGTATACGTTTTGCTCCTTTGGGAATCAAAGCACCGTAGGGTATTTCACCTATTTTGTCGTCCTCAAAAAATTTTTGCTTAATTCCAGTCATTATGTGAAGATCAATAGGATAAAATGCATAGCAAACCGAATCCTCAAAATGTTTTCCGTTTATATAGTCCTCTGCTGTGAGTGTCGTTTCTCCCACGATCCTGACCGTTTCCCTGACTCCCGTCTCTTCAGCATAATAATCTACCTTCAAGTTTTCAAGACCTCGTATGCCTCGACAAAACGTATATAAATTCAGTACGAGTTCGATTGCATCATATTCAAGTTTTGTTCTTCCTTCTGATGTTTCGGCATCTCTGCAAGGAATATGTATATCAAACTTATGATTTCTAAGGCTGTTTTTTATTTTGTTTTCGGTTATTTGCGGCGGAAAATTCGCTTTGCTGAAATTAGTATGTATTTGCTCAAGGTCAATGTTTTCGAAGGTATATCCCGAAATATGATTTTGAGGCGTTGCAGGTTGCTGAATATTGCTTTTGACGGTGTCATATCCGGCCATGCTTACCGCATTTGCGTCACCCGTGGCATCAATTACAACCTTTGTGTTTATTTGGTGGATACCTTCTTTAGAAGTAATTAACAAATTTACACCGTCGGCATCTTCTTTGATATAGGAAATCATCGTATTTGTTATAATTTCAACACCATTTTCCATACACATTTGGAACAAAACCGATCGGTATACAAAATTGTCTAATAATATCTGCTCATGCCAATGTCTTTCCGGTTTATATTGAAACTCGGGCAGCTTTGCTCCACCCAGTTCAACAGTTCGTTTGATAGCAGCCCAACAAGGGCCGTCAATAATCTGCCTTCCCCAAGCAAAAAACAGTCCCGGAAAATTTACTCCGCCTGTAGTCACAGTACCCCCTAAGGTGCTGTTTTTTTCAACAAGAATAGTTTTAACCCCGTTTTTTGCAGCAGAAATTGCAGCAAAGACGCCTGCCGTTCCTCCACCAATAACAACAACATCACTTTCT
>JAFXAN010000133.1 GCA_017517035.1 Clostridia bacterium
CTAAAGGAAAGCCTTGTGCTTACTTGTTTTTTCCGTTCTTACACTCTGTCGTACCGAGTACGCCGACGAATGTAAGAACGGAAAATATTCCTACCTTTTTCGAGGTCTGCCAGCGTGTCGAGACTTTCTCGACACGCTGAGGGCTGATTTTCATTTGATTGAAAATCAGCCCTGAGTTTATTTTATATTTAATTTTGTAAAGAGCAGTACGGGAATCATCCAGAATACCTGATAGAGTGCCACATAGACAGACGGCACGGATATCTTTGAGCTGAAGAGCGCAAGAAATACCATCATAAGTACGCTGACTATCATTGAAATTATGCTGACAGCTCTGCCTGTTTTTCTAACTCTGCGTATCTTATTGCACAAAGTGATGGCATGAGCAAGAGCCGTAAGCGAATTTCTCGAAACAACGCCACTCTCAGCATTCGGAACATCCTCATTTTCCTCGGGCATACATTTCACAATTCTCGCAGGAAATCTTGAGATGCGAAGCTTGGATGCAAGAAGCTCATTATCAATATTGGGATCACAGCTTCTTATAACAGCCTCCATATTTTCGGAGCCAAGAAAAGCAATTACATTTTCAAGCTCAGGTGTGACCGAATAGCTGACATAAAGCTTTGCGCTGAGAACGCCGTCAAGCACAAGATAAAGTGCAGATGCACCCTCGGCAAACATTGCTTCATCATCAGGGTCATTTCCAACGAATATTCCCTTCTCTTCCATGTATCTTGCCTGACCTGCAATAACATGAACCTTTCCGTCAACCATTGCCTCAATGCCCTTTTCCGCAACCGAAAGGATCTCCACATTTTTCGAATATCCCATTTCTGCTGTTGCCTGAACCAAGCGTTCCTTAAGAGGTCCGCCGATCTTTGAATATAGGCTGGTCAGATGGTAAAGAACATAATAAATTGCGTTGTTATCATAGAGCTTGATTCCCTTTGTAACTGTCGTATCCAGAGGGAATATCTCCTTTTCCGCAAAAACTGCGGTCGTTGCATTGCTGTATTCCTCAACAGAAGCCTCGCCAATAATTGTAGCATCATGTGCAAATGCAGACTTCACAGCACTGAAGAAAGGATAGCTGTAAACGAAAAGCATGCTCATGGGCATACCGAACAGAACGGTAAGTATTGAGATATTAAATGCGGTAAGCGCGGATTTGTTTGTAACAAAGGAAAGTATTCCGAGTGCTATCGCAAGAGCGATAAACGGATAGATAACAAGATTCAGCTTGCGGCTGTTAAGGGTACGGATATTAGTCCTATGGAAATAATTATCAATAAAACCAACCTTTTTTGTTTCAAGAACCTTGGAATCTGCGGTGTCATAATTTTCGTCCGAGAACATTTCCGCCATCTCCTCCTCCACACTGCGAGATGCAGTATTTGAATGGAGAGCAGCATATTTCGGGCGTCTTGTTGCGATAGTGTTAAATGCTCTGATCTCACGGGAGAGCTCGAGATAATCATTAAGAACCATAAACACAAGACAAAGTGCTGCGGGGAAATTATAAAGATTCAGCCCTGTATTGGGCGCTATGAGTGCCATGACAACATTATATACAACCGTCATCAGAACAGCAACAGCGGGAATGGAATTGGGGGAAGGATTAAACACAATCGCTTCCTTAAGTCCATCGAGCATCTGCCTCCATGAAAGAGCCGCAGAAAGAAGAAGGAGCTGAAGTGAAAGCATAATTCCGACCACGGGATAATGATGGATATTGAGTGCGCCGCCAAGAGTCACACCAAAGATTCCGAGAAATTCAAAGATGAAAAGCGCAATAGCAAATACGCTTGTTCCGAGAAGACGGAACTTCATCTCTGAATTTTCCTGCTTATATTTACTTCCGACAGAACGGAATCCGTCGGGAGAATTAAGCTCAAAGCCGTCAAAAGCATAGCTCTTATCAACATCAATAAAATCAACTATCTCGGCATTAAGCTGATCGGAAAATTCATCAACATTCTTTTTTCCGATGGCTTTTTCAAGCTCTTCCTCATATCCGAGAGCTATCATAATGTTGATGTCCTTATCATCAAGACCTTCTGCCATAGGTTCACCCTCGGTCTGTGCTTCAATATCCTCGGGAACGGCATCGGAGCTCGGAACATTTTCAAAAGCACTCTCATCCGGCACTATCGGTGTTTCATCCTCATCGTCAAACGCAAGAGGATTCTTTTCGCTAACAAAATAATCTTCCTCCGGCTCTGCGCTCTGTTCATCATTATTATCAAGAACAAACATTGTGCTGACCGTTGCGTCAATATTTTCCGGCTCGGGAATTTCATCGGCATTCACCGTTTCGGGAGCATATTCTTCAAAAACATTCGATTCCGGAGCAACCTCTGCAGGATCAGAAACAGGAATTTCCGTTTCAACGGCAGTCTCGGAGGGGCTTATCTCTGCAAGATCGGGCATCTCCTCCTCGCCCATAAGCTCTGCATAGCTGATATTCTCCTCATTCTCAACGGGAGTATATCCCAACGCTTCATCATCAAAAATATTGATCTGCTCGATCTCTTCGGCATTTTCTTCGCCATTTTCCTGCGAAATTTCCTGCGAATTTTCCTCTGCCTCAAACTCCATTTCGAGCATTTTAGCATATCCGTCCGCAAGAGTACTCTGATTTTTGCGTCCAAGGCCGAAAAGTCCCCCAAGTCCCTTTTTCTTCTTGGGCTTTTCTTCAACATATTCTTCCTCGAAATCAACCGCTTCGAAAAGAGATACATCATCAGGCTCAAAATCATCAAAGATCTCGGTGCCATCATCGGTTGGCTCGTCAAAATCAGCGCCGAAGTTTTCATCCGAGCTCTCGTCGAACTCAAACTCAGGCTCTGCGTCAATGCCGTCATTTTCAAGCTCAAAGCTATCGTCTATCTCCTCGATAGCGTCATCAAGCTCGAAATCCTCGTCCTTTGTGCCTTCCTCACCTATGAAATTTTTAAGCATAGAGGCAATATCCTTATCCGGATCTGCCTTTTTTGTTATCGTTTTCATCTCTGTGGTGTCTTCATGGGTATCGTCACCCGAGCTTATATTATTTCGCAAAAGGTTCACAAGCTCGTCAACAGACATATCTTCGCTATTGTTATTCTTGTTCTCTGCCACTTGACCGCACTCCTTATTTTTTATTTTTTGTTCTCTGCTGCCTTGAAGCCTCCGCAAGTATAACGGATGCTGCAGTTGAAACATTGAAGGAATTCACCTTTCCGTACATCGGGATGGAAACTATATAGTCACATTTCTTTTTTACCAGCTCCGAAACGCCTTCACCCTCGCTTCCAAGGACGATAGCTGCCGGAACGCTCATATCGGTATCATAATATGCCTCACCGCCTGCCTCTGCGGCATATGTCCATATTCCCTTTTTCTTCAGAGCTTCAATGGTTGATGCGATATTTGAGACCTTTGCAATGGCAAGATGCTCGATAGCACCTGCCGATGCCTTTGAGACTGCGGGAGTAAGTCCAACCGCTCTGCGCTTGGGAATTATCAGACCGTGAGCACCAACGCCTTCTGCGCATCTTATGAGAGCACCAAGGTTATGAGGATCGGTAATTCCGTCCGAAATAACGATGAGCGGGGTTTCGCCTCTCTCCTCGGCAATTGCGAGAATATCCTCCACCTCGCAATACTCCTTTTCGGCAGCAAGTGCCGCAATTCCCTGATGAGGAGCACCCATTGAAAGCGAATCGAGCTTTCCCTTTTCACTTTCCACAACTGGGATCCCTCTCTCGATCGCCTCTGCCACAAGAACCACGATGGAGCCTTCACGCTCGCCCTTCTGAACAAATATCTTATCAATGGCTCTTCCGCTCTTCAGAAGCTCACGAACGGCATTTCTGCCGACGATGGCACCCGTCCGATCCTCAAAAGGCTCGGATTGCTCCTTTTCACGGAAGCTTTGTCTTTCTTCCCTGCGGGAAAAATCCTTTTTATACCTTCCGTAACTCTTTTTATTATCAAAGCTCATAAAACATATCCTTAAAATAAATATTATTATCCATTCTGCATTATTATATCACAAAACAGGCGATTTGTATATAAGTTTTCTTCATTTTTTCGAAAAAACTCTATTTTTATCGTTTTTTCTGCATATTTCATTCTTTTTTAGATCATTCAAATATTTTCTATTCCATTTTCGGAAAAGGCGTTTTCGTCATAAGTAACAATTTTTATGCGTTATTCTGTGCAATGTGCCGAAAAAATATTTTTTGTCAAAATCTATTGAATTTTGACGAAAAAAATGATATCATAAAGTGATGATAGAGGTGCGTTTTCTATTATTAGTATGGAAAAAAGATCGCGGAGATCCCATGCGAAAGGAGCAAACGCCGAAATCAAAGCTTCATTCCGCCCCTGAGCTTTGGTTGGGATATTGCAGAATATGCAATATACTGTCACATCAAAGGATGTGGAGCGCTGTCAATAAAAATCAGAACTGATTTTTGATGATATGCGCAAAGCATATCATTTTTATTTTTAGGAGGCTTTTAAAATGAAAGCAAAGAAAATCCTTTTGCCCATTATTGCCGCAATAGTCATAATTGCGATTATGGTCGTTGCATATTTTGCTCTTGACGGCAAAGAAGTGTACGGAACATATTGGTCGCTGCTTGCGCCGATTGTTGCCATTGCACTTGCTCTTATCACAAAAGAGGTGTATTCCTCACTGTTTATCGGTGTCACCATCGGTGCAGTGCTCTCCTCCGGCTTCAGCTTTTCAAGAACCTTTGAAGCTATCGTAAGCAGCATTGAGGTCACTCAGGTTGAAGGTGAGACTATTTACAGCGGCGGTCTTATATCCGCAATCAATGCAAATGCCGGTATTTTTATTTTTCTTGTTCTTCTCGGTATCGTTGTTGCATTGGTAAACAAATCCGGCGGTTCACAAGCATTTGGTCGTTGGGCTCAAAAGCATATCAAAACAAAAGTCGGTGCATTGCTTGCAACATTTTTACTCGGTGTTTTGATCTTTGTGGACGATTATTTCAACTGTCTGACAGTAGGCTCAGTTATGGCTCCGGTAACAGACAGTCATAAGATCTCCCGTGCTAAACTGGCATTTATTATTGACGCAACCGCTGCACCCATCTGTATGATTGCTCCGGTTTCTTCCTGGGCAGCTGCGGTTTCATCTTACTACAGCAGCGAAAATCTCACCGGTATTGAGCTGTTCATCAGAGCTATTCCCTACAACTTCTATTCACTCCTCACAATAGGCTTTGTAATTCTTCTTTCAGTTCTTGCTTTTGACTACGGAAAAATGTCCGGAGCTGAGATCAAGGCTCAGAGCGGTGATTTGGGAATGATCAATGTAAGTGATGATAATGATAATCAGACAAATGAAAAGGGTAGGGTTTTCGATCTGCTCATTCCCATCATAGTTCTCGTTATCGCTTGCGTTGCTGGACTTCTCTACAACGGTGGCTTCTTCAGCGGTGAAAGCTTTATCGCAGCGTTTGAAAATACTTCTGCCGGCGACGGACTTTCGTTTGGTGCAATGATATCGATCGTCTTTATTGTGATCTATCTCATTGCAAGAGGTCTTGTATCCTTCAAGGACGCTATGTCCTGCATCTCAAAGGGCTTTGTTGCTATGGTTCCCGCAATAATAATTCTTACTCTCGCAACTTGCCTTAAGGATATGACCGTTGGACTCGGATCAAAGGTATTCGTTGGCAATGTTATGAGCGGAGTTGCATCCGGCTTCACAGCGTTCCTCCCTGCACTGATCTTCATCGTTGCTTGCCTTATCGCATTCGCAACCGGTACATCTTGGGGAACTGCGGGAATCCTTATTCCAATCGTTGCAAGCGTATTCACAAACGAAGCAGATCCTCTGTTCTTCATAGGCATTTCGGCTTGCCTTGCAGGTGCGGTTTGCGGTGACCACTGCTCACCTATCTCCGACACAACCATCATGGCAAGTGCAGGCGCACAGTGCAACCATATCGAGCATGTAAGCACCCAGCTTCCCTATGCTATCACGATTGCCGCAATTTCCTTTGTAAGCTTTATCATTGCCGGCTTTGTTAAGAATGTTTATATTTCCCTTGCAGCCGCATTTGCTCTCCTTATAGTAACTGTTCTTGTTATTAAGATGATAACAAAGAAAAAGGAAGCATAAAAGCGAATTTAATTCATAAAATAATGCCGATCTGCCAAAGCGGATCGGCATTATTATGTTGTTTGCAAGAGTGCCTCGGTCGCACCGTATGGTGCGACCGATAACACCGTAAGGTGTTTTTTCAATATAATATGCTTGTAATAATTATATTGGGAGAAATATATGGGATTTTATAAAAGGATTCGAGATCTTCGAGAGGACAATGACAAATCTCAAAAGGAAATTGCCGAAATGCTTCATATGCAAACAACCGTTTACCGCAGATATGAAAGCGGCGAAAGAGAGCTTCCGCTCTGGGCAGCGATAAAGCTCGCAGACTATTATAATGTTACTCTTGACTATCTTGTTGGGAGAGTTTTTATTCAGAAGAAAAACCAAAAATGATTTGTTTTATTTCATCAAGCAGAAACAGCAGTATTGCCATCAGAAAAAGACTTTTGAAAACCGATATTTTTTCCTATCAAAGATGCTTTCCGAATCTTGAAAACTTACACGGTGTCGAAGATTTTGTAAATGACATTCCTTTTGAATTTTCAATCGCTTTGATAGATTCCGTGTCCGACGGAAATTTCGGAGATCTCATCTGCGAGGAACTAAGAGAACTCAAGCCAAATATGACCTTGATCGTTCTTTTTGACAAAAGCTTGCACAAAACCGAAAGATTCAAATACTATGAAAAAGCGGACTATGAGATAGATATGGACCGAGGTGACGAGCCGACCTTTTCACTTTCACCGCTTCTGGGATCACTCGGATATGTACCGGAATATGGATATCGTCATCTGAAACTGATAAAGGATACGCATTCAGCCATATATCTCGGCATGAAAATGCCCCTGACCGAATCGGAATACAGAATCCTGTTATTTATCTGCACAAATGCTGATAGGGTCATCTCACCCGAGGAGCTTCTTGCTTTTTGCTTTGCCGAAAGCTACAGAATGGTAGTCTCAAATGTGAAGCACCATATTTCTAATATCAACAAGAAGTCAAAAGCACTGGGTGGGAGAAAGCTGATACTTTCGGTCAGAGGAAAAGGCTATAAAATCAACGATTTTATGTGATATTCATAATGTCACTTAAACAGTAATTTATCGGTGCGATGAAAAACAAAATAAATCGGGACTGAATCAGCATGATATAATCCCCTTAGAGTAGACACTTGAAAAAGCAAAAAAGTTTTCAAGACTACACTAAGGGGGTTATTTTTATGCAAAAATACAGCCAAGAGGAAAAAGCTAAGGTAATAGGAGCATATAAAGCAGGTAACAGCGACAGGAAAATATCCCAGATGTATGGGATACCTAAAAGCACCGTAAGGCTATGGTGCCAAAACTATGAAGTATTTGGCGAGGAAATATACAAAGAGAAAAAGAACTACAAAAAATGGAGTAACGAGATCAAGGTAACGGCAGTCAGAGAATATCTTGACGGACACGGAAGTATAGAGGATATATGTAAAAAATACAAAATTAGTACAAGCGTTATTTTCAGAAGATGGATTTTATGGTATAATGGTCATAGAGAAATTAAGGAGCGCACAAGCGCTAAAGGAGAGATCTATATGACCAAAGGAAGAAAGACAACACAAGAAGAACGAGCAGAAATAGTAGCATTCTGCATTGAGCACAACAAGGATTACGGTTTAACAGTAGAAACCTACAAAGTATCGTACCAGCAGATCTATGCTTGGGTGCGAAAGTATGAAGAAGGCGGAGTGGACAAGCTCAAGGACAACCGTGGAAGAACAAAGCCGGTCGAAGAAATGACTGAGGTTGAAAAGCTCAAAGCGGAAATGAAGATGCTTGAAGCAAAAAACAGACAGCTTGAAATAGAGAATGAATTCATAAAAAAATTGCAGGAACTCATAGGGGGTGGTCGCTGACCGGAGTACGTCAAGAGTATATATACATAACAATTGAGTTTCTTAACACGCATAGGGGTTATTCCGTAAAGGAAATGTGTATTGCGTTGAATTTAAATAGATCTTCATACTACAAGTGGAAAAAGAGAAAGCCGAGCAAAAGCGAGCTTTTGAACAGACAAATTACAGAATACGTAAAGGATTTGTACGAAGAAAGCAATGGAGTTCTCGGCTACAGACAGATGTGTATTAACATTAACCGAGAAAAGACGGACGAGCTTCCGCACAGAATTAACGTCAAGAGAGTACGCCGTATTATGCGTATGCTTGGATTCAAATCTGTTATCCGTAAGAAACGCCCGGATTACGTCAAATCCACACCCGAGATTACCGCCGAGAATATTCTGAACAGAGATTTTAAGGCAACCGTACCGTTTGAAAAATGGCTTACCGACGTTACCGAATTTAAGTATTACGTCGGTACAGAAGTAAAAAAGCTCTACCTTTCCGCAATACTTGACCTTTACGACAGGCGTATTATTGCATACAAGCTCGGTGACAGCAACAACAACGAATTGGTCTTTACAACATTCGATGAAGCAAAAACTCTTTATCCTAATGCAAAGCCAATCTTCCATAGCGACAGAGGATTTCAATATACAAACAAGGTGTTTCACCAAAAGCTTGTTGATGCAGGAATGATCCAGAGTATGTCCCGTGTCGGCAGATGCCTTGACAATGCTCCGATGGAGGGTTGGTGGGGCATTTTGAAGTCTGAAATGTACTATCTAAAAAAGTTTACAAGCCGTGAATCTCTCGTTTCCGCCATTGAAAACTACATACATTTTTACAATAATCGACGTTACCAGAAGCGGTTGAATTGCATGACACCGTGCGAGTATTACTTCACCACCGTCGCGTGACGAAAATCTCCCCCTGCTGCGCAGCAGGGGGAGATGAAAGTATCTATTCAATTTGTAAATTCTTTTGTTTTTTAGTCTGTCTTCTTGACAGGGGGCACATTA
>JAFXAN010000134.1 GCA_017517035.1 Clostridia bacterium
CACCTCATAAGACCCTTCCGTCTTTTGCCTTACGGCAAAATCCACCTCCCCTAATTTTGCTTTGCAAAATCAGTGGAGGCAAGCGAACATCCTCATCTCCGTTTATTCACTCTTTCAACAGTTCGCTAAATTACTGTTTATCCGAGAAATACGATTGAAGCAACGAAATATTCAGATATCCAATTTTTTGTCTTGACTTAGGGCAGATACCATGCTATAATGTAAAAAAATCCGGAGGCTCATTATGGAACTTTTAGCAAATGATTTTACTACGGTTTTCAAATCCCCCAATCCCGAAAACACATATCTTGGTACACCTTCGATCTGCGTTATGAAAAGCGGAAGATATGTCGTTTCTCACGATCTTTTTACAAAGAATGAGGAAAACAGAGGTTTTTTCAGCAAAAGTGAAGATATCATTCCTCATCCTATAAGCGGTAATTACAACATTGGTCAGATTTTTGTTTCCGACGACAAGGGCAAAAGCTGGCGAATGGTTGCAAGGCGCAATTTCTATCATGCAGTAGTTTTTGAATCGGGGGACGAGCTTTATCTTTTCGGTCATTGCAATGATCTGATAATTTACCGCTCCCTTGACGGTGGTGAAAGCTGGGACATGGGACATTATCTGACAGAAAACGAGTACTGGCACGCCTCCGCAACAAACATATGGTATGAAAAAGGATATATAAATCTTATCATTGAAACATATGTAAATAAAGACGGCGAGATCAGGGACGGCTGGAATGTTTCATCTCTTGCGCCTGTGGTTCTCCGAGCAAAAATCGGTGACGATCTCACAAAAAGAGAAAGCTGGGTGTTTTCCGACAAGGTACGCTTCAGAGATATTGTCAATGAAGACGAGCTTGATCTTCACGGCATTCCATTCTTCCCAACAACTCTTCACAAAAGTGAATACCCCGCCGGCACTACCACAGACAACATGAGCGGATGGCTTGAAGCAAATATCGTGAGGATCAAGGACGAAAAGCATTATTGGTACGACCCTTCGGGCAAAACATTTCATATTATTATGCGTGCTCATACCTCATGGACAGGCTATTGCGCTATTATGAAGGCGGTCATTGAAGAAAAGAACGGAAAAGAGACGATAAAAATAATGCCCGAGGTCAATCCCTCAGGCAAAAAGGTAGTTTATCTGCCGCTTCCCGGCGGTCAAATGAGATTTCACATCACCTGGGATGAGAAATCTCAGCTGTTCTGGCTTCTCTCAACCCAGGCGACCGACAGCATGACAAGAAAAGAGCTTCTCCCTGCCGACCGCTTCAATCTTCCATATGACGAAAGACGCAGAATGCAGCTTTCCTTCTCAAAAAATCTTGTTGACTGGTGCTTTGCGGGAATGGTAGCCATAGGTGACACGGAAAGGGAGTCCCGTCATTATGCGTCAATGGAAATTGACGGTGATGATCTGGTCCTCGTATCAAGATCGGGAAGTCCCAAGGCTTATTCACCTCACAATGTTGACCTCATTACATTCCACAGAGTGAAAAATTTCCGTGAGCTTGTATATTAAAATTATAAAAATGTCTTCATTTTTTCGATATTGTTCTGCTCAAAGGTGATCAGTTCCCTTCCAAGCTTCAGTGCCTGCTCGGGACACCCCTCTCCCTCAAATTCTCTGACATGCTTTGTCATGTCTGTAATTCCCATCGTTGAGCCTTTTATGAGCATTTCTGCCATATGCCCAACAGAGGGGTCCATCATGGTGTTCATGGCAATTCCCATCTTTGACATTGCCTTTTTCATCATCGGCTCTTCTCTTGGCTTTATACCCATCGGTGTGAGCTGCTTTTCAGCCTCGATTGCAAACTTTTCATATCCATGCATCTGCTCGGTGAGTGCGCTCTTGAATTTGGAATCCTCAACCTTTGGCAGCAGATCAACGATCGCATCTGAGCCCATTTTTACATTCTTATAGATATAGCATAAAAGCTCGGGTGTTTTTTCCATTTTAATTTCCTCCAAAAAATATAATCGGTATGTGCTTATTATTTGCACATACCGATTCTTTATTCAAATTATTTTTTGTTCAGCTTCTGCATCCTTATGTCCTTGCCCTCAAATACCAGCGGAATATATTCACCGAAAATTCGACTTGCAATCCTATCCCAATATCTTGCTCGAAGCTCTGAAGGAGTAAGATTTGTGCTGATAACGGTTGAACGGCCTTTTGAAAGTCTTGTGTTTATTACATTATAAAGAACCGAGACGGTAAATTGATTTGTCACCTCTGTTCCCACATCGTCAAGGATAAGCAGGTCGCAATCATAGTATCTGCCCAGATTATCCACCTCGGTATCGGAATATCCGCTTCCAAATCGCTCCTTTTCAAAATCGCTTATCATACCAAGGGTACTCACATAAAGCACATCAAAGCCCTTATCAATGATAGTCTTTGCCGCCGCCGTTGAAAGGTGGGTCTTTCCAAGCCCCGTACCGCCAAACATTGCGATATTCTCGCATTTTTCAGTGGAAAAATTCTCCGCAAAGCTCTTTATGTATTCAAAATTGTGCTTCATCTTTTCATAATTTTCCGCACTCTGACGGTAATAATCAAGAGAAAATGATTCAAATGTCTGCTGCTTCATAAGTCTTCCGAGACCCGAGCTTTCATATGAAGCAAGAATCAGCGCACGCTTCATGCAATCGCACATTCCGCTCTCTGTATACCCGGTATCATTACACTTATCGCATTCATAATGAACCGAGGTATAATCAGCAGGATACCCCTTTGAAATAAGAAGATCTGCGCGTGCCTTCTGAAGCTCAAGGCTCTGCTCCTTAAGCTCAATTATCCTTTTAGGTGCATTCTCACCGCCGCCAACAGTTGTCTTCACGCCCTCAAGTCCAAGTGAATATATTGCACGGTCAAGCTCACGAACCTCCGGAATCGCCTCCCAAAGCTCTGCTCTTCTTGCAAATGCCTCGTCCTGTGCTTTTTTATATTTATTTTCATAAAGCTCTTTGATCTTTTTGACATTTTCGGAGCTGTATCCCATATTGCCTCCTATTTTTTATCAAAGCTTCGCTTAAGCGCAGCCTCAAGAAATTCATCGGTATCAAAGCTTCCTCTCTCGCCCTCGGCAGTCTCTGAAGCCTTCTTTTTATGCTCACTTATGTTCTTTTCCGCATCCTCAACGCTCTTTATTCCCTCGCTGTACCATCTGTCAAGGATCGCGCCCGCATAGGGAAGCGATGCTTTTCCCGTGCTGTCCACCGTAAGCTCATATGCTTTTTCGATCATGTCAAATCCGAAATGATATTCCGAGAGCCATTTTTCGATGAGAGTTTTTTCCTTTTTGGTAAGTGCTCTGGAATTTATGCCAAATGCGGTGCGGACCTTATTTTCAACCTCTTCAAGCCCTTCAAGAAAACGAAGTCTTTCTCCGAGAGTTACAGCATCTGTTATACCCTCGTCAAGGAAACGGTGCGCCATCTTCTCGGCAGTTCGCACAGACTTATGCTCCTTCTTGCCAAGATGCGCAAAAAGCACCAATATGTATTCGCTGTCAAGCCCCAGATAGTCCGAAAGCGCAACAACGATATTGATCTCGGAAGGATTGAACATCTTTCCGAAAAGCTGCTGACATTCTCCGATAAGAAATTTATATTCCGCTCTTTTTTCAAGAAGAGAATTAAGCTCTTCGGTCGTATATCCCGGAAGAGAATCCTCACTCCTCAGCTTTTTGGAGCTGACGGGTGCGACAGCTTCTTCATCCTCTTTTTCGGGCGTTTTGGGTATCTTTACCTTTTCACCGTCATCAAATTCGATTATGTCCGCTCCTCGCCAAAAAGCAAGTGAACTTTCCACCTCTTCCTTTTTAAGTCCCGATCGTTTGACAAGCTCATCTATACCGCAAGTCACATCGGAAGCCAGAATGAGGAGGATTTTTATATCCTTTTTCGATGCCTTTTCAATTTTTCCGATAGCGGCAGCGGGAATCACCGCCACACCTTTTCCATAATTAAAGGTCAGTTTCACTTTTAACCTCACAAAAAATTATTTGTCCTCATTTTCCTCTCTGAGAAGATTCAGCTCATAACAAAGCGTCATCAGCGAATCGCCAAGATGAACATTCACAACCTTAATATCCTTTATCAAAAGATCAAGCTCTTTTCCGGTAAAATTCCAAATTCCGTGAACGCCTGCGCTACAAAGTCTGCCTGCAATTTCCTGTGCGCATTCCTTTGGCAGAGTGAGCACGGCAATATCAATGGCATTTTCTCTGCAAAATGTTTCCAGCTCCTCCATGGGATGAACCGTGACACCCGCAAAGGTTCCGCCGATCAGGCTCTTATCAATATCAAACATTGCAACGGTGGAAACACCTCTTTTAGTGAACATGGGATTTCTCACAAGCGCTCTTCCCAAGTTTCCCGCACCGATAATAACAGCTTTAAAATTGCAATTTACACCGAGTATCTCGCTTATTTTTGCATAAAGGTATTTTACATTATATCCGTATCCCTGCTGACCAAATCCGCCAAAGCAGTTCAGATCCTGACGGATCTGGGATGCTGTCACATTCATGATTTTTGAAAGCTCTCCCGAGCTTATTCTCATTTTTCCGTTTCTTATAAGCTCCCTCAGATATCTGAAATATCTGGGAAGTCTTTTAATTACCGCAGGCGAAACATATGCCTTTGGCGATGAGGCGCTTTCCCCGATCTCGAGGTCTTGCTGCATTTCTCCAATTATCTCCAGCTCATCGTTATTCATTTGAATTTGTCCTTTCAAAAATAGTTTTGTTTTTGCAGAAAAAATGATTTGAAGGTCATCAAATACTGCCTCTTTCGGAACTTCCGATTCCGACCGTTTTTTCGTAAAATTTTATGGTTTTTTGTCGTTTTTTTCTTTTTCGATTTTGTTTTTATTTAAATTGACTATTTCGCCAAAAAGCACCATTCTCACTTATATCCCGTCTTTCTTCGGGAAAATGAAGAATTTTCCACACAGTACTTATCTTCTTGAGTTATCAACAATTTCAACAGGGTTTTCCACAACTCAAGCCACTTTTGAATGAAAAAATCCGAGTTTTTCCAAAAAAGACCACTCAAAAAACACCGTTTTGAGGTCCTTTTCCACAGCCTGTGGAAAAACCTTGTGGAAAAGATCAAGAGCAATTAGACATAATTCGAACATAGTGCATTCTGACAAAAATCAAAAAAATCGCATTAAGGGATTGACAAGCAGACTTTTTTCCAAAGTAGGAATTTTAAATCCGGATTATTCCGTTGCCGAAGCATTAAGTGAGGTGTCCGCAAAATTTCCTCTTAAAAATTCGTAATATGCCGCCGCAGCTATCATTGCAGCATTGTCACCGCAAAGATTCAATGGAGGACAGACGAATTTCACCTTTTTCGAGGTGCAAATTTCGCCAATAGCACTGCGAAGATGTGAATTTGCCGCAACTCCGCCCGCCATAACAAGCGTTTTCATTCCCGTTTCGTCAAGAGCTGCCGATATCTTCTTCCCGATGGCACGGGTCACCGCTCTTGTATAGGATGCCGCAAGATCCGCGCGATTAAGCTCCTCTTTCTTCTGCTCCGCCTGATTTATATAGTTAAGAGCGGCGGTTTTCAAACCGCTGAAGGAAAAATCAAGGTTATCACCCACGATCGCAGGCGACGGAAGCTGAATTGCCTTTGGATCACCCTCATATGCAAGCTTGTCCAGTGCCGCACCGCCTGGATAAGGAAGTCCGATAACTCTGCCCACCTTATCAAAGGATTCCCCAACCGCATCATCACGGGTTGAGCCTATTTCCTCATAATCGGTATATGAATTAACCTTATATATTGAGGTATGACCGCCAGAAACCACAAGTGCAAGAAACGGAGCTTCAAGTGTTGGATCGCTTAGAAGTGCAGCCGAAACATGACCGTGAACATGATTTACCGCAACAAGCGGAATGTTATTTGCATATGCGAGGGATTTTGCAAAATTAACGCCCACAAGCAATGCTCCGATGAGTCCCGGGAAGGCTGTTACACCAATTGCGCCAACATCCGAAAGAGTTATTCCCGCTTCCTCCAGCGCCTCATATGTGATCTTCGATATTGCCTCGATATGCGCACGGCTGGCAATTTCGGGAACAACTCCACCATAGAGCCTATGGACATCTATTTGCGAGGCAACAATATTTGAGCGGATAAATCTTCCCTGCTCCGACATTTCCACGACCGCCGCCGAGGTTTCGTCGCATGAGCTTTCAAGACCAAGTATATACATAATTCTCCTAAAAAAATCAAAGTTGTTTTATCATAACATAAGCATCTTCGGGGGGCGTTCTGTAGAAGCGAGGTCTTTTCCCCGCAATACTGAAACCAAGTCCCTCATAGAGTGCGATCGCTCCCGAATTTGAAACGCGAACATCAAGTGCAACAGAGATAAGCCCCTTTTCTCTCGCATATCGAAGAAGCTCTTCCATCACACAGCGTGAAATTCCCCTTCTTCTGAAATCGGGATGGGTTGCAACATCGGTTATGTCCCCCGTGTCTGCCGCAATGACCATTCCCGCATAAGAAATGACTTTTCCCCTCTCATCAACGGCGGCAAAGCCAACGCCTCCCTCTCCTGTGAGAGTTTTAAGACCTTCCGCAGTCCAGGGATGGGCAAAGCAAAGCGCTTCAAGCTCCGCTACGCTCGCAAGGTGCTTATCCTCAAGTCTCACTATCTCAAAAAAATCATTCATTGAAAAACATCCTGTCAATTGAGTTGCTTATCCTGCAAAGGCAAGCCTTATAATCATCAAGATCGCCGCCAAATGGATCGGGAATATCCTCATCCATGCTTATTATCTTCGAGGCAAAAGACGGATAATATGAAATCAGTGCCATTGTATGTCTTCCCGAAATGCCGACGATGATATCATTCATCATTATATCAGAAAGAGTAACAAGTTTTGCTGTGTGATTTGGGTAATCATTATCCGGCAGAACCCTTATGCCAAAATCACGGAGCGCCAGCTCCGCATTCTTTGAGATCGGCATTCCGTCTGCCGCAGAAAGCCCCGCAGAGCTTGCGATTATCCTTCTTTTCTTCATCATTTCGGGAGTACACATTGTGCAGTATTCGACCTTTCTGCCCCTATCATTCAGAACAGCCTCTGCCATTGGCGAGCGACAGGTATTTCCCGAGCAGACAAACAAAACCTTAAGGGGATCGCTCTTTATATCTTCAATTTTTAGCTTTTCGCCTTTTGCTTCAAGAACAGAATTCATTTTTTCCTCACAAAATCAATATCCGAAAACACCGCTGAGGGAATCGTCGTTATCTATCCAATCGCTCACCTCAACGATCCTATATTCATCCTTAGTATCACGGATGATAACTGTGGAGATGCCCGCATTTATGATCATTCTCTTGCACATCATGCAACTGCTTGAACCTCCAACGATCTTCCCTGTCATCGGTTCTGTACAAACCATATAAAGTGTTGAGCCGAGCATCTGATCTCTGGGTGCTGCGATTATAGCATTCGCCTCGGAATGTACAGAGCGGCAAAGCTCATATCTCTCTCCTCTCGGAATACCCAGCTTTTCTCTCTGACAAAACTTCAGGTCACTGCAATTTTGTCTTCCTCTGGGTGCGCCGTTATAGCCTGTGGAAACGATAACATCATTTTTAACGATGATGGCACCATAGCAGCGTCTGAGGCAGGTGCTTCTCTCGGAAACCGTTTGAGCAATATCAAGATAATAATTGTGCTTTGAAACTCTTTCCATATGTACCTCCAAAAATACAAACAGATATACATAGTATATTATATTACATTTTTCTCACAAAATCAAGGGAAAAGCAAAATATTATGTCAAAGTTTTTGTTTTTATCCTCAAAAAAGGGCAAAAAAACCTCTTTTTGGCATAATACTTGAAAAATTCATAAATATGTGGTATGATATTTATAAATACAAATCAAACGAGAGTGAGGGATGAACGATGAGCTTGCATTTGCAGGAATCGGGGCAGATGTATCTTGAAACAATATATGTTCTTCTGAAGAAAAGCTCTGCGGTCAGAGCCATCGACATTGGCGAGCATATGGGCTATTCAAAGCCCAGCGTCAGCCGAGCAATGGGACTTCTGAAAAACGCAGGATATATAAGCGTTGATAAGGACGGTCTTATCTCCCTTTCGGATGAGGGCAGGCAGATCGCTGAAAAGATCTACGAAAGACATACAATAATCACAAAATTTTTCATAAGCCTCGGAGTTGATGAAAAAAACGCCTCTGAGGATGCTTGCAAGATCGAGCATGACATAAGCGATGCTTCATTTGAAGCGATCAAAAAATATGTTGAGGAAAAATAACAGATAGGAGCTATATAAATGGGAGTTGTAATTGGAATCGACGTTGGAGGAAGCACAACGAAAATAGTAGGCTTCAAGGCAGACGGGTGCGGTATGCCTAAAGTTCTTATCGAGCCGCAGTTTGTCAGAGCCACAGACCCGATAACTTCAATTTACGGTGCCCTTGGCAAATTCACTCTGCAAAACGGGCTTTCGCTCTCGGATATAGACAGAGTTATGATGACGGGTGTAGGCTCATCATATGTTGAGCAGCCGATATATTCTCTTAAATGTATTCCCGTTCCTGAATTCGGAAGCGTTGGAATCGGAGGTCTTTTTCTTTCGGGACTTCGTGAAGCAATTGTTGTCAGCATGGGCACGGGAACTGCCATAATTCATGCGAAAGAGGATGATGACGGCATCTGCCATACCGAATATATGGGCGGTACGGGAGTTGGCGGTGGTACTCTTATCGGTCTTTCAAAAAAGATGATAGGCATCGACACCATCGAGCATATCGAGCAGGTCTGCGAGGACGGCGACCTTTCAAATATTGACCTTCGTGTAAAAGACCTTTCAAAAACGCATAAATACCCCGGAATGAACGAGGAGCTGACCGCTTCAAACTTCGGCAAGCTCAGCGACATTGCGAGCAAGAGTGATATTGCCCTCGGTATTATCAATATGGTTGCGGAAACCGTTGCAACAACGGCGATCTTTGCCGCAAGAGCACATAAGCTCCGTGACATTGTCCTTACAGGTAACCTCACCACCCTTCCCCATGTGAGAGCTGTTTTTGAAAACCTTTCCGACGCATTCGGTGTGAGATTTATCTTCCCTCAAAATTCACAGTTCGGAACAGTTATCGGTGCGGCACTGCATCCTATAAACTAAGTAAAAAAGTATTGAGGCAGAATAACATAATACTTGATTTGGCTTTGCGTATACTTTATAATTACTCTCAAAGATTGATGTAAAAAGGAGAATTGAAAATGCAAAAGCGCCTTGATTCTGCACTCAAATATTTCAGGGAAAACGAAGAAGCTGAAGAACGTATAAAAAACGGGATCGAGAAAAACCGAAAGGGCGATTTTTCGATAAGCATTTCGGGGATTCCCGATGGAGCCAAGGCTTCTTATAAGCTGAAAAATCATGCTTTCAAATTCGGCGCAAACATTTTTATGCTGGATCAATTTGAGGACGAGGCTCTGAACGAAAAATACCGTGAGATATTCCCAAAGACCTTCAACCTTGCAACTCTCCCCTTTTATTGGAAGGATCAAGAGCCTATAAAGGGCAAGACCAGATACGAAAAGGGCAGCGATCCCATCTATCGCCGTCCGCCTGTTGATGCTTGTCTTGAATATTGCACAGAAAAAGGTATAGAGCCTAAGGCTCATTGTTTAAATTACGATTATTTCAGACCCGAATGGCTATACGGTGCTTCGGTCATGGAGCACAAGGCGGCACTCGAGAAACGCTTCTCGGAGCTTGCTGCAAGATATGCCGATAAAATCCCATCATGGGAGGTTCTCAACGAGCCTTTCAATGATCCGTATGATCTTTATTCGGAGTTTTATGGTGCTCCCGACTATGCTTCATGGTCATTCATCAAGGCAAAGGAATATTTCCCGAATAATCATCTTATCCTAAATGACCATGTTTCTCTCGGCTGTATGCTTCTGCCACACGGTGATATCATTCCGAATAGAAGTGCTTATTATGTTATGGCGAGGGATATACTCCGTGAAAAGGATGCAAGACTTGATTCGATAGGCTTTCAGTATCATAGCTTTTTCGACAAAGAAAAAGAAGCTGAAATTGCTAGATACAGATATAATCCCGCAAATCTTTTCAGAATACTTGATGAATATGCTTCTCTTGGCACGAAAATGCAGATAACAGAGATCACTCTCCCGGCATATAGCGCATCAGCCGAGGACGAGAAGACTCAGGCTGAGCTTCTCCGATCAACATTTCGCCTGTTTTTCAGCATTGAAAATATGGAAGCTATCATCTATTGGAATCTCAATGACGGCGGTGCAAGCGGAGCACATGAGAACAAATACTTTGGCGGTCTTCTCCGCCCCGATCTGACAAAAAAGCCGGTTTATGAAGCACTTGAGGAGCTTCTTTCGGAGTGGCACACGGAGGGGGAGGGAGAGATCAGAAACGGAAGCCTTGATTTCCGTGGATTTTACGGAGATTATGAGATTACAATAGATAACAAGACTTTTTCGGTGTCTCTTACCGAATCCAACCAAAAAATCAATGTGATTTGTTAATAAAAATGGGGCGATTTCAACGCCCCATTTTCTTTTTTCATGAAATTATCCTTCGCTAAACAGGAATTTATCGAACTGTTGAAAGAGTGAATAAACGGAGATGAGGATGTTCGCTTGCCTCCACTGATTTTGCAAAGCAAAATTAGGGAAGGTGGATTTTGCCGTAAGGCAAAAGACGGAAGGGTCTTATGAGGTGTAAAGTAACTTTCTTGTTTTATAAAGTTACTTTGCAAGCTACACCCTTCAGTCACGGCGAATAGTATCTATTTTTCTACGGCAAGTTATTTCGC
>JAFXAN010000135.1 GCA_017517035.1 Clostridia bacterium
CTAAAGGAAAGCCTTGTGCTTACTTGCTTTTTCCGTTCTTACACTCTGTCGTACCGAGTACGCCGACGAATGTAAGAACGAAAAATATTCCTACCTTTTTCGATGTCTGCCAGCGTGTCGAGACTTTCTCGACACGCTGAAGAATCCGCTCAAACGAGCGGATTCTTTCTATTCAACTTAGTGAAAGATATCTCCGGCGGGAACATCATTGTCGCCAAATCCGGGGTCATTTTCATCTCCGTCGCCACCAACATCGGGGCCGGGACCGGGGGTCGGAGTTGAACCGCTTGGACCGAGAGTAACCTCCCAAAGAGCAAGATACTGTGCAAGAAGAACTGCATCCTTTGTATTTACAACTCCGTCATAACGAACATCGGCAGCTTCCATTCCCTCGGAAGAAATATCAACCTCCCAAAGAGCAAGATACTGTGAAAGAAGAACCGCATCGCTGATCTTGATAGAACCATCGCAGTTAATGTCGCCATATTCTGCAGCAAAAACGCTCACCATGCAAGCGGAGCAAAGAATCGCAACGACCAAAATCCAGGAAAAAATCTTTTTCATAACCAAATCCTCACTTTTGATATTCAATACAATAATTTTACCATACAACGCAAATTATGTCAAGCGTTTTTATAAAAAAATAGTTATAAACAGAAAAAGCGCTTAAATAAAGCGCTTTTCTGGCACCCGCAACAGGAATCGAACCTGTAACTACCCCTTAGGAGGGGGCTATTATATCCATTTAACTATGCAGGCTTTTCTTTGCCCTAATATTTTACCACATTTGAGCAAAAAAAGCAATAGCATTTTTAAATTTTCAGAAATATATTTAAAACACTATGTCATTGGGATCAAAGCTTGGCTTTTGCGGCGCATCGGATGAAGCGGGCAAGATTTCATTTTCTTCCTCATGCTTAAGCGTGACCACTCCGCTTCCAACAATATCGTCAAAGCTCGCATTTTCATTCTGCATCAAAATATTAAGAACGGTCATATAGTCTCGAAGCATTTCACGGGGAGTTATCATCGAATCTGCACCCGCCTTTTCAAGACAGATAGCAAGAAATCTCTCCATTTCAGATTCGCTTATTCTCGGCTCCCAATTATAATTCTGCGAATAAAGCTTTGTGACTCTTCCGAGCAGTGCAAAAAGCTCCTCATCACTGAGACGGCGAAGCCTTATAACGGGGCCAATCAGATTTTTATATCCGCCAAGTGCAAATCTGCTGTCGCAAAGACGGCTTCGAAGAGCCTCATAGCTGAAAAGACCTCTTCTTGTGTCCTCAAGGAACTGCGGTGTTCCACCGAGTATGATATCAAGCCCCTCTGCTCTGCCCTGAAGTGTATCATTAAACATTGACAGGATCTTTTCATAATTGTTTTCTCTCGAAATTCTATGGGTAATTTTATAAAGATTTACGCATTCATCAATGAAGACAACAAGACCCCTATATCCCATTTTGCGAACAAGTGATGCCCATATTTTTATAAAATCATACCAGTTTTCATCGTCGATGATAACAGAAACAGAAAATCCAAGCGCGCCTCTTGCTTCGGTTTTGGTGGAAAATTCGCCACGCAGCCAACGAAGGCAAGCACTTTTCTTTTCATCATCACCGTTCTTATATGCCTTATAGTATTCGCTCATAACATGAGCAAAATCGAAGCCGCCCACAAGATCTTCCATATCACGAAGAACGGAATATATTCTTCTTTCAAGCTCTCTCGAAAAGGGATCAGAATCCGGATCATACCCCTCTGCTACAAGAGATGCGCCGAGATTATCAATCCATCTTGCAATTATTTTCTGAAGAGCTCCCCCATCGGGTGAGGATTTTGAAGCGAGATTCTTAATAAGCTCACGATATGTGGCAATTCCCGTGCCACCGCTACCGTAAAGTCTTCTTTCGGGTGAAAGATCAGCATCAGCGCATATAAAATCACGCTCCATCGCATATCCTCTTATAAGCTGCATAAGGAAGCTTTTTCCGCTTCCGTACCTACCTATAAGAAAACGCATAGTGCCACAGCCCTCGGCAGTTGCCTCAAGATCGGAAAGAAGCGCTGCTATTTCATCAGCTCTTCCGATTGCGATATACGGTGCTCCGCTTCTGGGAACAACACCTGCCGAAACAGATGCAAGAAGCGAGGAAAGTATTCTTTTTGGTATTTTTTGAGTATTATTTTCGGGCATTATTCAAACATCTCCTTGTAATCTTCAATCACACAGTAGTATTCACCGTTTTTTTCGAGAATTATATCGCCATAGTTCTCTGCGGCAAGCTCGTTTATCTCATCTGCAAGAGAATCGAGCATCCTTCCCTTTTCTGCCGCGATCCTATTCTGATCTACAGAATCCTCTTTCAAAGCAGCACGGATAAACTCCATAAAAGGAGTGAGTGCATCTTCAAGCTTATCTTCATCGCAGTTATTTGATGGGGCAATTTTAGGTAAAGAAACATCTGCGAGCTGCGTAACATCTTCCTTATCATCCTCAAAAGCCTCAATGAGAATATTGGTTGTTTGCCAGGATGCTTCTTCGATCTTTTTTGCAGCATCAAGCGAAAACTCGCGTTTAGGCAAATCATAAAGCTTGTCATAATCGTGCTTTTCTTCAACCTTTTTTCTTGCATTCTTACCACCAAGCTCACCGTCCATATATTCGTCAATACATTTTCTTATGTTAACCGGTAAAGAATACACAGTCAGCCTTGATTTTATACCAAGATAAGCACGAATCCTGTTTTCGGTATGTTTCACAACATCGCTAATAAGGAAACGCATTTCATGTGAACGGGAAATGGAGCAATAGGAAACTTCAATTCGAAATTTCATCTGCGGAACGCATACAGCGCCTGCAAATGCCTCCCTTTTAAGCTCTCCGGCACCTACAAAAACGCTGCCATTCGCTCCAAGAACACTAAGCACCCTGATAAGCGCTCCTTTTATATACTTATTATAAAGCGGAATATTATCATCTACAGCATATTTGCTTTTCTTCCAATCATAATTGGAGCAAAGACTGAGAAGTGCCAAAGCAAGCTCGCCATCAGAATAAATTTCCTTTTTGCTTTTTCCACCGCAAATATAAAGCTCCTTCAAATTTGCGCTTTCTATTGCGGTCTTATATGCACTTCCAAGCATTTCGGCAGTGGGTGACATATTGTGAATCAAACAAAAATCCGATATCCACTCTTTCAGCAAAGCATCAAGCTTTGGATATTTCATGCGATAGCTTTGCCAAACATAGCATAGCTGATCCAGTGCCTTTTCTTTATTTGGTTCTACATTGATAAGCTCAAAAATATAAAGTAAAATATAACTGTACGAGGCTGAAATAGCGTTTTTTTGCCTGATCTCGCCCCTCATATAAATATAAAATTCGAGCTGCTCGGGATCAAGCTGTGAATACTGCGGAACATATGAAAAGAATGAGGGTTCAAGACATTTTGGGGCATCTGCATCAAGATATTTTGTTCCTTCTTCATAAAAAGCGGCATAATACGCAAAATTTTCTCTTTTGTATATTTTTACATTTTTAATAAAGGGATTATCGGGTGAGTATTCTATAGCAGGAACTTTAGGCTCAGGGGTTACGCCCACAAATGACAGCTTTCTTTCCCCTTCATCGGAAGGGCGCATTTCAATGGTTTTGAGCTTATTGTCCGCAGTTCTCTCCTTTGCCTTCAAAATGACCTCAACGGGAGCTGTATCATAGGTGTGCGAAGAAAAAACTGTTGTTTTGTTCTTCTGCGGTAAAAGCTTATCTATGTCCCAGAATTCATCAAGGGAGCTTTTATCCTTTTTTTCCATGCCACACCTCCAATAAAGGTTATTATATTATTATAACATTCCATAGAGTTTTTGTCAAGATAAAGCTAAAAAAACTACAAAAAAGGACTGAGTCAAATGGTTCGGGCTCTTAAGGACAGTTTTTAAGAATTAAGAATTACGAGCATTGCGAAGGCGAAGAAAAATACGAGAACATTTCGGTGTTTCTCGTATTTTTCTTTTTTACATATTTGCAGATTTTCCGTCTTTATAGTACACTTAAAGCACCAAAGGAAAGGAAGGTGCAATAAGATGAAAAAGTACATTGAACAGAACGGAATTACCTACGAACTCAGAGGTGAGCAATACTATCCCTTGCTTGAACTCCCC
>JAFXAN010000136.1 GCA_017517035.1 Clostridia bacterium
AGCAAAACTTTAAAAAGAGGATTTTTATTGTTGTTTATCTGTGTTTCTACGGAGAATTGTTGTGAGTTTTATGTAGAAAAACAAACATCAACCCCACACTCGTCATCCTGAACGAAGTGAAGGATCTATGAACGCTAAAGGATGATTTCACCACTATTTGACTGTTCGCTAAATAACTGTTTGAATGAGTCAAATATAACAAAACAAGGCTGGGTCGAAGCTTTATTGAAAGCAATCGGCTCAGCCTATGATTATTATTTAATTACAGTGACATTTTTTATTCCGTAATATTCGAAGCATTTGAGTGCGTTTTCGTCAATGACCTCACCGCACATTATGATCGGTACTGCAGGGGGGCAGCCAACGCTTGGAGAAGCGAGGATCTTTCCGATACTTTCCGATGTGGGAACTGTCACCGAGGGAGAAAAATACGCCTTTCTGACAGAGAACACCTTTTTCGGCAAGAAAAACAAAGGCGGTCTGCTTTCGATCTGCGCTCTTTTGGGGATGAAAAGCATTGCTTCCGTCATTCTGTCAAGCTCCGATTCTGTGTTTTCGGGAGTGAGCATCAGCACCAGATAATCGGGATCTGAAAACTCGCAGAAAATGCCCTTTTCTTCAAGCTTTTCCCCAAGCTCCGTGCCGAGATAACCGTATTTTTTTGCACAAAAAGTCATCTTTAAAGGCTCGTCACCGAAGAAAACATAGCCATTCTCTTCGAGTAGCCTCTTTTTTTCTTCAAGCAAGCGGCAAAATGATGCAAGCTTTTCGGCATATCCATCCGCAATATACTTATTTGCATAGTCAAGAGACTGCAAAATCAGATATGACGGGCTGCTTGAGCCGAATGTCGCAAACGCATTTTTTACATTGTCACCGAAAGCCTTTGACATTCTCTCCGATAGGTGAAGATATGCACCGCCCGTGAGCACAGGCAAGGTTTTATGCGCAGAATCACAGCAGATATCTGCACCCAGATCCATCGGATGGAGAGAGGGCGACAAAAACTTCAGATATGCCCCGTGAGCGTTATCAACTATGAGAAGAACCCCATATTTATGACAAATTTCTGCAATGCTTTTCAGCTTTATGATGCTTCCGAGATAATCGGGAGTTGTCAGATAGATCGCAGTAATTTCATCCGATCTCGAAAGAAGTGCTTCAACCTCACTTGGTGAAACAGAGCAAGAGAGATACGAAGTGCTTTTGTCGGATGAAAGCCATGTGATATCAAAATCCAGCATTGCGGCAGCACTTAAAAAGGCTTTATGAGCATTTCTCGGTGAAGCGACACAGGCTCTTTTTCCTTTGCTCTTTGCATAAAGCATGGCAAGATAGAGCATCACTCTTATGCAGTGCGAGGAGCCTTCTGTTGAATAATATGTATCGCATCCGAAAAGGGAAGAAGCGTTTCTCTCACTCTCGGCAATTATTCCGCTTGCCTCATAGAGACTGTCTGCGCCCGAGATCTCGGTTATGTCGAGATTCTCAAATCCGAGAATCGAAGCACCCTTATGCCCCGGCATATGAAGACGGATCTTTTTGTCCTGTGCATATTTGCGAACAAAATCGCATATTGGCGTATTCATATTTTTAATTTCTGAATGCACGGTCGATGGCGACCATGATGGCACATTCCATGCGCTTTCTAAAGAGCTTACAGCCGTATTCGTAAACTCCGTTTACCGAACCTGTGGAGTGGTAGGCGTTTGCGGCACAACCGCCGGAGCAATAGAGCTTTGCCCAGCAGTCACGGCAGTCGGGGCGGGCATAAACATTGCAAGAACCAAATTCGCATTGTTTTTCTTTGTTTGTAACTCCGTTCCAGATATCACCCAGCTTGAATGCCTCCTCACCGACAAACTGATGGCAGGGATAAAGGTCACCCCAAGGGGTAACAGCCATATATTCGGTGCCTGAGCCGCAGCCTGAAATTCTCTTATAGATGCAGGGACCGCCCGTAAGGTCGATCATATAATGATAGAATGTGAAGGGCTTGCCCGCCTTGTCTCTTTCGATCATCAGCTCTGCCAGCTTTTCATATTGATCCATAACGATGGGAAGATCAGCCTCGGTAAGCTCGGAGGGATCACCCGGTGCGCAAACAACAGGCTCCATGCTAAGCTCACTGAAGCCAAGATCCAGCATTACCTTAATATCCTCGAGAAAATCGGGATTGGCGTGGGTAAATGTACCTCTCATATAGTAATTTTTTCCACCGCGCGCCTCGACAAACTTTTGGAATTTGGGAACGATCTTCTCCCAGCTTCCTTCGCCCTTATAGTCAACTCTGAAGCGGTCATGGATCTCTTTTCTGCCGTCAAGGCTGAGGACCACATTGCTGCATTCCTTGTTTGCAAACTCGATAACATCATCGTCAACAAGAACACCGTTCGTTGTGAGAGTGAAGCGGAAATTTTTTCCCTTTTCCTTTTCGATACTGCGCGCATAAGCAACAAGTTGCTTCACAACATCAAAATTCATAAGAGGCTCGCCGCCAAAAAAGTCAACCTCAAGATTGCGGCGGCTTCCCGAATTTTCAACGAGAAAATCAAGGGCACGCTTGCCAACCTCAAAGGACATAACTGCTCTCTCTCCGTGATATTTTCCCTGACTTGCAAAGCAATATGAGCAATTCAGATTGCAAGTATGTGCGATATGAAGGCAGAGAGCCTTGACAACACCCGAGGTCTTTGCCTTGAGATGACCCGCCATGCTCTCAAATGTATCGGGAGTGAAAAGCTTTCCTCTGTTTTTCAGCTCCTCCACCTGGGCATAGCATTCCTCAATGTCGGCAGAAGAAATATCGCTTCTGTCCGCATATTTTTTTGAGATTTCGGATATGACATCTGCCTTTTCCTTTTTCTCGAATATTTCGATTATATCATAGGCGACCTCATCTACCGCATGAACTGAGCCTGAGCAGATATCAAGCACGATATTATAGCCGCCGAGCTTATACTGATGTACCATGTTTTTAACTCCTTTATAGTAAAAATGCCGCCCGTAGGCGGCATTTTGCATTAGTGCTTACTTATTTTCACACTGCTGGTTAGCAATACCGCAGCTTGTCTTGCAAGCGGACTGGCAGGATGTCTGGCATTCGCCGCAGCCACCGTTCTTTGCGCTCTCGCAAAGGTTACGAGTTTCAAGAGTCTTGATATGTTCCATAATAGACCTCCAAAAATATTATAAAATTTACTCGTCTAATTATAACACCTTGTGTATTAAAAGTCAAGAGTTTTTTCCCGATTTTTCATTTTTTTGCATTTTTTCAAAAAAGAATCTATCTGAATGGAAAACGATAAATCTCAGAATGTTTATTGATGAGTCAAAGTACTTTCAATATGCTCGCAATTTATAACCTTTTCGGCAAGCATCCCCCTGTTAAAATAATAATGATTTGCCGCCTCATAACCAAAAAGACTGCTTTTTTGCATGAGAGAATACATAAGAAGTGCCATTCTTTTATCTTCCTTGACAATATTCATAAGGGACTCGGTCTTCCCGTTATCTCGATTATCAATAAATAATGACTGAAGATAAGACGAATAAAACATTGAGTAGCAACCAAGTGCGGCTATTTTAAAGGGACAGTCATTCATGCTTTCAATTTCATCAATGCCGTTTTTCCATTTTTCCGAAAGCTTTTTAAGCTGTTCGATATATGTTTTTCTCGGATATATGCCTCTCCACTTATCCAGATCGTCATAAGAATAGCAGGTCATGGTTGCTGAAAAATCGCATTTCTCCATGTGCAAAGGATTGGACGGACCGGCATTTTGCGGACCGTAATAGAGTGAATTTATACAGAATGGGTATTCCTTAAACGCCTCCGAAAAAATACTTGCCGCTTTTTTCACTTTTTTCCAATCAGCTCCGAATTCATCTCGAAGAATCTGATCGTATCTTGCCTCACTTTCATCATCAAGGCAAGCAGCTGCGATCTTGAGATTTAATGAAGGATAGCCGCCAAGAGTCCAGCTTAGCATAAGGTGCTTCATACCGTTTTTTCTCAGAGCCGAAATATGCTTGCGGATCAAATCGAAAACGGGAATAAAGGGTACAGTGCTGCATTCCCATGTATTATTGACCTGTATTTTCGCCGAAATATCATGCCCTTTTTCCTTTGCATAATTCCATATGTTTTTTGCCATTTCGCCGGGGCCGATAACGGACATACTGTAGTCAGCAACCTCTCCGCAGACATTTCCGATCTTAAATTCCTTTTTTGCCTCACTGTTACACTGAATGATTATTTCGGGGCAGAGAAGATCAATGCATTTTTTGATTTCTTCATCGTTCATGAAGTCCTCCCAAGCCCATGTCCAGGCAATGGTCTTGATTTCGGCATCTGCTTTTCTTGATTCCTCGGATATTGTGTTAAGAACCTCGGAAATAATATTATATATCGGTCTCTGTTCGCAACGCGGGCATACAGTTCCGCTTTTGATTGATTTACAATGGGTCAGATTTTCAGAGCAGGTTATAACGAAAAATCCGCCAAGTCCGGGTGCTGCATTGCATATTTCCCTTACAGCATACCGCAAATAATCCATAGTGCCAGAAGCGCTTGTGCAAAGAGAGGCATAGGCTCCGACTTCCTTACCTTTAAGAGAAGGATTGTTCTCGAAAAAATCTATAGGCATACATCTTGGCTCATTCAGATACAAAAATACCTTTATGCCATATTTTTCTGCGAGAGAAATAAGCTCCCTGAGTCGTTCCTGTCTTTTCTCCCAGCCACTTGAAAGGCTCTCATCAAAAGGAAAAGGAAGCATCTGATAGAGAACAATGGGAAGCCAGATAGCATTTATTCCTACAGAGCTGTATTTTTGAAGCAATATTTCGGGATATGATTTTTCTATTTCATTATCAAGAACCGAGGCATAAAGTCCGCAATAGGAATAAATCATTCGTATTCCGTCAGAGATGTAAATTTCATTTTTGGAGGGAGCATTAAAAAAATCAAAGGGTCTTTCTCCGCAAAAATAATGTTTAAAATGTTCATTTACCACCCTTTTTATGAGAAGAAGCTTTTTCTCGCCCTCTCGGTCGAGGTCTTCCCATAAAACTTTTTTGCAATATGGCTTGCAATTTCCAAGCTTAACAAAAAGAAAATCATCTTCCTTCAGGATGGTGGATAGCTTCTCTTCGCTCCATCCGAGAAGAAGCAGCAGCTGTTCATATGGCAAAATATGCCAGGCATTTCTGATTGTGGTTATATAGCCGCGATCTTCCCATTTGGCATCGTATTCCTGGTTTGGAAGGCCCATGTCTGCCGCTGCTTTTTTTACAATTTCGGGTGTCGATTCGAGTGCCAAGGCAATGCGTTCTACGGGAACAGTTTCCCAAAATCTGAAAATTGCAAGGTAAAATTTGTTGGGAAAATGCGAGGTGTCAAGTGGTTTAACCTTTACAGTTTTTGGTAGAAGTTTGCTTTCCATATCAGCTCTCCTGCTTTTTTGATTCCGTTTAATTTGAGATTACACAATATGCGGCATTATTATGCTCGATTTTAAGGCTGAAACCGTTCTCGTTTTCCTTGATTTTGGTGATTTCTCCGAGAGCCTTAAAATCTTCGAGCTTCTTCTCTCCGTTTATTTTGATTTCAACATCTCTGTCATTCTTATCGTGATTTATGATGATCAAAGCCCTTCTTCCGTCGGGAAAAGGATGCTCTGTTATGCCGACATAAGGATCGGATGAGGTTGCGCATTTATTATTGCTTCTCAGATTCATAGCCTTATAAAATTCATAGAGGGGCATCGCATTTTTGCCCGAAATTACGCCGGGGACTGTTCCCGCAATGCGCTCGATAGGGTAATTCAGGTAATATACTTTACCCTTTCCCAGCTTGTTTACGGTGAATGCGGGATCGCCGTTCTCATCACGGCAGATGACATTGCTGTTTACCGAGTGCATACGCAGATTTGCGCCGGCACTCAGCTTCACAGAGCCGCCTGTGGGAAGCTCAACATCATATGCGAAGGATGTTGTGGTTCTTGTGTCAACAGCATTTCCGCTGACTCTTGCAAAATCCGAGAGCAGCATCTCGTCATTTGACATATAGAGGGTTGCACCCTCCATGGCCTTCTTATAGAGCTTATCGAGCTTATATTTATTGGTGATATCGCTGCCGAAAAGCGAGGGGAGCAGATAAATGTCCGCATCGGGGATAACATCCTCGGAATATGCAAAGGTTATGTCAAGCCCTGCCTGCTTTGCAAGCATAAATGCACCGTATGCAACGCCCCATGCGTCCTGGTCACGGGTGAGAACGCAGACCGCATCGGTAATTCTCTTCGGTAGCGCACCGTATTTTTCTTCAAAACCGTCGATAAAGGTCTGAATTGCACCGAGATTTTCACATACGGGCTTAGGGGTCTTGTCAAGTTTGAAAAGACCAAGCTCACGTTCGACCGCATTCCAATCATAGGGCGTTTTTGTCAGCTCGGACTGCTCGTTTGCGCACCACCAAAGGAATGAACGCAGATCGTGCGCCCAAGCGGAGAGGCAGGATGCTCTTGCATAATCGCCCCCGATCTTGTCCGAGACTACCATTTGACCAAGCGTTCCGATCTCCTCAACTATGCAGGGATTTCCCGAAAGATCCGCCTGAAGCAGCGATTCCGCAGTTGCGTGAAGCACCGATTTCATCTCTCCAACGGGGTCTGTATTACAGTGTGCCGTAAAGAGAGGATAGGGATGTGTTGTAAGAACATCGCAATCTCTGCTTATTTCTTTTGGTGACGGTTTTGTGTCAAGCCCCGGAACGATTCCATGCATTCCCGATATAACGGGGCGGGTATTATCCTCGCATTTTATAGCCATGGAAATATCACTTATCCAGCGAAGAAAGTCAAGCTTTTTAAATTCGGACATACAGTTGCATTCGTTTCCGAGATCCCATGCAAGAATGCTCTTTTCGTTCTTGAATCGACGAACCATATATCTTACATATTTGATCTCCCAGAGTATTGCCTCGGAGTCGGAAAGGAGATTGAGGCGCTCAAGAGCAGGCGGAACAAATATTCTACCGCTCATCCAGCCTGTGAGAAGCCCTACCACTAATTTCAGACCGTATTTTTCCGCAAGACGGCAGAATTTTTCAAAGCGTTCGATCATGACGGGATCAATTCCCGCCTCGCCCTCGGGGGTAGTGAGGTCAAGAGGCTCCTCGCCTATTCTTACTTCTCGCTCACGGCTCGCAAAATTATAGTGCATTTTGATTGGCTGAAAATCAGACCAGAGAGGGAACATTCTGACGATTCGGATGTTTGCGGATTTTAAAAGCGCAAGATCCTCTTCAACAGTTTTCTCGTCCCATTCGTGCCACATTGCCGTGCCTGCATGGCTTGCCCAATAGTTGCAGCCTATTTCAAATTTTCCTTTTGTAAATATCTTATCAAACATAGTTTCAAGCTCCCGTGTTTCTGTTATATAACTGTAAATACATTATACACTTGTATTCGAAAAAGTCAACGATTTCTCTGTTTTTTCACAAAAAAATGTAAGTTTGTAGCGAAAAAATAGAAATCAATATAATTGTTTTTTAAATTGTTTGACAAATCTCTCCTTATGTGGTATAATACTATGATAAGATATTATGGAGTATTGTCCTCAATTGGAGGTTTAATGTGAATTTCGGTAATTTTGAAGGGGATAAGGGCAATTTTGAGCTGCCCATCCATCCCGATAAGCTTTCAAAGAAAGCAAAGGCTTTTTTGACTGTTGCTTCTTCTGTCCTTATGTTTATTTGCGGATATTGCCTTTTGGTGGGAATAACATCAAATGATCTGAATCTGCTCTCAACTGCCGCACTTCTCGGTTATTTTCTGAATTTTATAACCGGTGGTATATCTGCGCTTCTTGTACTTGAAGCACCAAGACTTTCGCCTATTCCTCCCATCCTTTCCTTTGGTGCTGTTCTTACCTGTTTCATTTTGAAAAACGGTGGGTTCAGAGTTGCTTTCCTTTTCGGAGCACTTTTCTCGCTTCTTCCTTTTGTCACAGGTCTTGTTCTTGCTCTTGCTATGAGAAAGGGAATGAACAGAGTCGGTGCTGTTCTCGCATCTGCCGTTGGAGCGGGAATATTCTTCATTTTGATATTCGTCTTTTCGGTTTATCTTGCCGGCGGAATTATAAACGGTGAGACTCTCATTTCCTTTGTCGATCAGTTTAGAGAGGGAATGCGCTTGTATTTTGAAGAGCAGATACGGTTTATAAATGAAACTCTTCCGCAGTATGATGTATCTGCAATAGATCCCGCAGCACTTGCAAACGGTATGATAAACATTCTTCCCGCAGCCATCGTGCTATATTTTTCCGTTTCTGCATTTTTTATAAATCTTTCGCTTCTTGCGCTTCTGAGAATATTTGATCTCTATCATAAAACAGAGCCGCATGACAGAGAATTTAAGGTCAGCGTTGTCACGGCAATCGTTTTTGCTGCGGCATATCTGCTTTCGGCTTTTTTGAAGGATAGTCCTGCACTTGCGGTTCTTGACAATTTGTATATGATCTTATTGCCCCCGATGGCGGTGGTCGGACTTATGTCATGCCTTCCCAGACGAGAGGGGAACACCGTGAAGATCGGATGCTTTCCACTTGTAATTTCAGTTCCGCTGATCTTCATACTTCCCGGTATCGGACTTTTCCTTTTTGCCTTTTTCGGAACATTTTTCACCATAAAAGAAGCCTTTTCCGGGGGCAAAAAGGAATCGAATAAATAATTTTTTGATTTTTTGAAGGAGGTGACCTCCCGTGAACAATAACGAAAACGAAAACAAAAATCCAAACGAAAAGAGAAGAATAGGTAAAAAGAATACCTATTTCAACTATCCGCTTGCGTTTTTTCTTTGCACAGGCGTGGGTGCTTTGATATTGTCTCTTGTTTGGCTTGTCAGTGCATTTACCGAGATCGGAGGATTTTCGCTCCTTGTTTTTGCCACGGTATTATATGCTTTTGCTATCTTTGCGGTGGTGACGTTGCTTGCCATCCTCGGCAGGACCGCAACAAGACGAGAGCTTATTATTCACCGATTTGACAAGATGCTTGACAATATGGTGTTCCCTTATATCATAACCAATGAAAAGGGAATAATCGTTAAGCATAATCATGCGGCACATGAGCTTTTCCATAAGAAGGCACATGGGCTTATGCCCGAGATTTCGGATGTGATGCCCTTTATCACTCCTGCTCTTATTGCTCGCTCGGTGAATGAGAGAGTTGAGCTTCAGTACAGGGTAGGCGATGCTCCCGATGAAACAAGATATATAATAATTCAGAGTACCGAAACCCTCATAGGCGATCTTAAAAAGACTGCCGATCCAACAAAGGGGATATATTATCTCACAACTCTTATTGATATCACAGACGAAAAAAGGCAGCTTATCTCGGTGGCGAAAAGGCTTGAGAATGAGACTATCGTGATGGGCAGAGCGGAGATCGACGATCTTAAGGCGTTCTCAAATTCAACGGGAATTTCCGAAAAGGATGCATCTGACAAGGTTCGAGAGCTTCTCACAGATTGGGTTATACATCTTAACGGCTCAATATTTGAGCCGGAAACGAGAAAATTCATCATAATGATGCCGCAAAGCTCCTTCGGACGCTGCATAAGAGATAAATTCCAGATCCTCGATACCATCCGTGAGGCTGTTTCAACAAAAGAGGACGAGCTTACCGTTTCCATGGGCTTTTCTGCAACGGGAGACAATCTTTCGGAGAGAATGAGAAATGCGGATATTGCCTTTGAGCAGAGAAAGAGCGGAAACAAAGCCGTTATCAATACCGCAGGCGAGATGACCTATTACGGCAGAGATCGCAGAAAGGCGATAAGCGAAGGCACGGGAGAATACAGACGAATCGGAAACACTCTGCGCCGCCTTATAAGCGAAAGCAGCGGAGTTCTCATCATGGGACATAGCCGCCCCGATTATGACAGCATCGGAAGCGGGATCGGAATCGCAAAGCTGGTTTCGGATATCAGGAATGATTGGCATATCGTCATAAATGATACCGAGGATGAGAATTTCTCAAGGATCACAGAGGATATAAGAGGCAAAGAAGAATATGAGGGCAAGTTTATCAGCGAGGCAGAGGCACTGAGGCTTGTGAGAAGCGACACATTGCTTATCATAAGTGATGTTAACTGCGTACAGAATATGGAAAGCCCTGAGCTTTATAGGGCGCTTCGTGAAAAGACCGGGGGAAAGATCGTTATTCTTGACCACCATGAGAAGAATGACCGCACGGCAGAGAGCGATTTTTCCTATATTGACACTTCCTGCTCTTCCGCATCCGAGATCGTTTCAGGCGTTCTTGAAATATCTCTTCACCGATCGAAGCTGCTTGGCGAGGAGGCAACAGCGCTTCTTGCGGGAATCATGCTCGATACAAAGAATTTCACCCAGTATGCAAGCGGAAAGACCTATGCGGCGGCGGAATATCTCAGCCGTTCGTCGGGCAAGGCAGAAAAGGTCAAAAAGCTTTTTGATGCGGATTATGAAACATTCTCCGCAGAATATTCCATCGGCTCAAATATGCGTCTCATAAGCGGCGGAAGAATTGCGCTTTGCTCGGGCAAGGGTCTTTCGGATGAGGCAAAAACAAAGATCGTCATCGGCAGAGTTGCGGACCGTCTTATGAATATGGAGGGCATCATGGCTTCCATTGTTATTGCGGAAAACGGAACGAGAATAAATGCAAGCGCAAGATCTGGTAACAACAAGGTCAACTGCGCAGAGCTTTTGCGTGGCGTCGGAGGCGGCAATTTCAACAACGCAGGCGGACGAAGCGAGGAGCTTACAATGCGTGAATTTGAGGATATCGTTCTCCAAAATGTTGAACGCTTCATGAGTGAAAATATTGATTCGGGGATGAAAAATTCAAATTCATCAAGTCAATAAATATTTTTCTATATTATTCTCCTTTCCCCGGGAGAGGCAAAATACCATGGGGAGAAAGGCAAAGTAATGAAAGTTATTCTTACACAGGATGTTAAGGCACAGGGAAAAAAGGGACAGATGATCGAGGTTTCGGACGGTTACGGCAGAAACTATCTTATTGCAAGAGGACTTGCTATTCCCGCTGATAATAAGGCAATAAATGAGCTTAAGAACAGAGAAGCCTCTGCGCTCCATAAGATCGAAGTTGAAAAGGCTGAGGCAAGAGCACTTGCCGAAAAGCTTGAAGGAATACTTGTTAAATTTACAATGTCTGCAGGCGGAGACGGACGCCTTTACGGTTCTGTTACCTCAAAGGACATTGCAGAGGAGCTTGAAAAAACACACGGTGTCGTTATTGATAAGAGAAAGATCGTGCTTTCGGATCCTCTCAAGGCATTCGGATCTTATACCGTTGATGTCAAGCTCTATACCGAGATCGTAGGCAAGATCAATATCGTAATTACCGAAAAATAAAAATTGCGTCTTTTCGATTATTATTTCGGGAAAGACGGACATAATAAAACATAAGGATTTGAAATCATGAATGAAGAAATGATCCGAAAACAGCCATTTTCGATGATCGCAGAGCAATCTCTTCTCGGCTCGGTGCTTATAGACCCCGAATGCCTGAATCAGATCGCGGGCGAGATCGCTCCCGAGGATTTTTATATCTCGGAGCATTCGAAAATTTTTGATGCAATGCTGTGCCTTTATAGGGAAAACGGTGTTATCGACATCGTAACCCTTATAGACCAGCTTGTTCAGATCGGTGTATATGATAAAAGCGGCGGAGAGGACTATATCAGAACTCTCGGCGAGGTCGTTCCAAGCGCCCTTAATATAAAGGATTATGCAAAGATCGTAAAGGATAAGAGCGTTCTTCGCAAGCTCATTGAGGTCAGCGGCGATATTTCCGATAAGGCTTATAGCGAGCAGGACAGCGTTGATAATATCCTTGAAAATGCAGAAAAATCCATCTTCGATATCGCACAGAAGAAGGAAACAAAGAATTTTACTCATATAAAGGACGCTCTTATGCAGGTCTATGACCACTTGCATGAGCTTAATACCAATAAGGAAGCAACTCAAGGCGTTGCAACAGGCTTTGCGGGACTTGACGGCGTTCTTGCGGGTATGGGAAAAAGTGACCTTATAATTGTTGGCGCACGCCCCGGTATGGGTAAGACATCATTTGTTCTGAATGTGGGAACGAATGTTGCAAGAGCCACGGGCAAGGCTGTCTGCATTTTCTCTCTTGAGATGTCTGCCGAGCAGCTTGTGACGAGAGTTGTTTCAAGCGAGGCGATGATCGATTCTCATAAGCTTCGTACAGGCGAGCTTGCTCCCGAGGACTGGAATGCACTTGCGCACACCTCGGAATGGCTCTCAAAATGCAATATTCTCATTGATGATACGGCGGGTATCACCGTTATGGGCATGAAATCCAAGCTCCGCAGAGTTGATAATCTGGGACTTGTTGTTATCGACTATCTGCAGCTTATGCAGAGTGACAGAAAGAGCGATAACCGTGCTCAGGAGGTTTCTGAAATTTCCCGTTCAATCAAGCTTATGGCAAAGGAGCTGAATGTTCCTGTTCTTTGCTGCGCACAGCTTAACCGTGCGGCGGAAAAGAACAGTGATAAGAGACCTATGCTCAGTGACCTTCGTGATTCCGGCTCTATCGAGCAGGATGCGGATGCAGTGCTTTTCCTTTACAGAAGTGAATATTATCAAAAGGATGATGAAAACGGTGAGCCGCCTCCGGAGGCGAACACAGCCGAGGTCATCGTTGCCAAAAACAGACACGGCTCAACTAATACCGTCAAGGTCGGTTGGATAGGTAAATATACAAAGTTCCGTTCAATTGCGCAGGACGGAGCTTCAGGTGCTTAAAAAAATGCCGCTCGGCGGATTTATTCCGCCGAGCGAGATAATTGGATATGCTCCGAAGAAAAATGAGAAAAAAATTCTTGCCGCTTTTTCCGGCGGTGCAGACTCCTCTCTCATGCTTCATCTTCTTCGGGATTGGTGTGCTGAAAAGGGATTTTCTCTTTATGCCGCCCATGTAAATCACGGAATAAGAGGAGAGGAAGCAATAAGAGACCGTGATTTTTGCTCTGCGGTCTGCCAAAGGATGGGAATTGAGCTTTTTATTTTGAATGCGGATGTTCCCGCCATTGCAAAAAAGACCGGAAAGAGCATTGAGAGTGCCGCAAGAGATGTGAGATATGATTTTTTTGCTGAAATTATGGAGAAAAATGATATTCCGATCCTTGCAACAGCTCATAATGCAGACGATAATCTTGAAACTATGCTGTTCAGGCTTGCAAGAGGAACAGGACTTCGCGGACTTTGCGGAATCCCCCAAAAAAGAGAGCTTGGCGGTGGCAGATGCGTCATAAGACCCATTCTTCCGCTGACAAAGGCTCAGGTGCATGATATTTGCGCCGAAAACGGCATAGAATATGTCTATGACAGCACAAATTCAGAGGAAATATATGCCAGAAACAGCATAAGAGCCTCGGTGCTTCCAACTCTTCGGGCGATAAATCCCGATGTGGTCGGTGCTTCTGTGCGTACCTCCATGAGCCTCAGAGAGGATCTTTTGTATCTTGAGGAGGCGGCAGAGGAGCATTTGAAGCAGAATAAAGATGGAATGGTCAAAGAGCTTGCTTTGCTACGAAGACCGATCTTCAACCGTGCAGTCCTCAAACTTTGCGGTGAGATTGATGATTCAATGATGGAAGGCGTGCATCTTGACGCCATATATGAGCTTGTGAAAAAGGGAAGAGAGCATTCTTCGCTTTCGCTTCCCGGAAAAAAACGGGCTGTGATAGAAAACGGCAGGCTGATTTTTGAAAATGAAGATAAGGGCAAAAAGGAAGCTTCAACGCTTCCCGAAGCAATGGAGCTTTCAGAGGGGGAGAATTCTTTTGGAGCTTATGTTTTGACCCTTGAAAATGCCTGCTCCATAGAAAATTCACATTCAACACAGCAAATTCAGAAAAATGAGGGAAATATTTACAAGTTATTTACACAAGTTTATCTTGAATCTGCTAAAATAAATGGTAAGCTTTTTGTGAGATGCCGAAAAAGCGGTGACAGAATACGCACGGGCGGCATTTCAAAGGATGTCCGTAAGCTTTTTTCCGAGAAAAAGCTTGGACTTGAAGAGCGCATTTCATATCCGATCATCTGCGATGACGATGGGATAGTCCTTATCCCTGAAATTGCGGTGCGCGACGGAATGAAGGCAAAAAATAATCGTGGTATAAAATTGACTATATTTGTCGTTTAGAGAAAGGCTGGAAACATATGAATAAGGACATTGAGGAAATACTTGTTGACGAAGAAGAAATAAGCGAGATATGTCGGAGAATTGCCGCTGATATCAGCGAGGATTACAGAAATTCCGAAAAAAAGCTTCTTCTTCTCTGTATTCTTAAAGGCTCTGTTGTCTTTATGGGCGAGCTTATGAAAAGGATCGACCTTCCCGTGGAAATAGACTTTATGAAGGTTTCTTCTTATGGCGCAGGAACTGCAACAACGGGAAATATCAATATCCATCTTGACCTGCAGAGGAGAGATATGAAGGATATTGACATAATAATAGTTGAGGATATAATTGACAGCGGAAGAACTCTTTCGCATCTTACCGAATATCTGCGCATGAAGGGGGCGCACAGTGTCAGAACCTGTACCCTGCTTGATAAACCTTCACGCCGTGAGGTGGATTTTGAGCCGGATTATTGCGGAAAGGTCATACCGGATAAATTTGTTGTGGGCTTCGGTCTTGATTATGACGAGGCTTACCGTGCGCTTCCCTATGTAGGCATTCTCAAAAGAGAAGTTTACGAGGGAAAATGAGAATAAATACTGCAAAGGCATAAGGAGCATTGATGAAAAGCAATTTTAAGGTCATTTTGTTTTATCTTGTTTTGATAGGCGTTATTATTCTGACTGTAACACAGATATTCAAAACAAGTGAAGCGAAGGTTGAAAAACTTGATGATTACAGTCAGGTTGTGGAGTATTTCCAAAAAGAACAGGTAAAGGCATTTGAGGTAAGTGATAAGAATCTGATAACGCTTACACTTGCAGATGACACAAAGGCGAGCTACCAGCTCAGCAATATCACCATTTTTTATAACGATCTGCACGAGCTTATCCTTGAGCAGAAGGCGGCGGGTATTCTTACGGAATATGACTATAAGCCCGCAAAGAATTATTCTTGGTGGATACAGCTTCTGCCATATGCGATACTGATAATTATGGGTATCGTTTTCTGGATATTTGTGATGAATTCCATGGCAGGAAAGGGCGGCGGAAAGATAAACAGCTTCGGCAAGGCACGAGTCAAGATGGCAACGGCAGACAAGAAAAAGGTTCTCTTTGCCGATGTTGCGGGTGCTGATGAAGAAAAAGAAGAGCTTAAAGAGGTTGTTGAATTTTTAAAAGATCCCAAGAAATATACAAAGCTCGGAGCAAAGATACCTCACGGTGTCCTTCTTATGGGCCCTCCAGGTACGGGTAAAACACTTCTTGCAAAGGCTGTTGCAGGCGAGGCTGATGTACCCTTCTTCTCAATTTCGGGATCTGATTTTGTTGAGATGTATGTGGGCGTTGGTGCTTCGAGAGTGAGAGATCTTTTCGATCAGGCAAGAAAAGCCCCTGCAAGCATAGTATTTATTGACGAAATTGATGCTGTAGGACGCCACAGAGGAGCAGGTCTCGGAGGCGGTCACGATGAAAGAGAGCAGACTCTCAACCAGCTTCTTGTTGAAATGGACGGCTTCGGCTCAAATGACGGAATCATCGTCATTGCTGCAACCAACCGCCCCGATATACTTGACCCCGCACTTCTCCGTCCGGGACGCTTTGACCGTCAGATAACCGTAGGATATCCCGATATCAAGGGAAGAGAAGAGATCCTCAAGGTACACGCAAAGAATAAGCCTATGGAGGATGCGGTAAGCTTTAAGAAGATAGCGCAGTCAACAGTCGGATTCACCGGTGCGGATCTTGCAAATCTTCTTAATGAAGCGGCGCTTCTTGCGGCAAGAAGAAATAAATCTCTTATCGGAATGGACGAGATCGAGGATTCCTATATGAAGATCATCATGGGTCCTCAGAAAAAGGCGAAGAAGAGAAGAGAAAAGGACAATAAGCTCGTTGCATATCACGAGGCAGGTCATGCGGTTGCGGCATTCTATTGCCCCACCTCCGATCCTGTTAAGCATATAACCATTATTCCTGCGGGCAATGCGGGCGGTGTAACTATCCGAGTTCCCGAGGAGGATAAGCTTGGCGAAACAAAGAACGAGATGATAGACGATATCATCGTATGTATGGGCGGACGAGTTGCCGAGGCACTTGTGCTTGAGGATATTTCAACAGGAGCATCCCAGGATATTCAGCAGGCGACAAAGATCGCAAGAGCGATGGTAGAGAGATACGGTATGAGCGAAAAGCTTGGTACTGTTCTTTACGGAAACGAGCATAGCAGCTCCGAGGTGTTCCTTGGCCGTGATTTCAGCTCGGGTAAGAATTATTCCGAAAAGACCGCTGCCGAAATTGATGATGAAGTAAGAAACATCATAGATTCTGCATATAAAAAGTGCGTGGAGTACCTCTCCGAGCATATCGACAAGCTTCATTTTGTTGCCCAGTATCTCTATAAGCATGAGACTATGGATAGTGATCAGTTCAGATATGCAATGGAGCATGATGGCTGCACAGAGGAGGAGATCGAGGCGATCGCAGAGCAGAAAAAGAAGGAAAGCGATGCCGAGAACGAGCGCCGTGCAGAAGAAAATGCTGCAAAGGAAGCCGAAGAGAAGGCAAAGGCTGAGGATGACATCACAGAGGACAAAAAAGAATCTGATGATGAAAGACCCTTTGGCTTATAACTTATAAAAAAACGAGCTTTTTCCGCTTGGAAAAAGTTCGTTTTTTTATGTGATCAAAGCTTTTATTTAGGTTTGAAAACAAAGAAGCTGTCTCAAACACCTTTTCGGTATTTGAGACAGCCCCATCATTTTTTAGGGATCCTATTTATCAAATCAGATCACCTTTAAGATTGAGAACATCCACAAGGTCATAGTTTTCATCGAGAACGATAAACTGCGAATCATAACCGACCTCGATCTTTCCTTTTTTCAGTCCCATAAGAGCTGCGGGTGTTTCAGATGCCATCTTGAACGCATCCATTGGGGGAATGCCAAATTCTATCGCCTTTTTGACGCAGCCCATGAGATTGGTGGTGCTTCCCGCAAGTGCTCCGCTCTCGGTTCTTGCAATTCCGTCCTTGACTGTTATATCAAGGCCGCCAAAGACATAATTTCCGTCTCCAAGTCCGGTTGCCGCCATGGAATCGCTGATGAGGACCATTCTGTCCGCACCGAACATTCTGTAAAGTGCTATAATTGCCGCTCTGTGAATATGCTGACCGTCGCAGATGACCTGGGCATAGCCGTCATTCACAAGTGCCGCACCGATAGGACCGGGTGCTCTGTGAAGCATGGGGGGCATTGCATTGAATGTGTGTGTAAGACATTTTGCACCTGCTCTGAAAGCAGTTTCAGCACAATCAAAATCGCAATCGGTATGACCGAGCGAAACAACGATACCGTTCTCCGCACAATAGCGGATAAGCTCTTCACTGCCCTCAAGCTCGGGAGCGATCGTGACCATTTTTATGCCCTCAAGCTGCTTAAATTCTTCCACCGAAGGATTTTTTATATGAGCTTCATTCTGTGCGCCCTTATATTTTTTGTTTATGTATGGACCTTCCATGTGGAAGCCCACGATATCACAGCCGTCCTCACCGATATCAATAAGTCCCTCGGAGGTTTTATCTCCTATATCGCTCATAGCAACCGTCATTGTTGTGGGGAGCCATGTTGTGATGCCGTTTTTCTTCATATAACGGCGCATTTCAGCCATTTTGAGAGGATGGGCATCCATTGTGTCAATGCCAATGCAGCCGTGGGAATGGATATCAACAAGACCGGGCAAAAGCATTTTGCCTCCGATATCAAGAAACTCTCCCGTTGTGCTTGTTTTACCTATGCTGACGATCTTACCTGCACGCACAACAATATCGGTAAGTTCACCATCAACAAGAGCGTTTTTCAATATCCTGTAATCATCCATAATATGCTTCCTCGTCGCAAATCAAAATAACATTTGGGTGGGTTTTGAGAAGTGTTGCCGGAATGGCGGTTGTGATTTTATCATCGAGCAGAGCGGAAATTGCTTCATGCTTTGATCTTCCGTTTGCAAGAAGAAGGATCTTCTTTGCCTTAAGGATCGTACCGATTCCCATTGTGAGGGCTTTTTTCGGAACATCCGATTCGCTCTCAAAGAATCTTGCATTTGCATTTATAGTGCTTTCTGTAAGATCTGTGATGTGTGTTACGGTGTGGAGATAATCACCCGGCTCATTAAAGCCGATATGTCCGTTCTGTCCGATGCCGAGAACCTGAATATCAACAGCGCCGTTCTCTTCGATCTTCTTTTCATATTTCTCGCATTCGGCAATAGGGTCTGACGCACTTCCGTTTGGAATATTGGTTTTTCCCTGTGAGATATTTATATGATCAAAAAGATTTTTGCGCATGAAATAATCATAGCTTTGGTCATTATCCTTCGAGATTGGATAATATTCATCAAGATTGAAGGTTGTGACCTCGCTGAAATCAAGCTCACCGTTCTCATATTTATTTATAAGCTCACGGTACATTCCAACGGGCGTTGAGCCTGTTGCAAGACCGAGTGTTGCCTTTGGTTTTTCCTTAATTATCGAGGCGATCTCTTCCGCTGCTGCCTTTGAAATTTCTTCGTATGTTTTACAAATTACTGTTTTCATTTTTTCCTCAGATATATGATTTTAAATTTGCAAGTCCCTTTGCGAGAGCTTCGATACAGTCCTCCGAGCCTTCATATTCGATGGAAACGAAGCCGTCATAGCCCGCTTTTTTGAGAATTGCGATGCACTGCTTTGTGGGAATGTCTCCTTCGCCTATAACGCAGCCGTGAAGAAAATTACAGCCTCTGGTAACAAGACCGTCGCTTTCTTCTCCGAATTTTACTTTACGGAAATCCTTTGCATGAACATGGAAAGCATAGGGAGCAAGTCTTGAAACTGCAATGACAGAATCCTCATCAGCACAGGCAAAATTGCCGATATCAATGAGAATACCGTAATTATCGTGTGCAACCGCGTTATAGAGTCTCTCGATTCTATCGCTGTCCTGTGCAACAAAGCCGTGGTTTTCCGAGCAGGTGCGGATCCCCTTTGACATAGCATATTCGGTGATCTTTCTTGCGTTTTCGGCAATCATCGGAAGCTGACGGTCAAAGCTGACTGTCCTTTCACCGAATTTTATGCTCCATGTTACATCATGACGCATAACGGGAACACCAAGCTCTGCGGCAATGTCGATCTCGTCAAAAACAGCCTTGAGTGCTGCCTCATTTTCTTCCTCTGAAATGCTAAAGAGCTTTGCCCCGATGCAATAGGCAACGATGGCGATGCCGCATTTTTCGGCTTCTGCCTTGATCTTTCTTGCATATTCCAGCTTTTCATCCTTTGTGGGAGAGGGATTTGGGGAAAGGGAAGTAAATTCGATTCCCTCAAAGCCAAGCTCTGCCGCCTTTTTTACGGTATCAAGCTGAGTCATTTTTCCTTCGCGCAAATAACCACTGAACGAATATGAGCTAACAGATATTTTCATTTTACACCTCTATTTTATCATTTTCCGGTGTAACCTTCAAGAGACTACACCGGAAATTTTTGTCGAATTTTTCTTTAAATTTTTATCCTCAGTCGATTACAACCTCATGCCCGGTCTCGGCAGACTGATATATTGCGCTGAGTATCTTCATGATCTCGATGCCATCCTCTGCGGGATTCTGACATTTTGTGCCGTTCATGATGCAGTCAACAAAATGGTCTGTTTCACGCTTGAAGGAGGCATCAAAATCGAAGGAAGCGTTCTCGCAGATCTCAACATTTGAGAGATAATCGTTGACTTCTGTTGCAAAAACGAGAGTTTTATCAAGCTTAACGCCTGCTTTTGTGCCGAAAAGCTCGATATCGCCCTTGCCGGATGTGGTGTTAAGACTGAAGGATGCTTCGATCTGAAGCACAGCACCATTATCAAAACGGATCATTGCAGTTGCAAGATCCTCAACATCGCAGATGTCCTTATCTGTTGCGCTTAAGCTGATATAGCCCTTTGGAGTTTTGATATTTGTTCTTGCGCCAAGCTTCTTGAAGGTAGCACCATAGACCGAGATGGGCTTTGGATTTCCGAGAGCATAGCGAACGAAGTCGATGACATGAACACCAAGGTCAATAAGAGGACCGCCTCCGCTTCTGCTCTTATCACCGAACCAGCCCATAGGGTTACCGTTGCGGCGAATATATGTTGCCTTTGTATAGTAGATCTCTCCGAGATAATCCTCGTCAATGAAATCACGAACGAGCTTCATGTCATTTCCGAAGCGGCGTACAAAGCCGATCATAAGGAGCTTGCCGTTTCTCTCGGCTGCCTCTTTCATTGCGATGGCGTCCTCGACCGTTGTTGCCATTGGCTTTTCGCAGAGAACATGCTTTCCTGCATTCAGAGCCTTGATAGCACAGGGTGCGTGCTCACTGTTCCATGTTGTAACGCTTACCGCATCAAGCTCAGGAAGCGCAAGCATTTCGTCAAGATCTGTATAAAGTCTCTCGATGCCAAATTCTTTTCCCGCATCGTATAGTCTGCCCTCATGGATATCGCAGAAAGCATAAAGCTCAACATTGGGGTTCTTCAGATAGCTTTTTATATGGCTTCTTGCAATATTTCCGGTTCCTATGATACCTATTTTTATCTTTTCCATTTTATTTTCTCCGCTTTATTTTAAACAGTAATTTAGCGAACAGTCGAAGCCGTAATCCGTAGGGGCGATCATTGATCGCCCGTCTCATAAACAGCTCAAAATATCGTTATTTTACGCCGTTTGTTTTTTTCGGGCGATCAATGATCGCCCCTACAAATTTCGTTTTCACTCACCGACAAATTACTGTTTATTATTCTAAATTATTCAATAATTCCCTTAAGGAAGTTGACAGCAGTTGTTATATCTGCGATTGGGTTGTCGCCAACCTCACGCTCGATCGTGAGGAATCCTCGGTAGCCGATCTCATAGAGTGCTGCGATATATTTCGGGAAGTCAACAGAGCCTGTTCCGAGAGGCACCTCACGGTAGAATCCAACTCCGCGAAGCTCTTCGGGCATTGGCTCAACATTGTAGATAAATTCGGGGTTTGTTGCCTTGAGCATAACTCCGTCCTTTGCATGGGTATGAACAATGTAATCCTTCAGGTTATGTACAGCAGCAACCGGATCGTCGCCTGCAACCATAACGAGGTTTGCAGGGTCAAGGTTGACCGAGACACCCTTTGAGCCGAGAGAATCAAGGAAGTCACGGAGGACCTCGCTCTTCTCGGGCCCCGTTTCAACGGCAAATCTTGCGCCAACGCTGTCGGCATATTCCGCAAGTGTGCCGCAGGCATCCTGCATGATCTTATATCTCGGATGGTTCTTATCCGTGGGAACGACACCGATGTGAGTTGTGACGATATTTGCGCCAAGCTCAAGAGCAAGGTCAACGATCCTCTTTGATTTTTCGATAAGTGCGGGATTCTTTTCTGTGTCACCGAAGCCGTGACCAAGATCTCCGCAGATCGCTGAGAAAACAAGACCGTTATCCTTTACGGTTCTGATAAGCTCCCTTTTTCTCTCCGGTGTCATGTTTTCGGGGGCGTTTTCACCGCTTGTGCAGTACATCTGAAGTCCCATAGCGCCAATTTCCGCTGCTTTTTTTATCGCATCGAAGGTGTCAAGGCGAAAGGACTCAACAATTGCACCGATTTTAAGATTGTACATAAAAAATCTCCTTTTCTTTTTGAAACAATATTGCAAAAAAACTGTTTTTGCTGTATAATAATGCCATACAGCTGTGTTCAATATTATTTTATACGATACAAGCCTGATTTTCAAGTAATAATATTGCTATGTTTTAATATAATATTGCTGTTTAGGAGATTGTTATGCCGCAAAAATCAAAAGAAGAAATGTCTCTTTATATAAATGATATATTTGAAGTGCATAAATGGAAAAAGGAAATGCTGCCATTTATTTTCCACACGGACGAGGTAAAAAAATTCAAAGGCGGATGGGGAAACTGGCATGACAGCCTCGAAATACTTCAGATCATTTCGGGAGAAGGGGATGTGCTTTGTGACAGCCATGAACATTCACTTTTGCCCGGAGATACTGTTATAATAAACTCAAACGAGGTACATCGAATAAGGACATCTTCGGAGATCAAATACCATTGCTTTATAATCGGTGCTCGTTTTTGTCTTGAAAACGGCATTGATCTTGAAAGGATCAAATTCCAAAACAAGATAAATGATGAGAGGGCAAGGATTCTCGTGGAAGAAGCCATCAAGGAATTTTCCGGAAGTGATGCTTACCATATTTCGGCAACAAGAGGCTGCGCTCTTGCGCTTCTCTCGTATCTTTGCAGGAATTATGGGGAGGAGAAAGAAAAATCAAAGGATAGCAGCGGTGCGGACACCGTAAGGACGGGACTTGAATTTATCAATAACAATTTCACAAAGGAGCTTTCTCTTGAAGATGTCGCAAAAAAGGCGGGAATAAGCAAATATCATTTTCTCCGTGAATTTAAGCGGTATACAGGTCACACCGTTGTGAAATATATCAATATTTTGCGCTGTGAATATGCGAAAAGATTGCTGCGTTCAAGTGATGCGACCGTTGGTGACATTGCAGCACTGTGCGGATTTGAAAATCAGTCCTATTTTTCAAAGACCTTCAAGGCTTATGCAGGGGTTTTGCCCAGAGATTTTCGTGCTGCGGAGAAAAACACAAGGAGCTTATGATGAAAAAAGAACAAATGACGGCAAGACTAAGTCTCATCTTGTCAATGACAATATTCGGAACGATCGGAATTTTCAGAAAATTTATTCCTCTGCCATCGGGATTTCTGGCAATGACAAGGGGATTTATCGGCGCGGCATTTCTTATCATTTTGATGCTTCTCGGCAAAAAACGCTTTGATTTTGCTGCAGTAGGCAAAAAAATATGGCTCCTCATAATTTCGGGAGCATTCATAGGCTTCAATTGGATTCTTCTTTTTGAGGCATATAACTATACATCGGTGGCAACCGCAACTCTTTGCTATTATGCAGCACCGATTTTCGTCATCATTGCCTCACCATTCCTTTTAGGGGAGCGTTTGACGGCAAAAAAATTCGTCTGTGTTGTCATTTCCGCTATCGGAATGGTGGCGGTTTCGGGCGTTTTCGATGCTTCATTTGGCGGCTTGCGTGATCTTATCGGAGTTTTCCTCGGACTTGGCGCAGCCCTTTTATATGCAAGCGTAATAATTCTTAACAAAAAGATAGGAAAAATTCCGCCATATGAAAAGACCGCAGTGCAGCTTTCGTCTGCCGCAATTGTGATATTGCCTTATGTCCTTTTTGCTGAGGAGATAAGCGCAGAATGCTTCAGCACCACATCCGTTATTATGACGATAGTTGTGGGAATCTTACATACGGGCATAGCGTATGCACTTTATTTTGGCTCAATGTCCTCTCTCGGAGCGCAGACCGTTGCTCTTTTCAGCTATATTGATCCGGTTGTTGCAATTGTACTTTCGGCTTTTGTTCTGAAAGAAAACATAGGTGTTTTCGGATATATCGGAGCGGCACTTGTACTCGGAGCTACTCTTTATAGTGAGCTTCCCGAGAAAAAATCTTGATTTGTTCATAACATACGAACCGCCCACAATTGTGTCTTTGGCAGTCAGGCTCAAAGCCATTGTTCAAGTTCAAATTCCCAATAAGCAAAACCCTTCATGCACACAATAATGCGTAACTCTCACAATTACGACATTCGGAAAGGTTGATGCAATAGCAAACCATGTCTCGGATAAGAGCTGGATAAGCTATGTGATAAAATAAAACCGCAAAATCTGAATCAATCTAAAATCGGGTAGGAAGCTAATCAAATAATGGTTAGCTTACTACCCGATTGAATTTTATTTTTTCTCTTTTATTTTACTTTTTTATTTTTACTATTATCTACTTGCGGTATTACAGCTTTTTCCACAGTCTGACCGGTCTGCGCTTAGTGCAGCCCGGTGTTTTCTTTTTCGGGATAGTCGAGATATCTGTCGTCACCTGCTCCGAAGCGTGTCACAACGATATCTCCCTCGGGAGTTATGGTTATTACATTAAAGCAGTTTTCGGTAAGAGTATCTCTTTCCATTATGGGATATGTTTCACCGCTCTGAAGAGGTTCAAGACAATCGTTGTTCAGGTCGATAAGGAATATTCCATCCTCCGGAACAATATCTCCCATGCTATATGGTGCATTGTTTATATATGCGCCATCGGAATCTGTTCCGTAGACATATGACATATCTCTGTGCCAGTGACCGCCTATGGCAAAAATCGTGCCATTAAAGCTTGTCCCTGTGAAGTCATAGGTCTTTTCGGGACTTCCGATAACTGCTTGAATATTTTCGTTTTCGCCAACTGCGGAAATACTAACGGTTGTTCCGCTCTTAAATGCGGAAAGTATCTTGAAGATGCTTTCCTGCTTGTTTGAATAATCCTCATTGTCACCAAGCATATGTCCGCAGAAAACGATGTCATATCCGGCGGGAGTGCTCATAAGTGAACTTGCAATAAAATCAAGCTGTGTGGGAATAATTTTATTCCAGAGAGCCTGACCGAAGGTATAATTCTCGGTAAGACCGCAGCCACCGGAATTATAAACGATATATCTTATACCGTTCTCGGCATCATCATAATAATAATGCATCTTTGCCCAAGCGATATACTGCTCTTTCATTTCCTCTGCACTGTAAGGTCCTATAGCGGTGAATGTGATTTTTCCGCTGTCTGCAAGAGAGATAAGAGCGGTATCAAAGAAGAAATTCTCCTTGCCGTAAAGATTATCCACTGTGGCTTCATATATGGTGCTGTCGGGAAGGAGATAATCATAGGCATAATAGCCGTCCGTGCCCTCGCTTTTATTAAGACCTCGCCATGTGGTAATATTTGATTCGTGATTACCTATAACATAAAGACCGTCCGTGCCGAAAACATCATAGAAATATTCACCGACCGAAATTTTAAATATTTCTTCGCATTCCTCTATTGTTTTCTCACCCGTATATGTATCTCCCAGATTGATTACAGTGTCAATGCCCGCAGTATCCTTTACATATTTCATCATTTCGGTGGCTTTTCTTGTGTTTCTTGTGCCATCAAGTTCAAAATGAAAATCGGTAAAAGCGATGAAGGATTTTCCTTCGGGAATATCTGCGATCTTCTCGTCAAGATGCGCTTCCCAATATCCGTCAAGGATCGGAGATGTGCAGCTTACATTCACACCAAGTATCTTTGCGGAAATACTCTTTTTTTGCTCGGTTGTAAGACCGAATGATGCAAATTCAACATTTTCTGTGCTGTCGGTGGCATAGAGGGCAATATTCATTCCTTCGTTTATAGGATCGGCAAGAAGAAGGGCGGTGATTGCGGAATTGTCTGTGGTAAGAACTTCTTCTCTGCATTCATAGACCGTATTCCAGATAGGATAATCAGCCTTTTTCAGCTTCATAGCTCCGGCACCTATCATGCCGAGAGTGACTTTATAAAGCGAAATACTTTCATATCCACTAACATCTTCTCTTGTATAGAGAACGAAATATCTTCCGTCCTTTTCCCAGATCTCATAGCCTGCCGAGACAAGCTCTGCCTTTATCTGATTTTTGCCTTCAAAGTTTACCACAGTAACCTTAAATTCAACATTTGAAGGATTCTCATGATCGGAATTATTTACATATTCACCGTTCTTATAAACAGGTGTTTTAACGATCCTTTCGGGAGAAACAAATTCGTCACCGCTTAATTTAAGAAGTGAGTTCTCACCGTCAAAGGTCTGAAGATAAGTATTCCAGTTTTCCTTTGTTCCGATAAGAGAGCCGTATTCAACAAGGGTATAACCGCTATTCTCGCCCAAAGCATTTTCGTTGAATGAATATATCGTTCTGAGACCGTTATGAACCTCAACATTTCCATCTTTATCCGTTCTTACGGAATCTCTGATGCTGTATCCCTCAACTCGCATTCCCGTATTGCAAAATGCAAATACAGCACCCAGATCCACTCCGTCCGAAGCAAGAGAAGAATTTATCTTGTCTGCAATTGCAACTGTTGGGCAGGAAATGAGAAGGGAAGAAATACCCTCAAATGTTTTCGCAGATATCGAAATATCGGAATTTAAGATAACCTTTTTAAGCGAAGTACATCCCTCGAAAGCACCGCTTGTTATAGTATTGAACGCTGCGGGAACGGATATCTCATCAAGAGAGGTACATCCGGCGAACATTCCGCTGCCTATCTTTGTAAAATTGGTTGCACCTTCGGGAAGGATGACCTTTTTAATGGATGCGCAGCCGCTGAAGGTCTGATTCAAGAATGCGGCACCGTTTGAGGAAAGTGATTTTATGCCCGAAAGATCTATAACGCCTATCTCGACATCACTCAGAGCGACACCGAAATCAACGGTATGGAGCTTGGGACAGTTTTTGAACATTCCCGTCACTCTTATCTCCCAATTTGTTATACCGCTTGAAAAACGCACTATTTCAAGATTCGGAAGATTGTTAAAAAGAGTTCCGGGCATACTGTAATGCACCGTCATTTTCTGATACTGCGGATATCCCTGAATATCAATTTTAACGATGGCATCGCTCCAGATACATTTCCAATCGTAAAGAGCAGTAAGACCGCTGCTTTCGCTCATTGTAAAGCCTTTAGAGTTGACGGTTGAGACGGTAAGAGCTTTTGTTGTCTCGCTATAGCTCCAGGAATAATTATCTCCCTCGCTTCCTTCTCTCGGAAGCCAAGCATAGTAGGTGAAATCGGCAGTGCCGTCATCACGGATAGCTGTTGCCATGGGGCTTGAGGGATGAACAACATATGTTGCATCATCACCGAACACTGCTTCAAGCTCTGCCACGGTATATTCTGCACTCTCAGAGATATAAACCTCTCCCGCAGAAGTACCTGTAACAGTATCAAGCGAGCCGAGATAAAGATCATATGCGGCTTTATATCCCTTGGAGGTTACAAACTCATACTGCGCCGCACTCTTAACACCGATAACGAAATCGGAGCAGCCTTTAAAGGCAGTAGCTTCGATAGCTGTTATGCTGTCGGGAATCGAAACAAATTTTAGGGATGTACATCCTTCAAACATCTGCTTTCCAAGTGTTTGACCGAGATATCTTGTATTTGCGGGAAGGATGACCTTTTCAATTGATGAACAGTTAAGGAAGAGCTTATTGGGAGTGGCATTAACATTTGAAGTGGAGTTGTGGTCGGGGATTGCAGTTACTCCCGAAAGATCCGCAATTCCCATGGGAATTTTATCAATTGAGGTGCTTCCGATATAAACCGTAGTGAGCTTCGGACAGTTATTGAACATACCGTTCACATTTCTGTTTATCCAGGTTTTATAATACTGGCTCATGCGAACAACTTCAAGATTCGGAAGCTTTTCAAAAAGCGTTTCGGGGGCATCATAATGGACTCGCAGTGATTCACCGCTCGGATAGCCCGAAAGATTTATTCTGACAATGGCATCTCTCCAGATGACCTTGAAGTTATAAAGAGCGCATACAGCTTTGCTCATATAGAACTGCTTGCTGTTTGCATTCACTGTCAGAGTTCCGGTTGCCTCATCAAAGGTCCATGAATAGGCATAGTTTGCCGTAGGCTCTGTGCCGCTTCTCTCAAGCTCGCTGTACATATCTACGCCATAGTATGTCATTGTAACCGTGCTGTCTGCGGCGATAAGCTGACGAACTGCAGTTGCGCCCGAGCTTGTGGGGTAGACATAATAATTTGTGTTCGAGCCGAATTTTGCACTTAATGCATCCGATGTATATTCGGCAACATCTGTTCCTGTTTTAAGATATACATTTATTACCGTTGTGTCATCGGGGCGTGTGAAGGTTGCATCCGCAAGAGCTGTCTCACGAATGTCAACAACTATGGCAGCTTCCTCTGTTGCAAATGCCATAAAGCTGAAAAGCATCGCCGCAAGTGTCAAAACCAGAGCGCCAAAGAATAATTTTTTTGATTTTTTCATTGTTTTTCCTTTCTTTTGAGTAGGCTGTGCCCAAATTTTAATTGTTTTTATTGTTTTTCTTCTTTTTTACGATCAAGATTACAGAAGCGATAGCACAAAAAGCCAAGAAAGCAGAAATTGCACCGATTATGATCGCCCACGGGGTTTCGGTTGTATCTGTCTGAATTTCAGCGTCAGTTTTAATAAAGACATAATTACCCCATCTGTTGTTTTTCTCTGTTTCTGCTTCCGGAGTGCTCTCGGGAACACTTTCGGGTGCCGTGGTGTTTTCCGGCTGCTTACCTTCGGTTTCTTTTGCAGTTGTCTCGGGAGGCTCGCACTTGATTGGCTGGGGAGATGAGGATGAAATATCATAGAAGGTTCCGCCTATCTTTGCGGCGTATTCCTCTGCAAAGCTGCCGGGAGTACCGTAAATATTAGCTAAATTCAGGTTGTCGGAGAATACCGAATTACCTATCTTCTCAACACTTGGGTTTATAACTACATTTGCTATAAGGTAGTTATATGCAAATGTCCATGATTCGAGGACAGGAACATTTCTCACATCTATCGTACCTTCAATAGGCTCGCTGCCTTCAATATAGACCGACTTCATATTGAAGCATCCCTCAAATGCCGCAGCATTTATTATGAAATCTTCTCTGCTCGGAAGCTGAACCGTTTCAACATTTTCGCATTCCGCAAAGGCATATTTGCCGATAGATGTAATATTTTCGGAAAGAATTATGTGCTTTATCTGCTTTTTTATCGAGAACCAAGGCTGATTTTTTGAACCGCCTCCGTGATAATTTACGATATCGTCTATCGGACCTGCACCGTGAACCGTAAGAGTGCCGCTTGCCTCATCAAAGGAGAAAGCAGCTCGCCTTCCGCAAAGCGGCAAGGTCGGGTCTATATAAACATAATGCTCGTATTTTTCTGAGGGGTTATTGAGGTTTATGAGGTTATAAAGATTGAATTCTGCGTGAGCCTTCAGCTCCTTGGTAATGTTCGTGGAATAGACATTTACGACCGTCATAGGCATATTTACATCGAGAGTGCTGGGGTTTTCGGGCATAACAACTTCACTTACCGATGTTCCCACGAGACAGTCGGTAAATCTTGTAAAGCCTCTGAAATCGGCTCTGCCCTCTATTCTTTCTTTGCCGTCTCTCCAGATGGTAGTCAGATTTTTGCAATTGTCAAAAGCGGAATTATCTATCTGCTTTACCTGTTTTCCGAGGCGAACGTCCTTCAGCGCAGGATAGTCCATAAATGCCTTGCTTGAGACTTTTGCGATATTGTTTCCAACGATAATGTGTTCAATAACATCTGTATATTCGCTCCAGTTGGTGTCTACACAATTGCTTAAAGCACCTGTTTCGTTATATGTGGTTTTGAAGGAGGTAAATTCAAGAGTCTTTGTATCATCGTAATATGCCCAGTATGTATCTATTACGGTTTTTTCATTATATTCTCCGTATGAATAGCCAAAAATGGTCGCTCCCTCGGGATTAAAATCCTCGGGAGTTCCTACGGGCGTTACTGCCGGAGCTTCAGAATCAGGCTCGGGCAGGGGAGTGGTGATATCCTTGCCGTCCTCAAGGTCTATGAATTTATACTTTTCAAAGGCTTCCTTTGCAACTTGCTTGATATTATTACCGATCTTTATGCTTTCAAGGCTCGTGCAGCCCTCAAAG
>JAFXAN010000137.1 GCA_017517035.1 Clostridia bacterium
AATTTGTCGGTGAGGGAGTTTCGCCTCTGCGGAGGCGACCGACGCCGCCGTCGGCTCGCGCGACCTTTTAAAAAAGGTCGATCAAAACTTCGAAAAAGGTAATTTTTATTGCTGTTTATCTGTGTTTCTACGGAAATTTTATAGAAATCTCGTGTAGAAAAATTTAGCATCAATTTACTCTCGAGTCATTCTGAGCGTAGCGAAGAATCTATGAGCGCTAAAGGATGATAATCTCACAGCAGTCACCCTGAGCGGAACGTAATGACCAAAGGTCATTCGTGTAGTCGAACCCATAGGGCAATGCGACAGCATTGGGGTATAATTTCACCGTCTCCGACTGTTCGACAAATTTCTGTTTGAAATAAAGTCCGGTGAAAATAAGTAATAAAATCAATCTGAAAAAGAAAAAGCCAAGGCTTAGGGGCTGTGCTCTGAAGGACAGTTTTTAATTGCAACAGAAAATAGTACCTACCGACAGAAAAAAAGACGAGGATCTATCAAAGTTCCTCGTCTTTTTTTCTTTGTAAATGCTGATTGATGAATTGAAGCCTTATGGCTTTATGATTTGAAATCTACCGTTTTTATGAGTTGCTCGATTTTTCTCATGCCGCAGACAATTTATGACGTAAGCCAATTCACGCTCGTAAGGACAATTCATTACGCAGAGCCCTTAGGAACGCGCACAACGCCTATACCTGAGATTTTTTCATGGCTTTTTTATACTGCTCGGGTGTTTTGCCGACAGATTTTTTGAACTGTGACCAGAAGCTGACATAATTTGAATAGCCGCACTCATAAGCGATTTTCTCAAGTGATCGGTCGGAATATGCTTGACTTGTTATCATAGATTTTGCAAGATTGATGCGGTTGTCAGAGAGTATCACGTGGAAGCTCTCGCCCATTCTGGCGGAAAGTATCCTCTGCACCTGCCGCTCGGACAATGAAACGTAGCGTGCTACCTCTGAAAGCGTAAGGGGGCGTCGACAAGCGCTTCGTATGTAATCAAGGATTCTCATCAGGGTAAGATCCTCGTCACTTGGTGAAATTTGCACGGTGCGGTCGGGTGACAATTCCGCTTTCACTGAAATATTTTGACGCAAAATCTCGCAAATTTTGAGAAATGCTAAAGTGAAACGAGCATTTAATTTGCATATCTCTTCCTCTCCGCTGATAACCCCCATACAGTCGCCAAGCTGTATAAGCTCGGGGATAAAGCGGTGTATAAGCATAGGTGAGGAGATGGTTGAGAAGAGCTTATCATAGCTGCTAAACACGTCGGAGCCGTTTTTCAGTATACTGAGTTTCAATTCGAAGCTTATGCGCTTAAGGTTTTCGCTCTCACCTATAAACGCGTGATAATGTCTCGGTGGGATAAGCACGAGGGAGTCCTTTTCCACAGTGACAGAGCCGCTTTCCTGCTCAAAGCAAAAGCTTCCTTCTTCGATATAATGTATCTCGAAATTGGGGTGGTGATGCATATCGACCCTTCGGCGTGAACCATGCTCTGAAAAACCTCCCTGCATAACGATCTCAATTCTTGCGTTACCGATCGAAATTTCACTTTTTTGGATTACCGCGCACATTTTTCCACCGCCTTTGGCCTTATTATACCATAAATATATCAAAGAATCAACATTTTATTAAGAAAAACGACGTTGTTTTCAAAAAAAACGTCGCGCACTTCGATTGACTTTCTTGCTTCGGTAAATTAAAATATAGGTGTAAAAAGCATCAGCTTTTTATATTATGCTTTTGAATTCAGAAAGGAAAAAGCGCAATGAAGATAAATGTAGTTAAGGATCCCGAGATTATCTGTTCAAACAAGAACAGTATGCATAACTATTTCGGTTGGCCGAGCATCGCAAGACTCCGGGACGGCTCTCTTATGCTCGGCGCAAGCGGCTTTAGAATTGATCACATTTGCCCTTTTGGCAAGGTCATAGTCAGCCGTAGCTACGATGAGGGCAAGAGCTGGACAGCGCCGGAGGTTGTTATTGATACACCCCTTGATGACCGCGACAGCGGTATTATGACTTTCGGAGACAAGGGGGTAATGATAACGACGTTCAATAACGCGCCCTCGTTTCAGCGTAAGCATTGCCGAACTAAGCCAACCTATACCAATGCTTATCTTGACGAGGTAGAGAAGAAGGGCGGCTGGGAAAAGTATCTTGGCTCATCTATCGCGATCAGTAATGACGGCGGCAAGACCTTCGGAGATCCTATCCTTGTTCCGATAAGCTCTCCCCACGGTCCCTGTGAGCTTAATGACGGTACCATTTTATACGTCGGTAGACTGTTTAACGACGTAAATTCAGTCAGCCACATTGAGTGCCATACGGTATCTCGCGACGGAAAGACCGAGTTCCGCTCCCGTATTGAAGATGTTGAGCCGAACTTGCTTTCCTGTGAACCCCACGCGATCCAGCTTCCATGCGGCAGAATCGTTGTTCATATAAGAGTTCAGGATAATGCTGGAAAAGTATTTACCATATATCAAAGTGTTTCCGACGATAACGGTTATACGTTCACAAATCCCGTAAAGCTTCTTGCCGACAGAGGTGGCTCGCCCGCGCATCTTATGCTTCATTCAAACGGCACTCTTGTTTCGGTTTACGGGCACCGCGATGTTCCGTACGGCGTTAAGGCGATGTTCAGTAAGGACTGCGGAGAAACCTGGGACATCGAAAATATCGTTGTCGGTGATGAAGCATCTCCCGACCTTGGTTATCCCGCTTCCGTTGAGCTTAAAAACGGTGATATTCTTACGGTTTTCTATTCAAAAGGTAAGAGCAACGAAGCTGTTATTAAGCAGGTTATCTGGAATTTTGAAGAATAAATGTGGCTGTTTTTATGAATCATGAAATCAAGGGCGTGATGCCCGCACTTGTAACCCCTCTTAATCCCGACGGATTAACCTTAAACGTTTCTGCACTGCGTAAGCTTATCGGCTACCATAAATGCGTAGGAGCCGACGGCTTTTACGTTGCGGGTGCAACGGGCGAAGGGCTTGTTCTTTCGATAAATACAAGAAAGAAACTCATTGACGAGTCTATGCAAGAGATCGGCGAGGATAAGCTCAAGATCGTACACGTGGCGGATATAAATTTTGAGAATACCAAATATCTTGCAAAATACGCCGAGGCGGCGGGTGCAGACATTATCTCCGCTATCCCCCCGATATATTTCGGATACGATCAGGACGATATTTACAACTATTATAAAGAGATAGCCGCGCAGGTTAAGATACCGCTTATGCTCTACTACACGCCTGCCGCGAACACTGTTCTTGATACCGAGCTTTTCCTTCGTCTACTTGAGATTGACAATGTGACGTCTGTAAAGTGGACAATGAAGGACTATTATAAGCTTATTGAGCTTATTACTGCTTCCAAGGGCAGAATGACTGTTGTAAACGGCCCCGATGAGATGCTTCTTTGTGGACTTTCAGCAGGCTGCGCGGGCGGTATCGGTACTACCTACAACGTAATGCTTCCTCTTTATAAGCAGATATACGAGCTTTATAAAGCCGGCAACATGAAGAGAGCACTTGAGGTTCAGAAGAAGACGGACAAGGTGGTCGGCGTTCTTATAAAGTACGGAGCAATTCAGGCAACTAAGGTGGTGCTTGAGTGTATGGGCTTTGAGGTTGGGAACGCAACGTTCCCTATGAAAGCTTACTCTTCCGAGATGAAGAAGCAGATCTTTAAGGAAGTTCTCGATGCCGGATTTACCTATTAAAAAACAAAAAAGCAAATTCATATGCATCGGGTTCTAAAGGATAGTTTTTACTAATGAAATACTAACTGAACAAACGACTACTGCCAGAGGCTCCCTTGTGTAAAGGGAGCTGACGCCGAAGGCGGCTGAGGGATTGTTTATGCTAAAGATATCGCTTTACAATCCCTCCGTCACGGCGTTGCCGTGCCACCTCCCTTTACACAAGGCAGGCTTTTGGGTTTTCCTGCAAGTGCGCACTTACCCACCACCGAATGTGGCAGTGCAATTACATAAAGTATAAGCCTCCGGCAAGGATTTTCCATGTCGGAGGCTAAAATTTTGTTGCACAAGTTAATTAGTTGATATTTCTCTGCAAACAACGCATTTATCCAATCTCTCAAAAAGCACATCAAAGCGTTTGTCTGCCCTCATACTGTCAAACCAAGCATGCTTAAAGGCTTTTTGATAATCAAGTGGAATAATCCAATTCCACCAATCATTATACTGCATGCTAATTTCTTTGTATTCTTTGCCGTCTTTTTCAAGCCAATTGATTTTTGAGTCCAAATAAAATCCATCTAATGCGGGGGACGAACAACCCATTTTGAACTCGTCGTCGGTAATTGACATGATTTGTTCAATTACACGTATGGTGTCTTCGAAGGCATTATAAGCTTCATCCATTTTTCCAAGCTTTGCAAAAGAAGCCGCATAACGTATTCCAAGCTGTATTCTTTCCTCACACCACAAATCCGCACCTGTTCCACCGCTGATCAAATGCTTCTTATCGGGAGATAAATTGTTTACGGCATTGAGATAATTAAGCTGTGTTTCGCAAAACCAAATAAAATGATTTGGATCCTTGCAAAGATATCCTTGCCAATCATTCGCCGCAGTTATAATATGCGAAAGCTCATACCACAGAATACCATGCCTTACAGGTTCAATTTTATCAAGCTCCTCGCGCATTTTGTATCTTTTGAACAGCAAGCTTGAACGCGCCATATCCTCTCGGCCGGCATATGCGTCCAAGAAAGTATCAAGATGATTATCGTCCTCCATATATGACATACAATCAATAACAGCTCAATGATCGTCTTTGGGGCACACACTGAATATTTCTTCTGCTAAAAGACGCATTTCTTCGAGAACCTTCTCGTCTCGAAACAAACGGACTTTCCAAATCTCGGTATACAATCCCCAAAACCAATAGTGCTGATATTCTTTGAGATTGCGTCATATTTCTCGCATGATATCGATAGTTTTCTGAACATCCTTTGCACGGACAGCGGTTTCAAAAGATTGTTGAAGCTCAATGCAAAACTTTTCTTTTTCTTCCTCGGTAACTCCAAGCAACGCATCTGCCGACATTTCAAAAAACGATGCGATCATTGGCAGCATTTCGATATCAGGATAGGTCGCACCTATTTACCACCGAGAAATAGCCTGTGGAGATGTCCCGAATTTTTCCGCTAATTGTTCTTGAGTAAGATTCATGCGTCTGCGATTTATACGTATTTGATTTCCTAAGTTCAATTTTATACTATATCTCCATTCTGTCAGCATCTGCGCAGGGCTTATGTTTTACCGGTGATAATAGTATACCATATTATGTAGCCATAATCAAGCGCACAGTTTGTGAGATTTTTTCTCAATTTATGAGAAAAACAAATTCAGCCTCGGAAGGGAGGATTCCCAGCCGAGGCTTTTAACTATTCAAAACTGTCCTTTAGAATTTGAAGCATAAGCCTTGGCTTTTATAGCTATAAATTAACCTACAACAGTAACTGCTGTGATGTGGGGGTTAACGCCCTGATACCAGTAAACAAAGCCCTCAACATCAACAACATTGCCGACCTCGAGTGCGCTTACAGTCTGGTAAACCTCTGTGTCTGTACCTGTAAGGTAGAACTCAACGCAGAAAGAGTAGCTTGCGCCGCCAAGACCGAGAGTTACATAAATATCATCACCGGGCTCGCCGTTCTTGAACTCAACAGCCTCAACTGTCATGCCCTTGAAGGATGCAAGCTGGTTCTGGTAGTTGATAAGCTCCTCTGTGCCGAGAACTTCTGTAAGATCAACAGGCTCTGCAACATATGTATCAGCACCCTCGATGATCTCGAATGTAGCACCGGAAGCGATCTCAACCTCGCCCTCCCAAGCAGTCTTGAAGCCGTTTACACGGATCTTTGTGCCGGGAACAAGCTTAGCATAATCTTCCTCGGAGCAAACCATCTCATAGATGAAGTATGCGCCGTCCTGATCCTGAGTGTAGATAGTAGCCTTATTATCCCACCAGGACTGCTTAGCCTGAACATATGCCTCGATAACAACGGGAGCATCAAGCTCTGCTGCCATATAGTCTGCATAGCTCATAACTGCTGCAACATCGCCACCCTCTGTGTCAGCTGCTGTATCAACAGTTGTGTCGAGAGTAGTATCTGTTCCTGCGTTTGTTTCTGTGTCCTTAGCATCGCCGTTGTCGCCGCAAGCAACCATTGCAAGTGCGAGAACGAGAGCAAGAAGTACAACTAAAATCTTCTTCATAATTTTTTCTCCTTTGTATTTTTAAAGATTTTGATGAGTATATTATACTCTTTTTTCAGATTTTGTCAAGTGTTTTTCCTTTTTTTTATAGTAGATACCGCAAGATAGACCAAAATGAACACCCATACTGTGCAAAGTGCCGAAATTAGAAGCTTTGATTCGAGGGGCAGCGGGCTGAGAGATGAAACAGTGCCTGCTGAAAGCTCGGTATTGTCCAGGTGGTAAAGAGAAGTCATATCCTCATAGAGCGTCTCGATATATTCTTCGTCCACATTTTGATGTCTTCTTACGGATTTTGTGACATTTTCTATGAGCTGTCCGGCGGCATCACGAAGAGAGGTCGAGCCGTTGAAAACAGCAGTTGTAAAACTGTTTTCGATATTGTCTATCATCAGCTTTGCCGCTTTTATCTTGATGTCATAATAAAAATCGTTATCCTCGCCTTCACGGGAGAGATAGTCCTTATATTCGGGCGATTCCTGCGCCTTTGAGGTGACGGGAATATATCCCTCGGTCTGGGAATATGAGATCTGAACCTCATTTGTCAGCATGAACTGCATAAAGAGCCAGGACGCAAGAACCTCCTGCGGATCTTCCTTATTAAATATACACATCGAAGGACCTTGGGAGATCATTTTGGGATTTTCCGCATCAAATTGAGGAATAGTCATAACCGCAGTTTCAAAATCCACCATATTTTCCTCGGGAATATCAACAAGCGGGGCATCCGAGCCCATCCATGTTGCACCTCCGGTGGAGTCGATGGCGAAGATGCACTGACCGGCATTTAGGAAGTTTGCGGGATATCCAATTATCTTGAAAGTGCAGAATGCCTTTGTTTCGGTGTGCTCTGCAATTTCAAGAAGAAGTGACTTTGTTGTGTCATTGAACAGAAGTATTTCGCCGCGGCTTGTGGAATAAGGCTCATCAAGCTGACGAAGCATACTTATCATCATGTTGTCGGTAGATTTATAGATGAAAGGGATCATGGTCTTCTGACCGTTCACGAGAAAATTGCCATCAGCATCCTTTGCCATTGCCGCCTCGGAGACTTCCCAAACAAAATCCCATGTAAGGACATCCGGAAGGGTATAGCCAAGCTTTTCAACATATGTTTTGTTCACATAGCAGGCTTCGGTCGAACGCATATAAGGAACGGCATAATAATCTGTTCCCAGCTTGCATTCCTCAAGAAATTTTGGGATGATCTCCTCCTTTGTGGGGGCTTCAAATTTTACTTCGCTGCCGGCAAGACCGAATTTTTCATCCACAAAAAGGTCTGTCAGCGGAACGACATTGTTTTCACCTGTCATGTAGGTTGCGATGTGGTCAGGATAGGTGATGCAAACATTTGGAGTTGTTCCGGTTGCGATGTTGGTGAGAACATCCTGATAAATTCTGCCGTAATCGGTATAAAGTCGAAGATTTACCTTGATATTGGGGTAGATAGCCTCAAAATCCTCAATGGCTTTTTTATAGATATTCACCTGCGTCAGATTGGTATCGTTTTTCGCCCAGAAGGATATTTCGTAATTCTTTGATGTATCAAATTCATCTGGGATAATGAAGGCGTCCCTCTTTTTTGCACCGTGACATGATGAGAAGGAGAGCGCAAGAACGAACATTAGAAGGACAAGAGAAAGTATTCTTTTCATCCCTTGGTACCTCCTCTTGCAACCCCTGCCATGATCTTATTTCTGAAAATGAGGAAAAGGACGATAAGGGGCAGGGAAATGACGACCACCGCTGCCATCATGGCAGGGATGTTCTCTCTTCCAAAGCCGTTTTCTCTTATTTCCTGGATTCCGTTTGAAACAAGGAAATATGCGGGATCATCGGTTATAAGCCTTGGCCAAACATATGAATTCCAGCATTCAATGACTTTGAGGATAGTAACCGTAACCAAAGTTGGGCGGCAGATTGGTATCATAACTCGCATGAGATATTTGAAATCCGAGGTGCCGTCGACCTTTGCGGCATAATAAAGCTCATCGGGGATCTGGGAAAAATTCTCCTTCAGCAGATAAATATAGAAGACCGAGGTGACGGAAGGAAGGATCAGTCCAATGAAGCTGTTTCGCAGGTCAAGATTTGTGATGGTTGTGAAATTTGTGATGACCACAAGCTCGTTTGGAATCATCATAAGAGCAAGAAACAGAGTGAAAACCAGATTTTTTCCTTTGAACTCCAGCCTTGAAAAGGCAAATGCCGCAGGGATTATGACGATGAGCATGATCGCAGTTGTTGCCACGGTAAAGATCACAGTGTTGAGAAAATACTGTCCCAGCGGAACTGCAGTAAATGCCTCTTTATAGTTTTCAAAAGTGGGCGAAAGCGTGAAGAATTTCGGAAAATACTCTGCATTATATGATGCATAGCTCTTAACGCTTGTAAGAATCATCCAATAGAACGGAAAAAGCACGATGATTGCCCACACAGCAAGAAGAATATAGGTTATGATCTTGCCTATGCCCGGTGCTTTTTTTATTTTGTTTTCTTTCATAAAGCACCTCCTAATAATGCACATGACGACGGCTGATAAGCAGATTTATCACCGTTATGGTAAGGACGATAGCAAAGAGAACGATAGCGGCGGCAGAGGCATAGGACGGGAAGCCGCCTCCTTCACCGTAAAGCATATCGTAAACATAACCTACGATGGTATTCATCTCTGCGGCATTCAGCTCTGTGCCGAAAAGGGCAACCGCATCGCTATATGCCTTGAAAGCGCCGATAAATCCCGTTATAACGAGATAGAAGAGCATGGGGGAGATCATTGGAAGGGTGATCTTTCTGAAAATTCTGCCCTTTGATGTTCCGTCAACTCTTGCGGCGTCATAATAATTTCTGTTTACCGATGCAAGTGCGCTTGTGAGAATGAGAATTTTAAATGGCATTACAACCCAAACGGTATAAATGCAGAGCACAAGCATCTTTGCCCAATATGGGCCGTCGATAAAATCAACGGGGCTCATTCCGAAAAATCCGAGAATGAGATTGATAAGGCCGTCTGAATATGCGGTGGGCTTGAAAAGTATCATAAAAACAAGTCCAACTGCCAATGTGTTTGTCACATAAGGCAGGAAATACACGGTCTGAAAGAGGTTTTTCAGCCACTTTATCGAGCTGAGACCAACCGAAATAAGAAGCGCAAGTCCCGTTGAGACAGGCACCGTTATCATAACAAGAATGAATGTATTTTTCAGTGCCTGGAGAAAATAGGGATCACGGAGAATGTAGGAATAATTGTAAATTCCGATTCCCGAATAGGTCTGAGAGGAGGAATTGAAGCCCTCCTCAAAGGAATATATGAATACATCTATAAGAGGATATACCATGAAGATCCCAAGAAAGAGAATTGCGGGCAGAAGATATAGCCAAGCTTTTAAATTTTTCTTTTCCATCTTGTTACCTCTGCTTAAAAAGCAATGCGTTCTTCGGTATTTTTGTCAAAGACAAAGACCTTGTTTTTCTTAAGATCGAAGCGCACGGTGTCACTTGAAGTATCAACTCTGTTTTCAGCGCTGATTATTGCACGGATCGCATTCGCAGTACATTTTTCATTTGTACAAACAACGCTGATATCCCTGCCCATAACCTCAACTGCTTTGAGCTTGCAGGAAAGAACACCTTTTTCGCTCAAAACGAATCCCTCGGGGCGAACTGCGATATAGACCTCGCCATCCTTTGAGTCGGTATCAAAGATAGCCTCGTCCCCGATAAATAGCCTTCCGCTATTTATATAGCCGTCAAAGACACTAATGGGAGGAGTTCCGAGAAATTTCGCAACAAAGAGATTTTTCGGCTCGTCATAGACCTCTTGAGGCTTGCCGATCTGCTGGACGATACCGTCCTTCATAACAACGATCAGGTCTGAGATGCTCATTGCTTCCTCCTGGTCGTGGGTGACAAAGATGGTGGTTATGCCTGTTTCCTGCTGTATTCTCTTGATCTCCTCACGGGTCTGGAGACGCAGGCGCGCATCAAGATTTGAAAGAGGCTCGTCAAGGAGAAGCACCCGAGGCATCTTGACAAGTGCTCTTGCGATCGCAACTCGCTGCTGCTGACCGCCCGAAAGCTCGTTTGGCTTTCTTTCCATGAGGCTTTCTATCTGAACCAGCTTTGCGATCTCATATGCCTTCATTTCCATTTCCGCTTTTGAGAGCTTGTTCTTGCCCTTCAGATTTTGCAGAGGGAAGATGATATTCTGCATAACGGTGAGGTGAGGATATAGAGCGTAATTCTGGAAAACCAGACCCACACCTCTTTTTTCGGGAGGAAGTGATGTCACATCATCTTCTCCGAAGAGAATATTTCCCTCCGTGGGGCGAAGAAGACCGCTTATAAGATTTAAGGTTGTGCTTTTTCCGCATCCCGAAGGACCGAGAAGTCCAACAAGAGACTTGTCCGGAATTTCAAATGAAAAATTATTAACGGCAATGACATCACCGCTTCCTTTACCCCTCGCGGGAAATTTTTTTGTCAGATTTTTAAGTACGACTTTCAAAAAAATCACCGTCCTTTTCAGTCTAATTTGCTTTGTCTATCACGATGGAAAGTGCGGCACTTGCGGCAAGGCTTCTTTCTTCTGCTCTCATGGCAAAGACCTTTGAGCTTAGCCTTTCGTTTATGCAGCTTTCCATAAATGCTTCAATATCCCCGAAGCCGTAAAGGGATGTGAGCGAGGCACCGGCGTTTTCGTAAACAAGCCCTGCCGTATTACTGTTATCTATTCCTTCATATACAGATGAGATCACCTCATCAGATCTTTTGTAGATTAGATTCATAACCGCAAGCTCACTTTCGCCTTTTCCGTATGGAATTGCCGTGAAAACGAGACTGCTCATATCCGCATTGCAGATGTATTCATCCTGAATAACGCTGCTTTTCGGCATCGGCAGTGCAACGAACGGTGCGTTTTCCTTTGCAAGTGAGATAAGCTCGCTCATGCTTGCTGCGGTAAAAAGCGGAGTGGATGCTTCCGATTCATTTTCGGCATCATCCTCCGAGATCCCGAAAAGCGACAAAACGCTTTTGTAGATGTTTTTTTCCTTTTCATCAAAGCTTATTCCGTATGGCACATCGGTAACGGGATCTGTTTCAAAGAATTTTCCGCCGCCCGAAATATAGAGATCGAAGGCATCGGCACTTTTTAGTCTGATAAATGAGGAAGCGGAGTGCGTTTCGCTGTCAAGAAGCCCTGAAAGCTGATTGCCATAGTTCAGCATCATGTCATATGTGAAATGACCGTTTTTTGCTGCGGAAATAATGTTCGTTTCTGCTTCGATCCTTGCCGCAAGCTCACGGTTCATAAGTATGGCGGATGTGGCACCGAAAAGGGAAGGGGTTGCATCTCCTGCGGCAAGAAAGATCTTTTCACCGATTGCAAGATCATTTATTATTCTGTGAGAATAACCCTCAGACTTCTCTGACCAGCCGGAAATTGAGCCAAGATCTGTAAGAGCACCGCCGAGTATAAGTGAGGGAGCATTTTTGGCAGAGAAAAGAAGCATATCATAGCTTTTATCATCAGAAAGCATATCAGCGGTTGCTTTTTTCACGATATCTTGCTCTGTCAGACATTCAAGTGTGATACCAAGCTCGGAGGAAAGGGCCGCATTGCGCATAAAGATGCTTTTTTCCATTTTTCCGTCATCCTCCGATGAAGCAAAAAGCTCGCCCTCAAATCCCGCCTCACATAGAACGGTGAATTTTTCGGGGTATGCTATATTTTCCTCATCGAAGGTTTCTGTGGGGATTATTTCAAGGGTAGAAAGTGAAAACTCGTCATCCTTTTTGTCCTTTGTGGCAGTGCTGCACGAAGCAAGTGACAAAAGCACCGACAAAGCAAGAATAAGGACGAGCAAAGCTTTCGGAATATTTGCTTCTCGCATAAATTCTCCTTATTTATAAACATAAACTCTCGGAACTCTGCCCGAGATAAGACAAAGGCATTCATAATCAATTGTTCCCGCACGCTCCGCAAGGGAATAAAGGCGTTCTCTGTTATCACCGAAAAGTGTGACCGTGTCGCCCACCTTTGCGTTTGTTCCCGTGATATCAATCATGCATTGATCCATGCAGATCCTGCCGACGATTGGAGCTTCAACGCTGCCGCCCTCGGCTTCGATCAAAACCGAAGCACCGCCAAAGGCACGAACAAAGCCGTCCGCATATCCGATGGGAATTGTTGCAAGAAGTCTGTCGCTATCGGCAGTGTAAATTCCCCCGTAGCTGACTTTTTGTCCTTTTTTTACTTCATGTATATGTGAGATAACGGTTTTGAGGCTCATAACGGGACGAAGACCTTGGAGATCTGCCACCTCTGATGCTCTTGCGCCGTAGAGTAGTATTCCTTCTCTCACACCGTCAAGGGAGAGATCGGGATAACGCACAGATGCTGCACTGTTTGAAACATGGAGGAAGGGAATATTTATATTCTTTTCCTTCAGCAGCTCAACAACCTTTTTAAAGCGGCTGTATTGAAGCATTGTTGCGTCTTCATTCTCAAATTCTTCGTCTGCTCTTGCAAAGTGTGTGAACATTCCCTCAAGCGAGAGATTGGGAAGTGCGCAAACATCTGCGATATCGTCACTTGAAGCAAAGGCCGCCTCTTCGTCCTGGGCATCAAAGCCAAGGCGGTTCATTCCGGTATCAAGCTTTATATGAACTCTGACGGTTCTCTTTTGCCTTTTCGCTTCTTCGCTGAGCGCCATTGCGTATTCGGGCGAAAAAACAGTCTGAATGATATCAGCCTCTGCAAGCACACCGGCAGAATAGGGAAGAGTATAGCCGAGGAGAAGAATGTCTGCTTTTTTGCCAAGCTCGGTGCATACCTCACGGAGAGCGACAGCTTCCTCAATGCAAGAGACTGCAAAAAAGTCGCAGCCCTCATCGAGAAGCGCACGGGCACAGCTATCGGCTCCGTGACCATATGCGTCAGCTTTCAGAACGCAGATCATACGGGACGAACCAATATGCTTTTTCAGCAATCTGTAATTATGTCTCAGAGCCTCAAGGTCGATCTCCGCCCAGGTTTTGTGGCGGCTGTATATCGGTAGGCTCGAATAGAGCTTGTATGTTTCGTTTTTCATTGAATATCTCCGTTTTATAGAAATTTCGTGATAAGCTCAACCAAAAGCACCGCACCGCAGGCTGTTCCTGCAACCGTTATAAGGCTTTTTTCAAAATAAGCCATCATAAGTGCCACAAGAAAACCAACTGTAGCAGAGAGGATGCTTCCTGTGGAGTAGAAGACTGCAGGTACTGTCATAACACCGAGAACTGCATAGGGAACATAATAAAGGAATGAAAGGACAAAGCGGTTTTCGAATTTTTTTCTCACAAGAACGAGAGGGAGCATTCTGACAAGATATGTCACCCCTGCCATAACTATAAGATAAGGGAGAAATTTTGCAAATTCAATCATTGACTTGCGCCTCCTTTACCTCGATGGGGGCGATGAGGGCGAAAAGAACGCTGACAAATATCGAACTGATGATTATTACGAATCCTGCCGAAACACGGTCAAGATAAGGTATGTATTTGAATGCGCATCCGAGAAGTGCAGAGAGAAGAATGGCAAATGCGGTTGCTTTTCTCTTTTTAGCCTCGGGAATGATAATGGCAATGAACATTCCGTAAATTGCGATGCCGAGAGCGGAAATTATCATGTCGGGGAGTATGTTTCCCGCAATTGCACCGAGAAATGTACCACCGCTCCAGCCGATATAGGGCATAAGGATAAGACCGAAAAAGTATTTTTTCCCGAGGGCGGTGTTTTTTGAAGCAGAAACCGCAAAGACCTCATCGGTAATACCGAATGCTATCAGAAATCTGTGCAGCAGCTTTATGCTTTTTCCCAGCTTTTGAGAAAGAGAAACAGACATCAGTGAATATCGGAGATTTATGATGAGCTGTGTTGTGGCAAGCTCGATAAGAGAGCCTCCGCCGCATATGATGGGTACGCCCGCAAGCTGACCTGCGGAGGTAAGATTTGTCATTGAGATAAGTATAGCTTCGATAATGGTAAGCCCGGTTTTTACGGCAGTTATTCCAAAAGCAAAGGAAACCGAAAGATACCCGAGAAATATCGGGATACCGTCTCGAAGTCCCATTTTAAAGCTGTTATTTTCGGACATTGCTTGAACCTTCTTCTTAAAAATAGTTACACTTATTATATAATACCATATTTTCGGGATAAAATCAATAGTAGAGAAAAAAGTTTTGCCAAATAGTGTGAACGGGCGCAAAAAAGGTCAAGACAAAGCTGCCTTGACCTTAAACAGAGTGTTAAAAAAATGATATGATTTAATTTCACCAATAAACAGTAATTTGTCGGTGAGTGAAAACGAAATTTGTAGGGGCGATCATTGATCGCCCGAAAAAACAAACGGCGTAAAATAACGATATTTTGAGCTGTTTATGAGACGGGCGATCAATGATCGCCCCTACGGATTACGGC
>JAFXAN010000138.1 GCA_017517035.1 Clostridia bacterium
ACTTAAAAAGGGAGATACCCAAGGGGGAACGCCTTGGGAGACTTTTGCTTCCTTTGGGGCGGGCCAAAGGAAGTGCCCGCCGGCATGAGGCGCTAAACAGTAACTAACTTCTTCTCAAATAAACAATTTCCGTATACTATCATCCAGCAAATCCAACAGCTCGACAAATTACTGTTAAAGGTGCAGTTTAAATGAAATACCCTTTTAAGCTTTGAAATTTACCTTCCTGCGCCTGCAAATTCTTTGCCGTAATTTGCTTCGAGAAAATCAAGTATCTGCTCATTTTCTCCAACATAGTTAATTATGAGATTTTCGTTTTTATAAAAATGGGGAAGAGAAACCCAAGAAATGCAAACAGACCGCCCGGGAACATTTATGGAGCAACCGCCGCTGTCAACACAAGCCGCATCCGCTTCCATTGCTTCGTTTGTTTCGTATTCATAGAGACTGATTATGTCGTCTCCTATCAGAACATACTGCCTTTCAACCGAAAAGAAGCTTTCTTCGCTGCTTTCATCCCCCTCGGTATATTCAAATCCAGATTTTTTGAGAGCATCAAGAAAACCCGCATAGCTGTCGGCAGCAATCTTTTCCTCCACTTCGTCAGTAGAGCCATCTGTATTGTTATTCATTCCGCTTCTTCCTCCTTTATCTGCATTTACATTGCAGGAAGAAAGCAAAAGAATCAGAGAAAATATGACAAGTAAAACAGTTTTTTTCATTTTTAACGCCTCCAAATCATTCAAGCTCTGCAAGAACACCGATAAAGAGCGGTATTCCGCTTTCAAGGTCTGTGATGGCATAAATGAACGGACGGTCGAGAATGACATCATAAGTTTTCACATTTACTTCTATCATTGCGCTCTCACAATCAGCGATAACGACAGTTGCCGCACCTGCCTTTGTCCCCTTTGGGGAGACCTCTATAAATGTCTTGTGAAGAACATCCGATATATAGATATTTCCCCAGCTCGATCTGCCGATACCGCTGAGATTCGCAAATGTTTCAGAAAAAGCATCTGTCATTCCGAGAGCTTTCAGCTCTTCAACGAGAGAATCCGAATATTCATAGCTGAACTGTGGCATTGCGGCATTTACGTTTGCTTTTTCACGGTTTTTCAAAAGAGCTGCAAAACTCTCGCCCGTGAGAGATGAGGCATATTCATATATATCCATATCCGAGGAGGGAAGAAGAGCAACAAAACCGTATCTGCTGTCGGCATATGGCTTTATAAATCCCGTTGCTTTTTCGTCCGCAAGATAATAATCCTCGGTGGAATACATAAGCTCGGTTCGTGTTTTTTTGCCGCTGTATGAGGTGAAATCGGATTCACGGAGCTGACTTGTCTCGTATATTTCGTCCCAATCTGCTTCAAAAACCAAGGCGTTTATCAGATACATAACGGTCGTATCGTCAATTTTATCAAGCATTTCCCGAATCATACCGTTTGTTTTATTCTCTATCCAAGCATTTATGTCTTTGAGGGTCTTGTTATCGAACTTTTCCTTGAAAATATCGGCTGAAAAATACTCTTTTGCAATATCGAGAAAACTCTCATTTACTTCTATCATGCTCTTGTTGTCTCTTATCCATATGGAATTTGCAAGACCGAGAGTGATTTTTTCATTTTCTGTTATTTCATCGCTAAGGACTTTCAGATATTTTGCGGCATCTGCGATCTTAAGCCCACCAAGCACATTTTCCATCTGCGAAAGTGTCTCTCCTCCCGCACCGCAGGCTGTCATTGCAAGGGCGATATATATTGAAAGGGGCGAAATGAGGACATTATCCTCTTTTTTATCCCCGATTGCCTGCCCAAAATGGTCAAAAGCACTTTTTGTGATGGCTTTGGAAAATTCCTCACTCAATTCCATGCCCTTTGCCTCGCTTGCAGAAAGCAATTCAAGCAGCAAACGGCTTTGCTCTTGTCTGTAATCTTGATCTGACACTCCCATAAGAGGATCGATCTCGTCCGAATCTTGTCCCCATCCGATTGTTTGCTGCTCTGTATTTGATTTTCCCGAGCAAGAGACGAGCAGAAGCATAAGTAAAGCGAGAATAAAAGAAATGATTTTTTTCATAAAAAAACACCGTCCTTTCATCCTTTAAGACGAAGGAACGGTGCTTTTGTTCCGTTTTTTTGGAAAAAATATACAAAATACTGCAAAGAGCATTGAAAAATAGACGAACCAATCACCGATTTTGGTATACAAAGTTTCATTCTCCGCTATTGGCAGGGAAACAGTAATTTGCCCCGTTTCGTCTGCACCAATAATTTCTATCACCTCGCCATGAGGCGAAATTGCGGCGCTGATTCCCGTGTTTGCGGCACGAAGCACGCTTCTGCCGTTTTCAATGGCTCTGAGCTTTGCATGAGTAAGGTGCATGGTGAGACCGTGGGATGTGCCGAACCATGAGTCATTTGTGGATATCATCAGAATATCTGCTCCGTTTTGTATGCTTTCTCTTGCAAGAGATGAATAGATGGAGTCAAAGCAGATAAGATATCCGAATGTGATGTCCTCATCCTCCCATGTAGTGCTTTCATTTCCGGGAGTGAGCGATCTTTGAAGAATATTTATTTCTCCCAGGGGCGGGAAAAGAGATGTGAGGATTCCTCTCATGGGGATATATTCACCGAATGGAACCGGCTTTTGCTTGGTATAGACATTTATGGGCTTACGCATCGGTTCATATATTCTGATGATGTTTCCCGTGCCGTCATCAACTCTGCCGAATGTTCCGAGCATGATCTTTATACCGTGATGCCATGCAAGATCGGTGAAAAATGAGTCGATATCGTCATATTCCTCGGTGACATAGGGAATTACGGTTTCGGGCAGAAGGATATATTCCGCTCCCGCATCTGCCGCTTCCTTTCCAAGCCTCTCATATATTATGAATGAGCGGTCAAGCATTGTGTCACTCCATTTTTCCTCGGTAGAAATGTTCCCTTGAAAAGCCGATATCTTTATTGTGGGGTATGCATATTTTGCAGATCTTTGTGTGTGGATCACGCCGTATGCAGAATTTGAAACAAAGATTATAAGTGCGAAGAGCGCAAGGATCGTTTTTGATTTTTTGTCTTTCTCCTTAAAGGAGAGAGCAAGCAGCATATTTATCGTAACTATGATGTAGCTTACAAAATACGAGCCGAAAAGATTTGCCGAAGCGCAAAATTCGATGGCATTGGTTTGGCTCAGGGCAATGCGAACAAATGGCAGACCGAACCAAAAGAAATTCTGAACCCATTCTCCGATGCACCAAAGCGCACCCACGAAAAACGGGAACAAATATTTGCTCATGTTGACTTTTCTCGCAATGAGAAAAATGAAAGCAAAGCCGAGAGCCTGAAAAAGTGCGATGCCGAATGACGCAAGAATCACCACAGCAAGCGCGGCAATGCGAGACATTCCCGTGGCCGAAAGGGGATACATTGCAAAAAACCATGAATAGCAAACTGCAAAATATCCGAAAAAGAATAAAAGTCCGCAGAAATATTCGATTTTCGCCTTCCTTTTCTCTTCCGAAAGGCAGAAATATCCGAATGGAATAAGAAGCACCAAATGAAGAAATCCTATGGCGGGGATGGCGATTGGAAGTGCTCCTGCCGCACCCGCAAGAATATATGGAATATATTTTTTCATAGTGCTCCTTTCTTGCTTTTAATCAAAATCTTCGAGAAACCAGATATCGTTTTTGTCAAGAGAAACCTCTTTACCACGCAGATATCCAAGCTCACCGTCACTGTTTGCAAAATCAAAGCGGAGACGGTAGGCATAAAGCGCCTGATATTTGTATCCCTTTTCTCTGTCGCTTTTGTTGATACCGTATTTTCCGTCACCCAGCAGAGGATGGCCTATATGTGCCATGTGTGCTCTGATTTGGTGAGTTCTTCCCGTAACAAGCTCGACCTCAAGGAGAGAATTGCCGTTTTTCTCGGAAATCACTCTGTATTTTGTGATTATCTCTTTTGCTGCACCGACCTTTTTATCATAGACCTTTACGGTGTTTGTGCTGCTGTCCTTTATAAGATAACCGTGAAGCGTTTGCTTTGACGGCTTTGGTGTTCCGTGGACTGCGCAGAGATAAAACTTGCTTATTTCATTATTCTTGATTTTTTCGTTCATTATTCGCAGAGCCGCCGCATTTTTTGCCGCTAGGACGATTCCGCCCGTGTTTCTGTCTATTCTGTTACAAAGAGCTGGTGCAAATGACTGCTCGGAGGATGGATCATATTCGCCTTTTCTGTAGAGATAAGCCTTTATGTGCATTATGAGTGTGTTGTCCTTTGCCTCGCTGTCCTCGTGAACAACAACACCGGGACGCTTATTTACGAGAATAATATTTTCATCCTCATAAACAACACTTATCTTCGGCTCTATCCGCATGGCAGCACCGCCGTCCTTTTCGGGAGAATCGAAAAATTCGTCCCTTATGAAAAGGTCGATAACATCCCCCTCTGAGAGCATATATTTCTGCTCGGTCCTCTTGCGGTTGACCTTGATCTTTTTTGTTCTTATATATTTATACATAAGCGATGTGGGAAGTCCCTTGACAGCCTTCGTAAGAAACTTGTCAAGCCTTTGCCCCGCATCGTTCTTTTTTATGACAAAGCTTTTCATCTTTCTCCAAATAAGAGTTGCCGCATCTCTGCGGCAAACTCTTCAATATTTATTATTTTGTACCGAAAATTCTGTCGCCGGCATCTCCGAGACCCGGAACGATATAAGCGTGCTCGTTGAGTCTTTCGTCAAGACCTGCGGTGTAGATATCAACATCGGGATGGTCTTCCTGAAGCTTTGCAATTCCCTCGGGAGCGGCAACGAGACACATCATTCTGATGTTTTTGACTCCCTTATTCTTAAGAAGTGTGAGAGCATCGGATGCAGATCCGCCTGTTGCAAGCATGGGGTCAACGAGAATGGTGATCCTGTCCTCGATATCAAAGGGAAGCTTGCAATAGTATTCAACGGGAAGATGAGTATCGGGATCTCTGTAAAGACCGATATGACCGACCTTTGCAACCGGCACGAGACGAAGAAGACCGTCAACCATGCCAAGACCGGCACGAAGGATCGGGACGATGGCAAGCTTTTTGCCCGAGATCATCTTCGCTGTCATCTTTGTGATGGGAGTTTCGATGGTAACATCCTCAAGGGGAAGATCTCTTGTGATCTCATAACCCATGAGCATTGCGATCTCGTCAAGAAGCTCTCTGAAGTCCTTTGAGCCTGTTTTGCGGTTGCGCATAATGGAAAGCTTGTGAGTAATTAAGGGATGATCAACAACATGAAGTTCGCTCATTTTTATTCTCTCCTTTATTTTAAGGAATTATTTTTCTTAATTATACCCCATATTGAGTCATTTTTCAAGACAATTTTCAAATATTTTCTAAAAAACAAAAAAGGTTTACATTTTTCCTATTTACATATTGGCTTTATGGTGGTAAAATAATATGAGAAATTATGAAAAAAGGATAGAATATGAAAAAAACTGCCGCAATTTATACTCTTGGCTGCAAGGTCAATCAATATGAAAGCGAGGCTATCTCCGAAAAGCTTGAGGAGATTGGCTTTTCTGTGCTTCCTCACTCGGAGACGTGCGATGTTTACATTATAAATACCTGTACCGTTACTGCCGAGAGCGACAGAAAAGCGAGGCAATTCATAAGGCGTGCAATAAAGGCGAATCCGAAAGCATTTATAATTGTCACGGGTTGCATGGCGCAGAGCCGAAGCGAACAGGCGATCTCCATTGAGGGAGTTGATTATATCTGCGGTTCATCAAATAAAATGAGCTGTGCCACGAAGGCACTTGAGCTTGTTGAGGGCGGAAAAAAGAGAGAGCATCCCGAGATCAATATTCCCGATCTGAGAAATAGCTCATTTGAGTGCATGACGATCAAAAAATTCGAGCGTACAAGAGCTTATCTCAAGGTTGAGGACGGATGCGAAAACCGTTGCTCATACTGTGCCATTCCCGATGCAAGAGGCCCTGTTCGTTCAAAAGCACTGGAAGAAGTTCTGTGTGAGGTAAGGCGACTTACCGAAAACGGATGCCGTGAAATTGTGATTACGGGAATCGAGACTGCATCATACGGCAGAGATTTGAAAAATATAACCATTGCCGACCTGCTTCTTGAAATTGATAAGATCGAGGGGATCGGCAGAGTTCGCATCGGTTCTATCGACCCATCGGTGATGACAGAAACTTTTGTAAATAAAATCTCAAAGGTTCGCTGTCTTGCACCCCATTTCCACCTTTCGATGCAGAGCGGAAGCGATAGGATCTTAGGGCTGATGCGCAGAAAATATAACAGAAAAATGGCACTTGAAAATATTGCACGGCTTCGCTCGGCGATGGGAGATGTTATGCTGACCACCGATTTCATTGTTGGATTTCCCACCGAGAGCGATGAGGATTTTGAGCAGACCTTGGATTTTGCAAGAAGGGCGAATTTCCTTGATATGCACGTTTTTGCTTATTCGAAGCGCTCGGGAACTCCCGCCGCCGCAATGACGGGTCAGATTCCCGAAAACATCAAAAGAGAACGCAGTGCCGCCCTTATTGCTCTCGGAAAAGAGCTTAAAGAAAAGAATCTTGCAAAATTTGCCTCGGAAAACAGCGAGACAGAGGTGCTTTTTGAGACCTTTGAGGATGGGCGTGCGTATGGTCATACGGCATCGTTTGTTCCCGTGTGTGCCGAAAGCCATGAGGATCTTCGTGCTTCATTTGGGAGAGTACGCCTTACGGGAAGTGACGGTGAATTTTGCTATGGCGAGATTGTCGAAAGGAGCTGATAGAAAAATGAGAGAATATTCAGATTATCCCGTGCGTTCGGGCGTGATTCTGGGATTTGGCACTGCCCAAACGGAATATCTTGATTATATAAAGCAGGATATGGGACTTATTATGCCGATGCAAACACTTTCTTATATTCAGAATCATTATCGGCTCATTGAAAAGAGAGACTGCGATGCCGCCGAGCTGATCCTGATCGACATTATGTTTGCAAATGTCAATGAAAGGCTTCTTGGCAAACGAAATTACTGCGTCTCTGAGATGATAACGGATAGTGATGAGATCAGAGAGACAATGGAAGATATGATGGCAAAGCTTGCTGCGATGGGAAAGGGAGCGGAAGGACCGATTTCATTTGACCGAATGATAAGCGCTTCATCGAACTATATAGCAAGCATTTTTCCCGAGAGTGCAGTGGAGCATTTTGAGGCAAAATATATTGCGGAGGATGAACCATGTGTTCGCTCGATGCTCGACGGTTCTATGGAAAAAATGCTTTGCAGAACAGAACAAATAAGCTTTGCAATTTCCTCTTCAAAAGTAAAAAATGTTATAAAACACGGATATTATATTCAAATTAAGAATGACGAAGCAATTGCGGATTTTCTCTCTGAGCTTCATAAAAGCGGAATAGAGTTTTGCGGATGGAAGATCGAAGACGATCTTCTTTCAACCATTCTTTCGGATACGGCAAGCGCAGAAATAACGGTTTCCGTCGCTCTCCCCGAGATGGCTACATACGGAAAGGGCGATATTCTTATTCTCTGCCGTGAAAAGGACGAGATGGAGATCGTCCGAATGGGAATGGAAAGAGAGCTTCTGATGAGAAGAGCGGGAATTAAGAATAAAAAGGGAAAGATGTTGCTTAAAGCTTCGAATCAGATATATACTTTTGAGGGAGAATTTTTGCGGAAGTTTGCCTTTGCCGAAATTTTGACTCCGGTAAATTTAAAGATTTTTGAGGATGTTCTTTGCGGTGATGTCGGTTGTGCTCTGAAGGAGCTTTCATATGAGGGGGAGATCGGAAATCTGTCTGTGGCATGTGCCGAGAGTGATATGAGTGCGCCGTACAGAAGCGGAATAAGTCAAGTACTCTGCGCCGCCGCAAGCCAGATCGCCCTTGGAGCTTCTATCGAGGATATAAGGCTTAAAACAGTCATTTCCTGTCCGAGAGATATAGATCCAGCTATGATATTTGCCCATATTCTCGGTATTTATCGTGCAGAGATCGAGCTTTGTCTTTCCTCTCACGGAAACGAGCTTCATATTTCGGACGATTTCCAAAAGATAAGCAGCTTAACGGTTGCCCATTCAAATACAAATGCAAAAGGAACTACCGGAGGGGGCAAGCTTTTTGTTCTTTCTCCTTGTGATGCGGATGGAAGAATTTGTTTTGGGAATGTGCGAAGGACATTTGATTATGTTTCATCGCTCATAAAGAGCGGTCATGTAATAAGAGCCTGCGCTCTTGACACTAACGGACTTAAGGATAGCTCCGATGAAAATAACACCCTTGCAGCCGGATCCTTTCTGATTCTTACAGACGCAGAGCTTTGCGCCTGTGACGGTGTTTCTGTAACTTCTGTGGGCGTGATCGGCACGGAAAATGACCCCGTGATTGTGTAAAAGCACATAAAATACGCTCAAAAAAGATGTTTTTATAGCTTTTTTAGAAAAAAATCGTTTTTTTTCAAAAAAACTCTTGCATTTTTAGAAGTAACATGGTATAATAGTCGATGTTATAGCGTAAAAAATAATATTTCAATACAATGCGTACCCCAAAAGGGTGCAGTTGAGGAGGTGTCAAGCATGGCAAAGTGCAGCATTTGCGGTAAGGGCGTTGTTTTCGGACATAACGTTTCTCACTCTAACCGTAAGACAAACAGAACCTGGAAGCCCAACATTCGTAAGGTTAAGGCTGTTGTAAACGGTACACACAAGACAGTTTGCGTATGTTCAAACTGCCTGCGTTCGGGTAAGGTTACTCGCGCATAAGTAAATAGAAAAGATATGGCAGCCGTTTTGGTATGCCATATTTTTCTTTTTGGAGGAAAAATGAAGATAGCGGTTTGTGACAGCAGAATCCCGATATCGGCAAAGAAAAAGCTATATGATTATTGCGACAGAATAATTCTTTTGCCGCCTTTTTCAGCGCTCCACGAGCCTGTTTCAGCACATCCCGATATGCTGATATACCCCTGCAGAGAAGAAAAAATCATATATACTCATCCCGGATATCTTTCAAAATGCTGCGAGGCATTGGGCGGAAGCGGATTTGAAATAATTCCGATCTGCGAGGAGGCTTCGGAGAAATATCCCAACGATATTCTTTTAAATGCAGCTCATGTTGGAAAATATATTTTCGGCAGGGCAGAGCATATCTCCACCTCGGTTTTGAAATATGCCGAAAGAAGAGGACTTGAATTTATCGACATAAAACAGGGATATGCGAAATGCTCTATATGCTCGGTTTCCGATAATGCAATTGTAACATCCGATCCGTCTGTTCTGAATGCGGCAGAAAAATTAAAGCTTGACGCACTCAAAATCTGCGAGAGCGGAGTGACACTAAAAGGCTATGACCGTGGTTTTATAGGCGGTGCAAGCGGCAACGACGGAGAAAATGTATTTTTTTGCGGAGATATAAATAAGCATCCCGATGGGGAAAGAATAACCGATTTTTGTGTGTCTCATGGAAAAAAGGTTGTTTCTCTCTCGGATGAAGCTCTTTATGACATTGGTACAATGTTTTTTATATAGCGGCAAAAAATCCATAAAAATTCCATAAAAATTGCATTTACTTTTCGCTTTTTATGTGTTATAATAACCATAAATCGGAAGAAAGGAACTTTTTCTATGAAAAAAACAAGGATTATGATATTTGCTGTTCTCTGCATGATGCTTCTCCCTTTGCTTTGTGCTTGCGGTGGAGACGGAGAAGAAGCGAAAAAGGTTGAGCTTGCTTCACTTACCGATCTTGCGGAATATAAGATCGTAAGAGCAGAAAACAGTACAGACGCAGAAAAGGATGCAATGGTCGCTCTTAACAATGCAATAAGGGAAAAGACAGGCATCTCTCTTAAGGTGTCTACAGATTATTATTCTGCAACAAAGGAGATCCTCGTCGGAAAAACAAAGCGTCAGCAATCTCTTGATGCCGCAGAGGGCCTTACATATAACGATTTTGTTATCAAGCAGGATGGTCCGAAGATCGTTATTGTAGGCGGCAGCGATAAGGCGATCACCGATGCTGTAAATTATTTTATTGAAAACTTTATTGATGTTGAAAATAAGACCCTTAAGGTTCCAACGGGTGATGGCTTTGCCCATATTCTTGAATATAAGCTTGATGGGTTTATCGTTGGCGGCATAAGTCTTGAGAAATTCAAGATCAGAGCGACAGAAAAAACAGAAGAAATTGCAATCAAGCTCAGAGACGACATTCTCAATACTTATCTCGGATATGAGCTTCCGATAGATGAAAAGGAAATGGTCGATGATGAGCATTATATCATTTTTGATGCTTCGAGCCTTGATTACGGTTCATATGCGATCACTGTAGATGACGGAAATATCACAATATGTGGCAGCGCAAGATCAATTGGTGCCGCAGTTCGTGAGTTTTACGGTCTTATGGATAATACCGCCGGCGGTACGCTTGAGCTTGCGGCAGAGGGAGCTATCACGGGCACAATCGCAGTTCCCGAGATACCCTATAAGAGCAAGGATGAGCTTTTGAAGGTGCTTGAAGATTTGCAGAAAAGCGACAAGCTTATTTTCGGTCAGCATCTTGCGGGAAGCATGGATCTCAATAAGTCGATAGCTCAATATACCGAGGCTGTCGGCGAAGGCCCTGCCATTATGGATATAGATATGCTTAATCTGAGAAGCAATTCAAAGGAGATATGGAGCGAGCTTATCTGTCAGGCAGTTGAATATGCCGCTAAAGGCGGAGTCATCACCACAATGCACCATTGGCAGAATCCTCTTCATCCCGAGGAGGGATACAGAGGAAGGCTTGATTCTCTTGATCAGTGGGAAGAAGTGCTCACAAAGGGAACAGAGCTTAACAAAAAATGGCATGAGGAGCTTGATAGAGGAGCTGAATTCCTAAAAGCACTTGACGATGCGGGCGTTTCTGTTATGTTCAGACCTATGCACGAAGCAAACGGAAATTGGTTCTGGTTCTGCGCAGGCTACGGCGATCTTGGATATATTGACAGCCGTGATATGATTGCAATGTGGAAATATGTTCACAACTATTATACAAAAGATTATGAGCTTGGTAATATTCTTTGGTCATACGGTCCGAATATTTCTAACAGCTCTGAAAATCCCGTTACATATTATTATCCCGGAGATGAATACTGCGATGTTGTTGGTCTTGACTGGTATACAAACGGCAGCTATGAGCTTGACGGTGCGGGCAAGAGCTGGGAAAATCTGCTTGATTACAGAAAACCTACAGGTCTTACCGAGTGGGGTATAGGAGATGCGCTTCGCACAGAGGACCCTGCCCAACAGTCAAGTGTTTGGAGCTGCGAGAATTATGTAGAGACTCTCGAGAGGATGCATGAGGAAGGAAAAGCCATTGCTTTTGCCGAGGTTTATAGCGGACGCTTCGGCGCACCTTCGTATGTTGGGCGTGGCGAGGCTCTTGCAAATTACGACAAAATAATTTCACTTGAAGAAATGCCGGCCTATATTAAAGAGGTTCTCGGCAAATAATGGAGGGGATATTATGACTAAAAAAATTTGTGGAGTTGATTTTGAAAAATTCGCTGTAAAGGCACTTTGCATTGAAGATGTTGCAAAGGCTTTTTGCGAGAAAACAGGTCTCAAAATGGCAGAGGAAGAGGCAGAGAATCTCATCATTCTCGATGCGGAAAGCCTTGAATACTGTCCTTATGCAGTTGAAATCGGCAAAAACATCAAAATAAGCGGAAGCTATCGTTCGATTTTCACAGCACTTGAAGCATTTTATGCTCTTCTCGAAAAGGAAGAAATAAACGAGAAGGATAGTCTCACGGGAAAGATTGAAATTCCCGAAATTCCTTATAAGAGCCGTGAGGATCTTTTGAAGATCGTTGATTATATGTATGAAAAGGACGAGAGGGTGCTTTTCGGTCAGCATATGGCAGGCTCAACAAATCCCAAAGCTACCATTGATGAATATACAAATTCCGTAGGTGTCGGGCCTTCTATCATAGACTTTGATATGCTCACTCTCCGTATAAAGCCCAGATGCGAGTGGAGCCGTTCTCTATGTCAGCTTGTTGAATTTGCCGCAGAGGGCGGTATCATCACCACTATGCACCATTGGGCAAATCCCAATGGAGTTCCCGAGGGTACTGCTTCCTTCAGAGGAAAGCTTGGCGATAATGCTGCTTGGCTCGATGTTCTTACCCCCGGCACAAAGAATAATCTTTTCTGGGTAGAGGAGCTTGACCGTGGCGGAGAATTTATGAAGGCACTTTGGAACTGCGGTGTTACGGTTATGTGGCGTCCTCTCCATGAGGCAAACGGAAACTGGTTCTGGTTCTGTCAGGGACAGGGCGAGGAATACGGAAGCATCACAATGGAAAATATGGTCAAGATGTGGAAATATGTCCATGATTATTATACAAATCATTGGGGACTTGATAACCTCGTCTGGAGCTACGGGCCAAATGTTTCAAACGGTCTCGGAGTGGTAACCTCCGTGGCATCCTATTATCCGGGTGATGAATATGTCGATGTTGTTGGTTTTGACTGGTATACAAACGGTCGCTATGAGTTCGATTGCGAAAATTACGAGGGCAAGTGCCATGACAGACTCGTGGAGCTTGGCAAGCCTTTCGGAATTATGGAATGGGGCATAAACGGTGAGATCAGAGATCAGAAGTCTGCCGGAAATGAGGATTATTTCACCTGTGAGGACTATTGCAAGATCCTTGACAGAATGAAGAGTGAGGGCAAGAAGGTTGCCTTCTGCGAGGTTTACAGCGGTATTTACGGCTCTGTGAAATATGTTGGCAAGGGAGAAGCACTCTACAAAAACGGCTGGGTCGTTGCGCTTCATGAAATGCCCGAGCTTATAAAGAAAATACTTTCAGAATGATTTAAGACAGACGGACCGAATCAGACCTTTTATTTAGGATTTTGATTCGGTCCTGAATCAGGTTTGGATAATTTGACGGAAAAATCGCCAAGAAATAAGAAAAAT
>JAFXAN010000139.1 GCA_017517035.1 Clostridia bacterium
GCGACCTTTTAAAAAAGGTCGATCAAAACTTTGAAAAAGGGAATTTTTATTGTTGTTTATCTGTGTTTCTACATGGAATTTATGAGAATTCTATGTAGAAAACTTGTCATCAATCTCCTCACAAGTCATCCTGAACGAAGTGAAGGATCCGGAAACGCTAAAGAATGATAATCTCACAGCAGTCAAAAACGAGCGGAACGCAGTGGAGTCGAACCGCTTGCGGCAACGCCATCGGCGTTGGGGTATAATTTCACCATTCCCGCCTCACCGACAAATTACTGTTTATTTAACTACCCATTTTACAAAAGGGAGTGACACGCCGATGGCGAATCAGTCCCTTTTGATCATCATTATTATTTCTCTATGCTCTTAAGATATGCGATGGATTTTGTGATAGTATCATTGAAATCATCGCCACAGCTACCTTCAAGCGAGACATTTTTCGCCTCATAGCCGATCTCCTCAAGGATATCATAGAACTGTCTGTAAAGCGCATCGTCTCCGTCTGTGGGGAGAGGATAGATTCTACCATTTGAAGGACTTGCAATGTGAACATGGCTCACATATCCCTTATAGCGGCGAAGCTCCTCAACAGGTGTTCCCATAACAGCAACATGATAAAGGTCAACAAGAAGCTTGATATGAGGATCATTTATTGCGGTTATGTATTCCCAAGCCTCAGCACAGGTATTGATGATGTTTGTCTCCTCTGCACGAAGCTCCTCGATACCGATTGTGATATCATACTGCTTCACAACGGGAACGACCAGATCACCGAGAAAATGCATGATATCAGCCTTTGCTCTCTCTCTGTCATAGCCCTCGGGAACCTGTCTTGAACCGCCGGAGCCGAAGATAACGCTCTTGAAGCCAAGCTTTGCGCTACGCTCAAAATTGCGCTCAAGATAATCCTTTATCTTTGCATCGTCCATATCGGGACCACAGGTCTTGATGCTGCCGGGCATAAAGCCGTTGCAGGAAGCGCAGGTCATTCCGTTTGCACGGAGAGCCTTTCCGAATGCGTCGATCTGTGCCTCACTTGCCTCTGCCATTGCAGCAAATCCTGTTTCCGCAAAATTATATCCCAGCTCTGCCATTTTTTCAATTCTGTCAAGCTGGTCAATTCCTATACAAACACCGTAATTGAATTTCATTTCGGTACTCCTTCTCTTAAATATATAATATATAACTAAATATTACCACAACTATCCATTTCTGTCAAGAATTTTTTGCCTTTTTGTAAAAAAAATCATGCTGAAAAAGATTTTTGCCCCATTTTTTTCAAAAATCACTTGACTTGAAGGTGAATGCGTATTATAATATTTTATCATATTAAAGTGTTAATATATTTCCCGAAAGGCTGGTTATATTTTATGGAAATCAAAATCACAAAAACTACAAACCCGAGAGTTTGCCCTCCCGAAAATGAGCTTGGCTTCGGAAAAATCTTTTCCGACCATATGTTCATCATGGACTATGAGGAAGGAAAGGGCTGGCAGGATGCAAGAATAGTTCCCTTTGGAAACCTCTCACTCCATCCCGCTTCCACCGTTCTTCATTACGGTGCGGAGATCTTTGAGGGACTTAAGGCTTACAGAGCAGAGGACGGAAGCGTTCGCCTTTTCCGCCCCATGGAAAATATAAAGAGAATGAATACATCTGCCGAGCGTATGTGCTTGCCTCTCCTTGATGAGGACGATTTTCTTGAGGCACTGACAGTTTTTGTCAGACTTGAAGAAAAATGGGTTCCAAAATCCTTCGGAACATCCCTCTATCTGCGTCCCTTCATGTTCGGAAATGACGAGCATCTGGGCGTTCACGGCGTTAAAAGAGCAACATTTATGATAATCGCTTCTCCCAGTGGCAGCTATTATGCAGAGGGAATAAATCCTGTCAAGATCATGATTGAGAGCGAGGATGTTAGAGCAGTCAGAGGTGGAACGGGCTTTGCAAAATGCGGCGGTAACTATGCGGCATCCACAAGAGCGGGCGAAAGAGCAGCAAAGAAGGGCTATACACAGGTTCTTTGGCTTGACGGTGTTGAAAGAAAATACATCGAAGAGGTCGGAGCTATGAATGTCATGTTCAAGATCGACGGAAAGATCGTAACTCCCGCACTCACAGGCTCAATTCTTCCCGGAATTACAAGAAAGAGCTGCATCGAGGTTCTCAAAAACATGGGATATGAGGTTGAAGAAAGACTTCTTTCTGTTGACGAGCTGGTCGACTCAATGAAGACCGGAAAACTCGAGGAGGCTTGGGGCTGCGGAACAGCAGCTGTTGTTTCCCCCATCGGTACTCTCTGCTATGAGGACACAGAATACACCGTAAACGGCGGTGGAATCGGCGAGGTCACATCAAAGCTCTATGATACTCTTACAGGCATCCAGTGGGGCAAAAAAGAGGACACCTACGGATGGGTATATAAGATCTGAAATTAAAGGCTGAAGCGATGTTTTTTGCATCGCTTCAGCCTTTTTTTAACGGTGTCAAATAAACAGTAATTTGTAGAACTGTCGTAAATGGTGAAACTATTCCCCAATGCTGTCGCATTGCCCTGCGGGTTCGACTACGCACATTCGTGCTCCGCTCAGGGTGACAGCTATGGGTTTATCATCCTTTAGCGTTCATAGATCCTTCACTTCGTTCAGGATGACTTGTGAGGAGATTGATGACAAGTTTTCTACATAGAATTCTCATAAATTCCATGTAGAAACACAGATAAACA
>JAFXAN010000140.1 GCA_017517035.1 Clostridia bacterium
GCCGTAATCCGTAGGGGCGATCATTGATCGCCCGTCTCATAAACAGCTCAAAATATCGTTATTTTACGCCGTTTGTTTTTTCGGGCGATCAATGATCGCCCCTACAAATTTCGTTTTCACTCACCGACAAATTACTGTTTAAAAATCAATAAAAAACAGAAAGAGCTGTCTTGCGAGACAGCTCTTTCTGTTTTTTATTAAAATTAAACCTCGGGAATAACGACCTCGATCTCCTTGCCTGCATCGCTGGATTTTGCAATACCGTCGATGATGGCTTGGTTATAGAGGATCTGCCATGAGGGAATGGGAGAGGGCTTGCCCTCCTTGATAGCATCAAGGAAGGAGCGTATTTTTCCATGCCAGAGTCCATCGGGAGTTTTAAGAATCGGGATCTGTGTTTCAACCTGCTCGCCCGAAACCTCGTGATAAACGGTCATGGGACCGCCAACAGAGCCATTCCAGCAGTCGGTTGAGGGGATTCTGAGACCGCCCTTTGTTCCGAGGATGATCGTGTCACCTGGGGTATTGATGTTCATAGCCCAAGCAATACGGAAGTCAAGAATGATTCCTCCCTCAAGACGAACAAATGCTGCTGCAAAATCGTCAACTCCGAATTTTTCTGCAACCCAGGGAGCATTTTCATTTACATATCTTACATAATTTGGGTCTGTTCCGAAAAATGCGGATTTATAGCCTGTAACGGTAAGGGGCTTCGGATAACCGATGGCATTGAGAACCATATCAAGTGAATAGCATCCGATATCGCCAAGTGCTCCGATACCCGCTGTTTCATCCTCGATGAATGTGGTCTTTGTTGCACCTGCGGGGATTCCGCGGCGACGGCCGCCTCCTGTCTGGATATAATAGATCTGACCCAGCTCTCCGCTCTCGCATATCTTCTTGATCATTCTCATATTGTTATCAAATCGGGGCTGGAAGCCAACAGAAAGAACCATTCCTGTTTCCTTCTCGACCTTTATGACCTCTGCCGCCTCCTCAACTGTAACCGTGAAGGGCTTTTCGAGAAGGACATGGATGCCTGCTCTCATCGCTTCAATTGCGCAGTTTGCGTGCTGGCGGTTATATGTACAAATGCTTACCGCATCAAGCTTAAGGGACTTGTCTGCGATCATTTCGCTGTGATCCTTATAATCGGTTTTGCCTTCAACGCCAAATTCCTCAAAAAAAGCTTTTGCTTTTCCCGGAACGAGGTCACAGCCTGCAACGACCTCAACATCGGGCTGAGCCAGATAGGTTCTCATATGAGAATGAGCGATTCCGCCTGTTCCTATGATACCGATTCTAAGCTTTTTCGTTGCGTCAATTTCCTTTTTTTCCTGGTTTGTCATAAACGCATTCATATCTGCCATAATATGCTCCTTTCCGCAGCCTCGGGGCTGCACGGCAAGTACCGTTTTACTTGAGATTATTATAAAATATTCATCAAAAAAAGTCAATGGATTTTGCCTAAAAAAAGAAAAAATTCACATTATTTGTAAAGATAAGCATATAAGTTCTTGTATTTTGCGGAAAAATATGTTAAAATAGGCATGAAAACAACTCGGAACGGAGATCACATATGAAAAGATTATTTATATTGGCTTTGGCTTTGATCTGCCTTCTTTGCTCCTGCGGAGAGACGGCAAAGCCGAGTGAAACAGAAAGCGAAGCTATAACATCAGAAGCTTCAAATGAGACTACAGCGCCCGAAAGTGAAACGGAAACAGAGACGGAAACGGAAAAAGAAACCGAAACCGAGGCTCAGACCACCGAAAAATCAGAGCCGGTTGAGATCGTTGTTCCGGTTGAGCTTTTTGTCACCATAAATGAGGTTTGCTCCTCAAACAAGGGAAGCTTCAATGACAATGATGGAGATACTCCCGACTGGATCGAGCTTTATAATTCATCGGATAGAGCTGTGAATCTTGCGGGATATACGATCTCGGACGATCCCGATAATCCGAGAAAGTATGTTTTCTCAAATTACCTTATCGAGGCGGATTCCTATGCTATTTTGATGGCAACGGGAAATGTGGGATATAAAAACGGAGTGATTTCACTGCCTTTCAAGCTTTCATCCGAGGGTGAGGAGCTTATATTGACCTCACCGGACGGTCTCCGAGATGAGGTCACGGTTCCTGCTCTTGAAGGAGATGAGACTTACGGCAGAACAAATGACGGAGGAAGCACTCTGAATTATCTGACTCCAACTCCCCTTGCAACAAACAACACTGCAACGGCAATTATCAAGGTGCCTGCCCCATCTTTTTCCCATGTCAGCGGATTTTACAGCACCCCCATTGAGCTGAATATCAGCATTCCCGAGGGATATACCGTTTATTACACCACCGACGGTTCGACTCCGTCTCTCCTCTCAACGCCCTATAGCGGTCCGATATACCTTGAGGATGCAACCGAAAAGCCGAATGTTTTTTCTGCCATAGGCGGCAATACGGTAAGCAATTTTATAACCAAAAACAATCAGGATAAGGCAAATGTGATCCGTGCCATAGCATATGACAGCGAGGGAAATGCGAGCAAAACGGTCGGCGGAACGTTTTTCATAACGAGAATGATGCAGCAGGAGCTTTATCAGAATATGCCGATCCTTTCGGTCTTTACCGATGGGGAAAATCTTTTCGATTATGAAAAGGGTATTTATGTTCTGGGCAAGACCTATGATGAATATATGAACGGTCCGGATTTTGACCCCGAAAAGGCAACATGGGCAAGACCTGCCAACTATTTTCTCACGGGTATCGAGAGCGAAAGACCTGCTTCCATTGAATATTTTGATGCGCAGCATAATTTTGGATTCTATCAGGATGTCGGCATCAGAATGTCGGGCAATACCTCTCAATCCAGCCAGCAAAAGAGCTTCAAATTCTATGCCAGAAGCGAATATGGCAAGAGCAGCTTTGATTATCCCATGTTTGAGGGCGTGGAATATTATGACACATTTCTTATGAGAACGGGCGCAAACGATTTTGCAAAGACCAAGATCCGTGATGTTTTGAATCAAAGTCTCATCGCACACAGAGATGTTGCAACGGCACAGTGGCAGCCCTGCGTCATGTTCCTCAACGGCGAATATTGGGGCTTCTACATGATGATGGAGAGATACGATGCGGACTATTTTGCCGAGCATTATAAGGTGAACAAGGATGATATCGTTGCCATCAAAGCATGGAATCTGGACATCGGAGAGGAAGGCGAGAGCAAATATTCGGGAGATTATAAATATTATAAGGAGCTGAAGGATTTTTGCAAGAACAACGATCTGACTCTTCCCGAAAACTATGAAAAGCTCTGCACGATGATAGATATGCAAAGCTATATTGACTATGTTGCCTTTAATGTTATCGCAAGCAATGCTGACTGGCCCGGCAACAACACCGAGCTTTGGCGCACGAAAACGGTCGATCCGGAAAATCCTTATGCCGACGGAAGGTGGAGATGGGCAGTTTACGATACCGAGCGAACAATGCTTCTTTACGGCAGGGACGGCAATGAGGATTATGACACCAATACATATACCCACAAGCTGATAAAAAACGGAATAATCTTCCCGTATGTCTATAAGAATGAGGATTTTAAGAATCATTTTGTAACAACGCTTATGGACATTTTGGTGAATGATTATGATAAGGCAAAAATCGAGGAATATCTTGAATATTTTGAGAAAAATTATAATGAGCAGATGAAGATGAATCGTCTCAGATATAACACGACATCAGACTATGCAAAGGAGCTTGATGTCATAAGAACCTTCTGGGAGCATCGAACGGAATATCTGCTGAAATATACCTGCGAGCTTTTCGAGATTGAGAATAAGACCTTGGAGTTTTCAGTGAGAGTGCAGGGCTGTGATGATGCCGAGATACTTCTCTATGATTATTCTCTGCCGCTTTCCGGAGGCAGGTATGCTTCGGAATATCTCCCCACAAAAATCAAGCTCACAGCGAAAGAGGCAAAGGGATATGAATTTATCGAATGGAAGAACCAAAACGGAGAACAGATAGGCACTTCTTCCTCCATTCTTATAGACCTTAATGAAATATCGGGAGTTACCGCTGTTTTTTCAAGTGCTCAGTAAATAAAATTTTACTTCAGCAAAAAGGTGCTGTCTCACAAAGAGACGGCACCTTTTAATTGTTTTTTCAAACGGGATTTATCGAATAACTATGTATGTTTTAAAGAACATATTATTTTTTAAAAAATAATATAAATAATGACGGATTTGCTGCGCAAAATAACAATTATCCGGATTTTTTTGGATATGATCTATTGAAAAAAATATGAAATATGGTATAATGAAAATATAAAGCAACGAAAGGAACTCGTTTTATGAAAAGGAACACGATAATTTTTATGACATTTTTGCTTACGGTCACTTTCATTTGTCTTGCGGCTGCGGTTTCTGTTTTTGCCGATGGAAAGGGGATCATGAATTCCACCTATGTAAACAATACATGGACATTTGTTGACAGTGAAAGAACGCTTTATATTCAGTCAAACTCCAGAACCGAATATAATGAAACGGGTGCGGTATCTCAAAGTGATTCATGGAAGCCTTATATGAACCGGATCGAGCACATAGTTCTCGATGGATATTTTACCAAGATCACCACAAATGCCTTCAAGGATCATCCCTCTCTCAGAGATATCAGGATAAATTCAAATGTTGCCGAGATTGACGGCGGTGCTTTCAGCGGTTGCAAGAATCTTGAGAGCGTTTATGTTGGCAATAATATCCCAGTAAAGGGCAGAGCTGACCTTTCAAATGTTCGTATCGTCCGAAGCGTTGGGTCACTTAATGACACAAAGCTTAATGAAATAATACTTTCAGAGGTTACGAAAGTTGAGGGAAGCGAGAACTTCAACAAGAACGCAACTGTATGTGTTCCGAGGGCTTCCGAGACATATAACTATCTGAACGAGCTTGGCAGATATAATGTTGTTGATGCAACTCCCGTTACTCTTGATATAACTGTTGACGGAAAAAAGCATTCGATCACATACAAATACGGAACTGAAATTACCCTGACAAATATTGAAGGTGCTTGCGTTGCGCTCTATACCGATGAGGCAATGACGAAGCCCTACGGAAGCAGATATGCCTATGAGAATGCTTCACTTTACGGAAAAAAGGTTATTGAGATATCCTCTGTTGAGGCAAGAACAGCTTCATATCAGGGCATAAGAATGATCTATAATGCCGATATAAATGCTATTGCGGCAGATAGCGGCTTCAAGGTTATAGAGATTGGCTCGATTGCAAGAATGCAGGACGGCTTTGATCATACACTTGTTGAGGAGACGGATAATATTTTTAAGAATATCGTATATCTCAAGGGTGAATATTATGCATCTCTTCTTGAGGATTCCGGAAACGGTTCTGTGAGCTTTGCTCATACAGCAGTAGGCTTTGAGGATGGCGGAAAGATATCGGTTGAGCGAGCTGAGCAGAATATTTTCTTCAGAGGCTATGTAACACTCTATTCCGAGAACGAGGATAAGACATATACATATTATACAGATACAGAAAAATACAGTCTTGCGTCGGTTGCTGCAGAATATGGCAAAAACGCAGAGCTTAATTCCGATGAGCAGGCTTTTGTTAAGGCTTCACTTGATCTTGGAGCTGTTGAAAATTATGTATATACAAAGGATGAGCTTCTTGCTGTTCTGAAAAAGGTTTCCCGTGATGAATCAAGGTATATTCAAGGTCAGCACCTTGGATATGAGGTCAAGGGAATACCGAATCTTCTTGACGAGCTTCGTGCGGCAACAGGAAATGATGTTGCTTTTGTTTCCTTTGATATCCAGCATTATTCCGCTCCTCTCAGCGCAAAATCTCTTGATATAATCGAAGAGAGTAAGGAATTTATTCGTCAGGGAGGAATAATTTCATTCAGCTATCATATGAATAATCCCACGGGGAATTATCCGGGAGACGATCCTTGCCGAGGAGAGCTTGGCAGTGAGGAAAAATGGGATGAGCTTATCGAGAAGGGAACAGAGCTTAATACAACCTTCAACAAGATACTTGACCAGGCATATAATGTTCTTTATGAATTTGATAAGGACGGATATCCCGTTGTTTGGCGACCTCTTCATGAGAACAACGGAGATTGGTTCTGGTGGTGCGCTGTTCAGACTTTTGAGGAAAACGGTACAAGTGTTACAAGAGCCATTGATCAGAAGAGAGTTATTGCTCTTTGGAGATATGTCTATAATTATTTCACGGTCGAAAAGGGTCTGAAGAATCTTGTTTGGGCATATAGTCCCAATGTGACAAATGCTGCATCTCCCGTTGCCACCACATATTGCTATCCGGGCGATGAATATTGTGATATCGCAGGCGTTGACTGGTATACGGCGGGGCAATATGAGGTTGACGGTTCGGGAAGATCATATCTGAATCTTGTTGACGAAACCGGAAAAATGGCGGCTCTCACAGAGTTTGGCCCCGGCGGAGATCTGCTTGCACCTGCGGGAGAGGATCAGAGCAAGCGCTTCAGCTGCCGTGATCAGCTTGATATCGTCAAGCGCATGATCGGTGACGGAATGAGCCCCGTATATATTCTTAACTGGGGCGGAAATTGCTCACTTCTGAATATGGGTGAAACGGAGCTGCTTCTCAACGATAAATCAGTGCTTAACCTCTCTGAGGTCAAGAAAATGTTCAATACCGAGTATAAAAAGAGATGATTCATAAAGATAGGGCAGAGCCGAAATTTCGGCTCTGCCCCGATTTTTTAAATATCAAATTCAAGCAGTAATTTAAAAATCGCAGAATCAGATTTTTGAAAAAATAACTTTGCCATCATCGGCTTTAGCACTGATCTTATCGCCGGGCTTGATCTTGCCCTCCAGCATTTCACTTGAAAAAGCATCTTCGATCATGCGAACGATCGCACGGCGCAACGGTCTTGCACCGTAAACAGGATCAAAGCCCTCCTTTGCAACAAGCTCCTTTACGCTATCGTCAAATTCAATTTCAATCCCCATGTCCTTTATGCGTTTTGCAACTTCACCGAGCATGAGAGCGGCAATTGAACAAATATTTTCATGGGAAAGCTTGCTGAAAATAATGATGTCATCAACTCTGTTGAGAAATTCGGGACGGAATGTTGCTTTCAGAGCATTCATAATTCTCTCGTCCTGCTGCTTTTTCTCATCATCGCCTGCATCACTTGTGACAAATCCAAGCTGCGTTCTTGACTTTTCTGCTGCGGAAGCACCTGCATTTGAGGTCATTATGATGATGGTGTTCTTGAAATCAACTCTTCTGCCCTGTGAATCTGTGAGTATTCCATCCTCAAGCACTTGGAGCATAATGTTGAAAACATCGGGATGTGCCTTTTCGATCTCATCAAAAAGTACCACGGAATACGGCTTTCTGCGTATTTTTTCGGTAAGCTGTCCGCCCTCCTCAAAGCCGACATAACCGGGAGGCGATCCGATGAGCTTTGAAACGCTGTGCTTTTCCATATATTCGGACATATCAAGGCGCACCATTGCACCGGGATCACCGAACATAACATCCGCAAGAGCTTTTGTCAGCTCTGTTTTGCCTACGCCCGTAGGACCGATGAAGATAAATGATCCGATGGGACGGTTGGGATTTTTCAGACCAATCCTGCCTCGTCTTATAGCTCTTGAAATCGACTCGATCGCTCGATCCTGACCTATGACCTTGCTTTTGAGGATCTCCTCAAGCTTTATGAGCTTTTCGCTTTCCTCCTCCATGAGACGGCTGACGGGAATACCTGTCCACTGAGTAACGATATCGGCAATGTCGCCCTCACTTACTGCATGACCGCCGGTATCATTGTTTTTTTGCCAGTCCGAGCGCATTTTTTCATATTCCTCACGGAGAGACTTTTCCTCATCACGGAGCCTTGCAGCTCTTTCAAAATCCTGTGAGCTGATGGCTTCTTCCTTTTCCTTTGTGAGAGATTTAAGCTTTTCCTCAAGCGCCTTAAGATCGGGGGGAGATGTGAAGGCGTTTATTCTTATTCTCGATGCCGCCTCGTCAATAAGGTCGATAGCCTTATCGGGGAGAAAACGGTCGGGAATATATCTTTTTGAAAGCGTAACTGCCGCCTCGATTGCTTCATCGGTGATTTTCAGTTTGTGATGAGCCTCATATTTGTCACGAAGTCCTTTGAGGATCAGTATAGATTCCTCGGGAGTTGGCTCATTTACCATCACCGATTGGAATCTTCTCTCAAGTGCCGCATCCTTTTCTATATGACCCCTGTATTCCGAAATTGTGGTTGCACCCACAAGCTGCATTTCACCTCTTGCAAGAGCCGGCTTTATGATGTTTGCGGCGTCAACTGCGCCCTCTGCCGCTCCCGCACCGATTATTGTGTGTATCTCGTCGATAAAGAGGATGATAGAGGGATTTTTCGCAACCTCGCTCATAACGCCTTTAAGCCTTTCCTCAAATTCGCCGCGGTATTTTGCGCCTGCGATCATCGAGGGGATATCAAGTGAAACAATGGTCTTTCCTTTCAGAGTTTCGGGGACATTTCCTTCAACGATCCTCTGTGCAAGTCCCTCGACAACTGCCGTTTTTCCTACACCCGGCTCACCTATAAGGCAGGGATTATTCTTTGTTCTTCTTGAAAGGATCTGAATAACTCTTTCGGTTTCCTTGTCTCTGCCGATGATCGGGTCGATCTTGCCCTCTTTTGCAAGTGCGGTAAGATCTCTGCCATAGCTTGAAAGGGTAGGAGCACCGCTTATCTGTGATCTTGCCCCGTCCTTTTGGCGGCGGATATCCTTTGATGAAATGTCGCTCTCACCGTAGGAGCTTTGAGCGTTCATTTCTCCGAGGAATTCAATGATGCTGTTCCGTAACTCTTCGATGCCTGCACCGAGATTTATAAGCAGCTTCACAGCAACGCAGTCTCTCTCCCCGAGAATTGCCAGAAGAAGATGCTCTGTACCGATATATCCCTGACCTCTCTTCATGGATTCATATGCGGAGGCTTCGATTATTCGTTTCGTTCTCGGTGTCATGTCAACAGAGCCGACAGAGCCGCTTCCCGTACCCGTCATTTCGATGATGGCGTTTTTTATATCCTCATCTGCAACTCCGAATTTTGAAAGAAGATTTGCGGAAGCGCTGTCTTTTTCATTGCTCAGAGCAAAAAGAAGATGCTCCGAGCCAATATATGTGTGTCCCAGCTCTCTTGCAAGAGAGAGGGCACGGTTTAGTGAATTTTGTGCTTTTTGTGTAAAACGGTTCAAAGAATCTACCTTCCTTTCGATTTATTTTCCGAGCGTGCTATGACAAAGCGCAGCTCTCGCACGGTCTCTCTCCGAATCTGTCCCCGGAGCATTTTTTTCCGAGAGCGTGAGAGTTGCCGGCATAGTTTCAATAAATAGCTTGCCCAGCGTCACATAGCTTATATCGGTGATGATACCGAGAGCGATTCCGAGACGGATATTTGAAAAATGCTCGATAAATTCTCCCGAGGACAGCATATGTGCGTATTTGAGAATGCCCTCACTGCGAAGCACAGTATCGCGCAGTCTTTCGAGATTTTCGCCCTTTATTGATGACCGCAGCTTTCTTTCCTGTTCGTTTATCTGACCGATAATGTCATAAAGCTTTTTAATTGTATCCTCCTCGGTTATGCCGAGAGTTATCTGATTTGAGATCTGATAGATTCCGCCCTTGCCCTCCGAGCCTTCACCATACATTCCTCGCATGGTAAGACCGATTTTTGATAGCTGTGAGGCAATTGAGGAGATCCTGCCGCTCATGGTGAGGGCGGGAAGAAACATCATAACAGATGCCCGCATTCCGGTGCCGAGATTTGTAGGGCAGTGGGTGAGATAACCAAGCTCCTCGTCATATGCAATGTCAAGGGAAGAATCTATTATGTCATCATATTTTGTTGCAATATCGTATGCTTCATTCAGTGCAAGACCGGGGAGTATGGTCTGAAGTCTTATGTGATCCTCCTCGCATATCATGACAGATGCGCTTGTGCTTTCGTTTATGAGAAGCGAATGAGGGGATTTTTTTGCGGCAAATTCACGGCTTATATAATGCTTTTCAACAAGTGAAGCTGCATCGGTCGTAAAGCCGCCCGAAAAATCATGTCTTTTAAAGCCCTGACCTTTAAAAGCCGAATCGACCTTCTCAATGATCTCCTTTGCTCCATCGGGAGTGAGCTTGCCTTCAAAGGGGTAAGCCCGAAGATTTCTTGCAAACCGTATTCTGGAGCTTAAGACTGTGTCAAATTCATTTCCTATTTCGTTGTACCAAGCCATTTTTGTGCCTCCTCTCACATATTTCCTTCGATTTCTTTTATCCTGTCACGAAGGATCGCCGCCTGCTCGAAGTTTTCATCCGAAATTGCAGCTTTAAGCTCTTTTCTAAGGGCCTTGAGTTCGTTTTCCTTCTTGTTTTTGGCTTTTGCCTTGGCAGGTGCTCTGCCAATGTGCTTTGCATTTCCGTGAATACTTCTTATGCTTTGAGCAAGCTCTTCGGCAAAGGTCTTATAGCACTCACTGCAGCCTGCCTTGCCAACTCTGCGAAATTCCGCAAATGTATAGCCGCAAACGGGACAGCTTTTTTGTCCCGAGCTTTTCGGAAGCATATTCGTATCCGAGAAAAGTCCTCCGAAAATATCATTATGGAATGAAGACGGGATAAATGCGGAGTCAAAAAATGAAGTGCCAACATTAAGCTCGCCGTTTTTCTTCATTTCCTCTGCGCATTCACTGCAAAGCGCAAGACTGCGTTTTTTTCCGTTGATGTTTTCTTCAAAAAAGAAGGAAGCATTATTTTTTTTACATTTTTCGCACAACATTTTTTCATTTCATCCTTTCGTTATTTATATTTTAGCCCATCATTGATAAGATTATATGCCTGAATATGTCCGCTCTTATTCTTCCTCTCACCTGAATCGGTATTTCCGAGAGTGCCGCATTGGATATGGAAGCGCATATCATCGAGTATTCTCGCTTGTTTATGAGAGAATTGCCCAGAAGATTCTGAAGATATGCGATGGCTTCCTTTTCCTCAATGTCATCACCTATCGCATAGAAAAAATGCATCAGGTATTCGCTTCCGTGCATCTGCTTTCGGACGATGCGGATACATCCGCCTCCTCCTCTGCGGCTTTCGATTATGTAGCCTCGCTCGGGGGTGAAGCGTGAGGTTATAACATAGCTGATTTGACTTGGAACGCATCCAAGCCTGGTTGCCATTTCGTTTCTCTTAAGTTCAAGGGATCCGCCACCCTCGTCAAGCATCTCCTCTATAAGCTTTGCAATACTATCTGCTAACATTTTTATGCCATCCTTTCTTTGACCTTCTTTGACCTTTGTGACTATAGTATACAGCAAAAGTCAAAGAAAGTCAAAGTCAAAGAAAGTCAAACCGAAACATTGAGAGACGATTATGGACGATTATTTTGATTTATCATGCGTTTTTCTCGTTTTTTCAAAATTTTTGACTTTTGTCAGCGGCATATTCCAAACGGTAAGATAACCGCTTCTTATGGGAACATTTTTACAATGAAGTGAAACAAATCCGTCGCATTCCGCAAGAATATCCACATTATGCCTGATTCCCTTTTCGGATGCGGAGAAAATATTTATCTCTTCCGTGAACCCATTTTCAAGGGTATAAAAAGGGGTTTTATTACCTTTGATGTAGACCGAAGCGTCATCAAGCGGAAGTCCGCAGCCGTTAAGAGTCACTCGAACCATAAGCTTTCCCGTAAAATATCCCTTCACCTGTTTTCCTCCATCAATTATTATATACTATCTATATGTGTTTTGAAGATAATTTGTGCATACCTCTTGACTTTAGGGAAAAAAAGTGTTATAATCTTACATACGCCGGTGTGATGGAATTGGCAGACGTGCCGGACTCAAAATCCGGTCCTGGCGACAGGGTGCGGGTTCGACCCCCGCCACCGGCACCAAAAAATCCGATGCGATTGCATCGGATTTTTTTATCCAAGCCGCAGGCTTGGCATATCATCATCCCCTTTGGGGTTATGAAAGGCTTGATTTTTTTATGGAAAGAAAACCAATTTCGATAATTATTGATGAGATCCCCGAAATTTTTCATCCTTATCTTTCGGGAGCTGATATTTATGACAGCAGTTGTTCGCCCGAAGCGAGGGTATATTATATTGATAAGGATAACGGATATTTTTTGAAAAAAGCACCAAAATGGTCGATGGAGAAGGAAGCTGCAATGGCGGAATTTTTTCACTCGAAGGGGCTATCTGCAAATGTCATCAGATATATTTCACTCAAAGAGGATTGGTTTTTGAGCGAGAGAGTGATGGGAGAGGACGGAACGGCGAAAATGTACCTTGACGATCCCGAAAGGCTTTGCGATGCTTTTGCTTTGGCACTTCGCACTCTTCATGAAACAAGCGGAGAGGGATGCCCGATACCGAACAGAACCGCAGATTATATCGCTTTAGCCGAGCATGGATACAAAAAAGGACTTTTTGACACAAGCATTTTCCCCGGGATGGAATTTAAAAATGCCGATGCATCATGGCGTTTTTTCAGTGAAAACGCAAAGTATCTAAAGAATGATACTCTTATCCACGGTGATTACTGCTTGCCAAATATAATTTTTGATGATTGGCGCTTCAGCGGTTTTATCGACCTTGGAAACGGCGGAATGGGCGACCGGCACATCGACCTTTTCTGGGGAGCATGGACACTCTTTTTCAATCTGAAAACATCAAAATATACCGAAAGATTTTTTGATGCTTACGGCAGAGATAAGGTCGATCCGGATATTTTGAAGATAATTCCCTTTGCAGAAGTCTTTGGATAAAAAGAAAACAGTCACCATTTTTAGGTGGCTGTTTTTTTCTTTTGAAAATGATAATTGTGCAAAACGCCCAAATTTTGTTTTTTTCAAAAAAAGTATTAAAGGCTCAAAATAAAGTTTTCCACAGGCGATCCTATGAGTTCATCATTTTTTATGCTTGAAAATATTGAGTTTTACACAGTTTCAACAGAGTTTTCCACAATCAAGCGGAAAATCGGGTTCTTCAATGTAAATTTTCCACATTTGTCATAAATGACAAAAAACGAGAAAAATCGATCGAAAAAAATTGATTTTCAAGTGGTTTTTAAGTAAAAATCCTTATGTGAAAGCATAAATTTTTCGTTTGGTAAATATAATTGAATAAACACATTTCGTAGATATCGGGAGGAAAAATTATGTTTGTTTATTCGCTGAAGGCGAACACCCTCAAATTTTTTGGAGTTTTGTCGCTGGCACTTGTGGCGCTTATAACTCTCATAGCATTTTTACCGTCGGGTACACCCGACATTGCGGTTTCTGCTAAAGAAAACGATGCCAAAGGCAAAACCGTGAGCATTTCCTATGGAAAGATAAAAAGTAATGAAGATATTGTGAAATTTCTTGCCCAGTTCGGCTGGGAGGTAGGCGAGAAGCCCCTTGAGATCAAGGAGGTCATCATCCCCGCAGAATTTGACAAAGTATTTGCGCCTTATAATGAGATACAAAAGAGCCAGGGACTTGATCTTGGTAAATATAAGAAGAAAAAGCTCACCCGTTATACATATGAGGTGACAAATTACGATGGCTATGAGGGAAAGGTGCTTGCCAATATACTTGTTTATAGAAATAAGGTCGTGGGCGGTGACATTTGCTCGGCAGATTCTGATGGATTCTTGCAGGGATTTGAGAAATAAAGCAAAAAGCCAAGGTCGCTGACCTTGGCTTTTGCTTGTTGTAAATATTTACAGAACAGCGTAGTTTCATTGAAAGATAAAGCTTGATTTAATTTATCAATTTATTTTTCAAACAGTAATTTGTCGAACAGTCGGAGATGTTTTTTGTAGGGGACGGCGACCACGACGTCCCTAAAAAGACATGAAATAACCGTGAATTTTAAATGAAAAATGGGACGTCGAGGTCGCCGTCCCCTACAGATTTGCGTTTTTTCATCGTACCGACAAATTACTGTTTATAAAAAACGAGGCTGATTTTCGTTCAGAAAATCAGCCTCGTTTCTTATTTTAAAGATTCTTAAGTGTTTCCATTACATAGTCGCCAAATTCGGAGCATTTTGCGCCGCCGCATCAAATCTTTTCCTCTGTTTTCTCAAAAAAAGTTTCTATCGGTACACTGAATACCCGTGAAAAAATCACAAGATCAATATCTGTCACAAATCTTTCGCCATTTTCCACTCTGCGGATAAAATAATGATCTACATCATATCCCATCAACTGTATTTTGATAGCTAATTTCCTTTGCGAAATCTTTTGTGATTTTCTTATTTCTGCGATCTTTTCCCCCGTTAAATTGTTTTTTCCGTCAATGGCTTTGATTTTAAACATATAATTATCTCCTTTTTTGTCAAAAAAAATAGAAAAATCCTTGACAATAATTATAATATATGTTATAATAATTTTTGGTGAATACTGTTCAACACCCGAGTATAAAAACAATAGGTATTATATTCTACTATTGTCATTTTATTTACTAAATTTTGAAAGGAATTATCACTTATGAAAAAAACTCTATCAATTTTTATTGCTACTCTGATGATCGTATCACTTCTTATGGCATCTTGCGGTGCAGCAGACAAGCTTACAGGTAAATGGGCAGTTACAGCAGGAGGCATCGAATCATTTGCAATGGAATTTACAAAGGACGGTAAAATGACCATCAGCACAATGGGCGTCACCACAGTTGAGGCAGATTATAAGGTTAAGGACAACACTATAACATATTCTGTAGGCGGCGTTGAAAGCAAAATCGAGTTCACTATTAAAAATGACACATTAAACCTTGATTTCGGCGGAATTGCATACTCTCTGAATAAGGTTGATTAAACTCATAAGAAAGAGCCTTCTACTGTGCCTTACGGGTTGTTTTTTCGCATTCATATATAAATGCCCGTTTAGAATACTAACACAAACAGATTGCCCGGCTTGTGGCATAACAAGAGCTTTTCTTTGTGCATTAAAGGGGGATTTTATAAGTGCTTTCAACTATCATCCTTTGTTTGCACTTCTTGGAATTGAAACTCTATACTATATAGTGGTGTATTACTATGAATTTTACAGACTAAAAATTAAAGACCGCTATGAAATTTATATAACAGTATTCACCGGATTGTTATTGATCATAATTTGGATCAAAAAAATATTTTTTTACTGATTGGAGATACTAAAATGGCATTAACATTTATTGATGAATTCTTTTTTAAAGAGCAAACATTTAACATTAAAGACCTTGATCTTGATAATCTTATTGAACAATTGACTTCAATGTATAAGTCGATGGGCTTTGAAACCAAAGTGGTTAAAAAAGAAAACTCCTATATTTTAGATGCGGAAAAAAATATGGATGGAGCTAATTTCTTTTTTGGAGGACAGCAGTCACTTACAACAAAACTATCATATGATAACGATACCCTCGATATCGAATATTCAAATGGGGCTTGGATAGGCAAAATAATCGGTATAGGCTTCGGAGTCATTCTTTGTTATGTTCCTACTGTTATGAGTATTTTAGGTACGATCAAACAAGTAAAGCTTTATAAAGCAGCACGTTCATTCGCAGAAACTTATATGAACCAGCACTAATATATAAAACAAAGAGCCAAAAGCTTATTTTTTAGCTTTTGGCTCTGTTTTTTGAATGATTATTTACTGTAAAACTTTTTGAATGTTTGCTGTAAACAGTAATTTGTCGAACTGTCGGAGATGTTTTTTGTAGGGGACGGCGACCACGACGTCCCTAAAAAGACATGAAATAACCGTGAATTTTAAATGAAAAATGGGACGTCGAGGTCGCCGTCCCCTACAGATTTGCGTTTTTTCATCGCAGCGACAAATTGCTGTTTATAAAAAATGAGGTTGATTTTCGTGCAGAAAATCAGCCTCGTTGTTTATTTTAAAGATTCTTCAGTGTTTCCATTACATAGTCGCCAAATTCGGAGCATTTTGCGCCGCCGGGACGACCTGTGATAGTCAGCTTCTTATCCTCGAACATACAGAAGTCGAGTGCCTTTTCAAGCTTATCCGCTCTATCCTGGAGTCCGATATGTGAAAGGAGCATTACGCAGGCACGGAGCATTGAGCAGGGGTCTGCATATTCTCCTCTGCCCTCATTGATCATTCTGGGTGCAGAGCCGTGAATAGCCTCAAACATAGCATACTTCTTTCCGATATTTGCGCATCCCGCAGTACCGACACCGCCCTGGAACTCAGCAGCCTCGTCGGAAATAATGTCCCCATAAAGGTTGGGAAGCAGAAGAACCTTAAAGTCGCGTCTTCTCTTCTGGTCAACCAGCTTTGCGGTCATGATATCAGCATACCATTCGTCGGTGGTTATCTCGGGGTAAAGGTCTCCGACCTTATGGCAGTCCTCAAGGAAGTTACCGTCTGTAGTCTTGATAACATTCGCCTTTGTGACAAGAGAAACACGGTCAAGACCGTTCTTTCTCGCATAGTCATATGCCAGACGCGCGATTCTGTCAGAGCCTTGCTTTGTTGTTACGACAAAGTCAACGGCGAGATCATCTGTAACATTAAATCCGCTTGAACCGACCGCATAACCGCCCTCGGTATTTTCACGGAAGATAGTCCAGTTGATTCCCTCCTCGGGAACTTTAACGGGTCTGATGTTTGCAAAAAGGTCAAGAGCCTTTCTCATTGCAACATTTGCAGACTCGATATTGGGCATACCGCTACCCTTCTGGGGTGTTGTTGTTGGGCCCTTGAGGATAACATGGCAGGATTTAAGCTCTGCCATAACATCATCGGGAATAGCCTTTCCAACTGCGATTCTGTTTTCAATGGTAAGACCGTTTATGTCAACAAATTCGACCTTTCCCGCCTTTACCATATCGTCCAGCATAAATTCGAGAACTCTGCGAGCCTCTGCTGAAATTATCGGACCGATTCCGTCGCCGCCGCAAACGCCTATGCGGAGCGTTTCGAGAGAAGCATAGTCCACAAAGTCGCCCTGCGCCTTCATATCCTCAACTCTTGTGAGCTGATCCTCAAGAATTTTTCTGAATTTGGCGCAAGCTTCTTCAAGCTGCGCATTATAATTGTTTGACATTTTTATTACTTCCTTTGTTATTATTTTCTATTATGTTATTGTATTTTTCAAACAGCAATTATTTAATAAAGAAACCTACGCCTTCGCCGACCTTTTTGCCCTCGCAAAGCCTTTCCGCATAGGCACGGCGCAGAGAATTGTTTCTTGGCAGCATTTCATAGGGGAGAATATGAGCATCACCGAAAATTCTCCAAAGATCATGGGATTTTTCAGGCTCTATTCTGTCAAAAACCGTGAAATCGTGCATAAAATCAACGATATTGGATTTTGGAGAGAGCATATGCTCATGTTCCGGATAAATAAGCCACGAAATGCACATAAAGAGCGACGGACCGTCTCCGAAATAGTCACGGAAAAACTCCTTTGCTCTCGCATATGAGGCTTCTCTCACATCCTTTGTCAGCGGCAGACCGCCACCCGGAATGTGAACCGAAACAGCCTTCATATCGGGCGTCAAATGGATGTTCTTTTCATCATCGTCATATGTATAGCCGAAATCCGTGATCTCATACTGAAATCTTCCGATTCCGAATATCTTCATATCGAAGAAGTATTTCCACCATGTTCCCGTATGGCAGCCCCAGATATGGTCTGTATCGTAAAACTCAAACATCTTATATTTGAACTCGCTTACCGTATCTACCCAGATCTGCTCTTCAATGCCTTTTGCATCGTATTTTTCCTTAAGCACTCTTGAAAGGAAAATATCAAGAATAAGTCTTGCCGTCTGCCATGGAGTACCGAGCTTTGCGGCGATTGTCACCATCTCACCGTGACAGGCAACATACTCTTCCGTGCCGCCTTTAGCATAAGAATCAATATGTTTTTTTATTACTGCCATCGCCTCATCCGACATCGAGAGCTTATCGAAGCAGTCCATTATCGGCTGCTTTGATTCTTCCGGATAATCAAACCTTTCAAGAAAGTCAACAAGATATTTTCTCATTTTATCACCCGTTATTCTTTGTAAAGTTAAGCATACCTCCGGCAGAAAGGATCGCTCTCTGTCTTGCTGTGAGATCGAGTTTGAGGGGTATCTTGCAGCCGCATTCGCATTCGAGATAAAGCTTATCCGCACCTGCAACAGCATCTGCAAAGCCCTTTATTGTCAGCTTTGCGCCTTCCTTCAGCTTATCATAATCCTCGGGATTTTCAAATGTCATGGGAACTATGCCGAAATTGATGAGATTTGCAACATGGATTCTCGCAAAGCTCTTTGCAACAACAGCCTTGATGCCAAGATAGAGCGGAACCAACGCCGCATGCTCACGGGATGAGCCTTGACCATAGTTTGAACCGCCGACGATTATGCCGCCGCCCATTTTCTTTGCTCTCTCGGGAAATTCCTTATCGCAAACAGTGAAGCAGAATTCGCTGAGCTTCGGAACATTTGATCTATAGGGAAGAATTTTTGTTCCTGCTGGCATGATATGGTCTGTTGTGATATTGTCTCCAACCTTGAGGATAAGAGTTGTTTCAAGATCAGCCTCAGGAGCCTTTCCAACGGGGATAGGCTTGATATTCGGGCCTCTCTCAACCGTTACAGCACCTGCATCCTCGGGAGAAGCGGGCATTTCGATAAGGTTGTCATTTATTTTGAAGTGCTCGGGGATCTTTATATCAAGAGCATCACCGCTCTTTCTGGGGTCTGTCATTACACCAGCGATTGCCGAAGCCGCCGCAGTTTCGGGAGAGACAAGATAAACACCTGCATCCGCTGTGCCGCTTCTTGCCTCGAAATTACGGTTAAATGTACGAAGGCTTATTCCTGCGGATTTGGGTGAAAATCCCATACCTATGCAAGGACCGCAAGCACATTCGAGTATTCTTGCTCCTGCCGCAATGAGATCTGCGAGCGCACCGCATTCAGCCAGCATAGTATAGACCTGCTTTGAGCCGGGGGAGATGGAAAGGCTCACATCGGGATGAACGGTCTTGCCCTTCAGCATTGCCGCAACCGTCAGCATATCAAGCATTGATGAGTTTGTACATGAACCGATGCAAACCTGGTCTATCTTCATTCCCTCAAGCTCTGCCACCGGCTTTACATTGTCGGGGCTGTGAGGACAAGCCGCAAGAGGCTCAAGAGAAGAAAGATCGATTGTATATTCAGCATCATATACTGCATCATCATCGGGAGCAAGAGGTGTGAAATCCGCTTCTCTCTCCTCTGCACGAAGGAACGCACGAGTTACCTCATCGGATGGGAAGAGCGAGCTTGTTGCGCCCAGTTCTGCGCCCATGTTTGTGATAGTTGCTCTCTGCGGCACGGAAAGAGTCTTAACACCCTCTCCGCAATATTCAACAACAGAGCCTACGCCGCCCTTAACACCGAGCATTCTGAGGACTTCAAGAATTATATCCTTCGCTCCAACATAAGGAGGAAGTACGCCTGTGAGATTTATCTTGATTATCTTGGGCATAGTTATGTAATATGCGCCGCCACCCATTGCAACGGCAACATCAAGTCCGCCTGCACCCATGCCGAGCATACCGATACCGCCGGCTGTTGGGGTATGGCTGTCCGAGCCTATAAGTGTCTTTCCGGGAACACCGAATCTTTCAAGATGAACCTGATGGCAGATTCCGTTGCCGGGACGGGAGAATCTGATGCCGTGCTTTTTCGTTACGGTCTGAATATATCTGTGGTCATCTGCATTCTCAAAGCCTGCCTGCAGTGTATTGTGGTCGATATAAGCCACGGAAAGCTCTGTTTTAACTCTCTCCGTACCCATTGCCTCAAACTGCAGATAAGCCATTGTACCCGTCGCGTCCTGAGTAAGTGTCTGGTCGATGCGGAGAGCGATCTCGCTTCCCGCCTTCATTTCACCCGAAATAAGGTGGTTTTTAATGATTTTTTGTGCTATTGTAAGTCCCATTTGTATTTCACACTCCGTTATTTATAGCTTCTATTGTGCTCTTCATTGCATTTTCAACATGAAGATATGTCAGTCTTTCCGCTTCCTCTGCATCCGAGCGCAAAATCGCTTCGAGAATTTCTCTATGCTCCTTCACGGATGCCTCAATGCGTCCCGTACCCGAAAGAGAAAGCTTTCTATAGCTCTTTATACTTTTATGAAGATCTGTGAGTATCTTGCAGAGCATTCTGCTTCCGCTTTTTTTGAAGATCTCACGGTGGAAAGCTGTGTCAAGCTCCTTTATATGCTCCGCATCGTTCTTCCTTATATAAAACTCGGAAAGCTCGACCGTCTCGGAAAGGGCTTTTTTATCTTCGGATGTCATTTTTTCCGCCGCCATTGCAGCCGCAAGTCCTTCAAGTCTCATTCTTATGCGGTAGATGTCTATAAGATCCTCGGCATCAACTCCAAGAACAACTGCTCCTCGATTTGGTGAGATCTCGATAAGCCCTTCCTCGTCAAGGCGGTGAAGTGCGGCTCTGATTGGAGTTCTGCTGACCCCAAGCTTCTCGGAAAGTCCAAGCTCCGTCAGCGGATCACCCGATTTAAATTCTCCGCTGAGTATCGCCTCGGTCAGCGCCTCATAGACCTTCAGCTCAAGAGAACCCGATCCTGCGCCAATTACCATCTTTTTCGCCTCACTTGTCAAAGAGATGCGGTGCAAGCTCGTGTATTATAGCCTCAAGCTCCTCATCGCCCATTATGGTGGTTCTGCCGTCAACATACTGTGCGTCTATCTTTGCCTTCATATCAATGACAAACTGATCCTGCTTTGTAACAGCATCGCTTCCCTTAAGTCCGAAATGATTGTTTACCCAATATGCGATTCCCGCAAGTCCGCTGGTGTTAGAAATGGATACCTCTGCAGGTCTGTTAAGAACCTTCTCCGTATCGAAAATGTTATATATCTCCGCGTCCTTCATAAGACCGTCCGCATGGATTCCCGCTCTTGTAACATTGAAGTTGTTGCCGACAAAAGGAGTCATAGGAGGTATATCATAGCCAAGCTCCTTCTCAAAATAATGAGCGATCTCGGTGATGACAGTAGGATCCATTCCGTCAAATGTTCCTCGCATGGAGGCATATTCGATAACCATTGCTTCAAGTGGAATATTTCCGGTTCTTTCACCGATTCCGAGAAGAGAGCAGTTTACTCCCGATGCACCGTAAAGCCAAGCAGAGGTTGCATTTGAAACGCCCTTATAGAAATCGTTATGACCGTGCCACTCAAGCATCTCGTGTGGAACATGAGAGAAATGATGCAGACCGTAAACGATACCCGGAACGCTTCGGGGAAGCGCAACGCCGGGGTATGAAACGCCATAGCCCATAGTATCGCACATTCTGATCTTGACGGGTATTCCCGCCTCTCTTGAAAGCTCCATAAGCGCATTCACAAAAGGAACAACGAAGCCATAGAAATCGGCTCTTGTGATATCCTCCAGATGACAGCGAGGACGGATGCCTGCGTCAAACGCCTGTCTTACGACTCCGAGATAATGATAAAGTGCCTGAGCACGGGTCATTCCCAGCTTTTTGAAAATATGATAGTCGGAACATGAAACGAGAATGCCGGTTTCCTTGATTCCGATCTCCTTTACAAGCTGGAAATCCTCCTTCTTTGCTCTGATCCATGTGGTGATCTCGGGAAATTCATAGCCAAGATCCATACATTTTGCAACAGCTTCCCTATCCTTTTTTGTATAAACGAAAAATTCACTCTGGCGGATAAGACCGTTCGGGCCTCCGAGACGCGAGAGCATCTTATAGATATCGCAGATCTGCTCGGGCGTATAAGGCGCACGGGACTGCTGACCGTCACGGAAGGTAGTATCTGTTATCCAGATATCCTTTGGCATATTTATCGGCACATGACGGTGGTTGAAGGCAACCTTCGGTATCTCTGTATAGGGGTAAATATCTCTATACAGATTTGGGTCTGGCACGTCCTGAAGTGAATATTGATACTGCGATTGTTCAAGCAGATTCGAAGCACAATTTTTTGCGATCAATTTAGTAATCCTCCCTCATTGTATTCTTGTATACAATTTGTTTTTTACTATTATACATACATATCCGCCGTTTGTCAAGGCTTTTTCTCATTTTTTTGCGATTTTTGAATTAACAATCATGCAAACTTGCAAAATTTGCAGCTCCAAGCCGCTTCCCGGGGGCAAAAATGAAACATTTTGCAAGTTGAATGTGCAATTACGATCTGTTTAGTATTCATTTGTAAACAGTAATTTATCGAACTGTCAGATAGTGATGAAATCATCCTTTAGCGTTTCCAGATCCTTCGCTACGCTCAGGATGACAAGTGGAGGATCGGAGTATTTTGTCCTAATTTGTCATTCTGAGCGCAGCGAAGAATCTATTAGCATTAACAGATGACAAACCCTTAACCGCCATTTATAACTCACCGACAAATTACTGTTTGAATAAAAATACAAGTGAAATTGAACGGTAAAATAAGGCTCCCCTGTTTTAATAGGGGAGCTGGCACGGCGAAATAACTTGCCGTAGAAAAATAGATACTATTCGCCGTGACTGAAGGGTGTAGCTTGCAAAGTAACTTTATAAAA
>JAFXAN010000141.1 GCA_017517035.1 Clostridia bacterium
AACATATTCATCATCGGAAATTGAAGATTCTTATGTAAGCATAGGCTTTGAATGCCTTGACCGTGAGCTGTTTAAGCCCGAGAGGTGCTATGATCCCCTTGCATTGACGGGTGTCAAATATGCCAGATGCCAAACGGGCTGGGCAAGATGCGAGAGGGAAAAGGGAGTATATGATTTTGAATGGCTTGACAGTGTTGTTGACAATCTGCTCTCTCGAGGAGTTAAGCCATGGTTCAATGTGGGATACGGAAATCCCATCTATATGCCCGATGCTCCAAATCCCACAGCAGTTGGATGCGTTCCGCTTTACTATGGCGAAGAATGCCTTGAAACTTGGAAAAGATATGTAAAGGCGCTTGCGGAGCATTTCGGGGACAGAATAACCCACTATGAGATCTGGAACGAGCCCGATTCCCCAAGCTTTTGGCACCCTATGAAGCCGAGCGGAGCAGAATACGCAAAATTTGTCGATATGACAGCCGAGATCATCCGCTCTGTTCAGCCCGAGGCAAAGATAGGTGTTTGCGTTTCCGCAATATATTGGTTCAAGTTTGTAAAGGAAACAATTGAGAACATCGGACATAATACCATTGATTTCTTTGCATTTCATGTATATTCACGAGTACCCGAATACAGATATGCAAGACTTGTTTCTTCTCTCAGAGATATTCTTGATAAAAACGGATTCCAAAATGTTGAGCTCTGGCAGGGCGAGGGCGGTTATCCTTCCTGGGCATATGAAGGTCATTGGCTCATAAAAGAGGGCTGCGATGACGAAAGAGCACAGGCAGTATGGCAGCTTCGCAGATATTTTCTTGATGTATATAACGGTGTCAAATTAAGCTCATTCTTTCAGATGGCGGATATGTGGGAAAAGCCATATGCAACAGCGGTTAAGGTAAAGAAAAAGCCTGCGGCTCATGGCATTCTTAACGGGCTTACTTATACGCCAAAGGAATCATATAAAACCATTCGGAATCTTTCTGCAATTTTCAGCGGTGACATAACACCGACGAAAAATTATATGCATGTAGACCTGAATTCTGGTTCTGTCCTTGAGCTTATATCTTGTCAGACTATGACATTCAAAAGAAACGAATGCCCGATATATGCTTATTATCTCCCGCTTGAGATCGGTAAAAAGCACGAAATGGAATATACCGCAAGCGTTTTCACAAATGATCTTCTTGAGTCTCCGGTACTTATTGACACATATACCGGTGAGGTTTTTGAGGTGGAAAAGATATCACAAAATTGCGGTCTTATTACATATGAGGACCTTCCCATAAAGGATTATCCGCTGATGCTCACCGAAAAAGGAGTATTTGAGCTTGATGAATAATAAAAAAAGACCGTTATTTGTTTTTGCAGGGCAATCAAATATGATGGGTGCACCTGTTTATGAGGCGAGCGAGCAAATATATTTTAAAAACAGCTTTGAATATCTTCACAAAAAGAGAAGGTTCGGATTTGACACAGGAGAGTTCAGACAGGAGGGATTCCCCTGCGGTGAATTTTCTTATAAGGATCTGAAGGCTGCATATGGTGAAGATTATAATGACGATAGCAAAAGCACCCTTGCAACATTTTCAGAAAACACATTTTTTGCGCCCTCAATGAGCAATCTTGATGACGAAAAAAGCAGGACGGTTTTTCCCTTTGCTCATTTCAGCGAGGCAAATTCCCGAAAAGCACCGTCTCTTCCGCCGTATATAGTAAAAGGTCTTGAGGATAACGGATTTGCGTGTGCTTATACGCATATTGCAAAAGGAAGTGCTCCTATCGGTTACTATCTTGAAGGCGACGCCAAAGAATATTTTTACCTGAAGGTTCGTGATTTTTTTGCCGACAGTGAAAAGTGCTTTTCCGGTGATGACACAAGTGAAAGAGTTTTTGTTTGGCTTCAGGGCGAGAGTGACCGAATGAGGGGATTTGATTATTATTACAAGGCTCTTTTTCAGCTTTGGTCGGATCTCAAAAAAGCAGGATTTACAAAATTTTTTATGATCAGAGTGCCATATTGGAACGGTGATGAGATTGCAGATATTATGCGTGCAGAGGAAGAATTTTGTAAGCAATGCGATGATGCATATATGATAACAAGAGTATGTTCATTCATTCCGTGGCGTGGTCAAAACGTCGAAGAATGGTTTGACGGAAAGCTTGAGGAGGAGTTTGAATTTTGCAGAGATTCCTTCCATGGATTTCCAAATCAGCACATCAACGAAAAAGGCTTTAAGCTTGTTGCAAAATACGCTGTTCCTAATATCATTCGTGTCCTTTTTGAGGGCTTGCCTCCGATAATGGAAAAAGAAAGAATCAAGTGTCTCCAATGATAGATCAAAGTATTCCCATCATTATAGATCCGACTTCTTGATGTATGTTTGTTATACAGGGCAACTCCGATTTCACGGAGTTGCCTTCAGTCTGTCGAAAAACGCCCGTCAATTGAGAGCGAAGACAGGCGTTTTTCGACAGTCTGACATCTCGCCGATTTTTCAGCGAGATGCTTTTTGGTTAAATATTTTTTTGCGTTTATTGCTATTGTTAGTTTGTAAATTTTAAATAAAAATCAAGCCCACAACACAAAAGTGTTGTGGGCTTGACTACGGAGAAGGAGTGTTACCTTTCATGCACACAACAGTTATTTAAATCACAGAATTTCACCATTCGCAATGAAATTAAATTTCAAACCGCCGACATAACTCACACTTATCTTATATTTCTTTGATGGATGTAGCGGTCCGCGCTACACATGATATGAGGTAATAGTCAATCACTTTACAGTTGATATGCTTCGACTGATATATCAACCAGCAAGTGTTTGACTTTTTTTATTTATGTGTTATAATTATAACAGATCGTATATCGCTCAAAGGAGGATAATTATGATGGGAATTTTAGAATGCTTTGAAAAATGCAAGGCTGATGCAATGCAAAACTTTGATCCGCAATTTGTCAGCCGTGAAATCGTTATTGCAAATGCAAGAGATGCGGCTCTTTCGGAAGAAAATATTGATTTTTTAGAGAGTTATTTTGATTATGCAGACGAGGAGCTTCTGCGCTTTGTCTGGCACTATTATTATTTGCTTTTCGAGTCGGATGCGGATTTTTTCCGTGACATATGGCAGCTTAATAAAATTGAGGTCCCAAAGGAAGCCGAAGAAAAATTTCTCGGTGGAACAAAAGCAGTAATTTTTCTTCTTGCCGCCGAAAATCTCAAAAAATGGGGACATGGCAAGGACTTTGACGAAGAAATGCTCATCGAGTCATATTACGATAGATACAGGTATCTGATATCCCTTAATTATATGTCGCACGAAACATACGGCCTTGTCAGGCTTTCCCCCTTTCTCTACGGTTATGCAAAGCCGTTTATGCTCAGAGTGGGAAGGCTGAATTATCAGCTTTTGGGGTTCAAGGATTACGGTGAATTATACGAGGATAAGGACGGAAACCGTATTTTTGCCGCACTTCCCAACTATACATACGGTGAAGACGGTTTTCAGGCAAATGAAGGCTTCGTTCCTTTTTACGAAAAGGATGAAAAATTCCTTACCGCCCATGTTTTTGAATTTGAAAACCGTGGCAGAATAAGCCTTGAGCCACGAAAAATTGATTTGTCTGTTTACGAAAAAAAGCTTGAACCCGGTGATAGGATCATCACGGTACACATCCCCGAGGGAGGTAAACTTGAGACTGATGCTGTTATAAAGTCAATAAAAGAGGCTCAAGGTGTTTTCAGAAAATATTTTTCCCCCATCAAGGCTGTTGTTTGCCAGACATGGTTCATATGCCCCACTCTTCGCGGTGAAATTATAAAGGATGGAAGCAATATGGCGGCGTTTGCAGATCTTTTCGACTGCATATGCGGAACAGATAACGAAAATCATTCGATTTTTGAGCATATCTTCAAGGTTAAAAAACAGCCCCTTGAAAATCTTGTTCCGAAAAACGATTTCCAGCGCCGTGTGGTTGAAAGAGCTTTGCGAGGAGAAAAAATATATTGGGGCTTTGGCATCCTAAAGCATGAATACGAGGCTTGAATGCTTAAAGACCATTTTTATACTGTAAAATGACCGAGCTTGGAGATGATGATTTTTGAGTTTACGTATGTCTTTTAAATGACGTAGAATCAAAAAATATAGTTGTTCGAAAGATTAGGAGGAAAAATGAAAATTCTTGCGATAGGTGCCCATATTTGTGATATGGAATTTACCTGCGGTGCTGTACTTGCCAAGCATGTTCGTCTGGGTGACGAGGTTTATTTGCTTTCTACAACTGCAGGTGAAATGGGGTGCAATTCCGTTGAGGCTGTGCAAGCATATAAACAGCAAAAAATCGATGAAGGTCAGCGGTGCGCTCAGAAGCTGGGAGTTAAGGAAAGCTTATGGCTGGATTACCCGGATACAGAGTATCCGTGCACAAGGGAAGCACAAATGGAGCTTTGTGATATCATTCGTCGCATAAAGCCTGATATTGTAATTACACACTGGAATAAGGCACGCCACAGAGACCATTATAATACTGCTGTTAATGTAGAGAAAGCTCTTTGGCTTGCGGTTATCCCTACCATTAAGACAAATTATCCGCCTCACGGGGTAAAAAGATTATTCTATACGGATAATTGGGAAGATCCAAAGGATTTTGTGCCTAACGTATTTGTATCAGTGGAGGAGGAAGATATCGAAAGATGGCAATCTGCGATAAATGAATTTGCAGTTGGCAGGGGTGAAATTTCCGGATTTCATTTTACCGAATATTACAAGCATTTAACGTATGTAAGGGGAATGGTTGCAAAATATAACAATGCACAAGCATTTTATTCAGATATGACAATCTGTACAGAAAAACTGTTTTCTGACTGCAATCCGACTTGTAATAGTATTTCCGAAAAGTAATAAGGTTTCAATGCCGACAAAATAAGAATTGCAACAACTTGCCCTGAAAATGACGGTTCAGTACATTTGGAAGAATAGAAATTTTATAAATCATAATGGTATAAATGTGAAAATGCACATTTTAACATAAAAGGTGGCTGTCTCAAATGCTTTTTATCGCACTTGAGACAGCCACTATTTTTTGAGCAAAAAAACGCTGTATATTTTTGATCAGATGATCCGGTTCCGATTTCTTCCGATATTTTGTCGGAGATGCGTATGTCAAATGGCAGATTAAAACAAACTGTGGGTGTATATCCAATGAAACAATAAGGGTGAAAAATCCACTTCGAGTGGTAAAAATGTTGGTTTTGAATACACAATGCGGTGCTTGACATAATACATAGTGAAATGGTAAAATTTTAGTGAGGTGATCTAAATGAGTGACATCATGAAAGTTTTTGCGAATAATTTTAAGAACATTCGCCTTAGCCGCGGACTTACGCAAAAGCAGCTTGCGGACAAGATAAATTTTTCTTGCCAATCTATAAGCAAATGGGAAAATGGAATAGGTGTTCCGGATGCTGTTACTCTTGCAAAAATAGCAAGGGTTTTGTCTGTTAGCATTGATTCCTTTTTCATTGATGAAAATATATATTTTCTCGGTATTGACGGTGGAGGTACAAAAACCGTATATACCCTTGTTGACGAAAAGCAAAACAAAATTAACGAATTTAGGGGCGATAACTGCAACCCTGTTGACATTGGAATCGAGCTTTCGACAAAAAGGCTTGAAGATGGAATAAGAATGGTTTGCAATGATATACCGTTCACTAAAATATATGCTTTTGCAGGTATTGCTGGGGCAATATCCGCAAAATTTAATCCCGCTCTTAAAGAATTTTTTCAAAAATTCGGATTTGCCGCATTTGAGGTGAATAGCGATAACTGCAATATCGTATCCTCGGGGCTTGGAAAGAGCAACGGTATTTCGGTAATTCTCGGCACAGGAATTTGCATTTACCGCCAAAAGGACGGCGAGCAAAAGCGCTATTCGGGTTGGGGTTATTTTTTTGACAATGGCGGAAGCTCCTTCAACATAGGCAGAGAAGGAATAGCGGCTCATTTTGAAGCCCTTGACGGAATCGGAGAGCCTACGGAAATTTCAAAAATCATCCTTGAGGATCATAAGGATTCCAATACTTTTCTCGGCGAACTTTATGACGGAGGTAAAAAGGAAATATCCTATTACTCTCGTGTTGTCTATACCGCCGCATCGCATGGGGACAAGGTTGCACTTGATATATTGCGAAGAAATATGAGATGCGTTGCTAAAATTATCGAGGTTGCCGCATCCGAGCTTTGCGAGGATACTATCCCCGTGGTGCTTGCGGGTGGACTTACATGCGAAGTGCTGACAATGGAGATTTTGAAGAGCGAATTATCGGATTGCGAAAGATATGATCTGAAGATTTTGGGTGTTCCGCCTGTTCAGGGAGCGATCATACTTGCAACAGAGCTTGCGGCAAAGGAAAAAATGAAAGGTGAAAATTCATAATGGGAACAGAATCAAGAAATCCAAATACAACACATATAGATAAGGCATCAACTTATGAAATGCTATCTATGATACAGGCTGAAAATGTCTATGCTACCGCCGTTGTTGGCAGAGTGCTCTCCAAAATAGAGAAGGCAGTTGATGCCGTGGTGGAAGGAATTGAAGCTGGTGGACGTCTCATTTATATGGGAGCAGGCACATCGGGCAGACTCGGGGTTATTGATGCAGCAGAGTGCCCTCCGACCTTCGGAGTGGATCCGGGACTTGTGATAGGTATTATTGCAGGCGGTGCGGACTGTATGTTCAGAGCTGCAGAAGGCGAGGAGGACAGCGGTGAAAGCGGAATCGCAGATCTTGCGGCATATAACATTACAAAAAATGACAGAATAGTCGGAATATCAGCAGCAGGAAATGCTGCTTATGTTGCAGATGCTCTGGCATATGCACGTTCGATCGGATGCACGACCATTGGCATTACAGCAAATGAAGGAAGCAGACTGGCAAATGAAAGCGATATTGCAATAGTTGCCGAAACGGGTGCTGAGGCGGTTACGGGTTCGACAAGAATGAAAGCAGGAACAGCTCAAAAGCTTATTCTTAACATGATCTCCACTTGTGCTATGATAAAGACAGGCAAGGTTTATGAAAATCTTATGATAAACCTTAAGCCGTCAAATGTAAAGCTTCGACGCCGTGTTATTTCCATTGTCACCGAGCTTTGCGGTTGTGACGAAGCAAAAGCGATAGAGCTTCTTAATGCCCACAATTGGGTTATCAGAGACGCAATTGACGCTTATAAGTCATAATTTTTGGTTGCTACATAAAGGAGGTTTTTATGTCAACTATAAAAGTCGAAAAAAAATTGAATAAACCAACTTTGACTATAGACGGAAATGTCAGCTCACCCATGCTTTACGGTTTGAGCGATTTTCCTGCTGCCGCAAGCTTTACGGCACAGGCACAGAGAAATATTAAAGCCTTCAGAAAAGCGGGAATTAAAATCGTGAACGTTGATTCGGGTCTGCATCTTGGTTGGTTTAAGCAGGATCCGTTTGATCCGGAGCCTGTTGTTGCAGAAATTGCAAATGCTCTCGAGGCTGCGCCTGATATAAAGGTTATGGTTCGGCTGCATATGAATCCGCCATATTGGTGGCTCAGAGATCACCCCGAGGAATGCATCGTATACCGTTCGCCCGAAGGAGACTATTTCGGACTTGATAACGGCGAGCAGGACAGGCTCATTGCCAATGATAAAAGTGATCATATCCGTGTCAGCCTTGCTTCCGAACGATGGCTGACGGAAGCGGGAGAAAAGCTCGGCATACTTTGTGACACCTTAGCTAATTGTCCCGAGGGAGATGCGCTTTTTGGCATACAGATCGCCTGTGGAGTAAATGGGGAGTGGCATTATTGGGGAACTGACGTTTCCGAGCCTATGAAAAAACGCTTCAAACGTTTCCTTTGGGATAAATACGGAAGCGATGAAATGCTTCAAATGGCATGGAACAAGCAAGATGTTACGATAGAAAACGCCGAGTTCCACCCCGAGTTTTTTGCACCTGCGGACGAAGGGGATTTCAGAGATCCTGAGAAATCAAGATACATAATGGATGCGGCAGAATGCCACCAAACAACGGTCACAGATGCCATACTGTATTTTGCAAGAATAATAAAGAACAAAATGCCCGATGTTCTGACCGGTGCATTCTATGGGTATTATTGGGGCACAAATGGCGGTAATCCTGTCAGCTCCGGTCACCTTATGGTAGATAAGCTCTATGAAAATCCCGAGCTTGTGAATTTCCTCTGCGGACCGTTCTGCTATATGGAGAACCGAAAGGCAAACGGTGTTCCGATGCAGAGGGGAATGCTTGAATCAAATCGTCTTCGCGGCGTTTTGTGGCTCACTGAAATGGACCAGCATCCCGAGGGAGCAGATGCATTTGGCTGCTGCGACAGGGAACAGCTGCCTCAAACTATTGCGATCTTGCGAAGAAACGTTCTTCAAACTCTTTGCAGCGGTCAGGGACTTTGGTTTTATGACCATCGTGTCATTCCACAATTCCGACCCGGTGCGAAAGTCGGCGGAATATACCGCAAGAGAGGCTGGTGGGAAGAGCCTGAGCTGATGGCGGAGATTGAGAAACTCAAAAAAATCGGTGATGCGATTTCCATAAGACCGTATAAAGCGGCGGCAGATGTGCTGGTGGTCAGCGATACAAAATCCTATTTCTGCCGTACCAGTATAAAGGATCATGAGTATAGAATTCATGAGGCTATCGCGCGCTGCGGAGTTTCATATGATCTCATTTATCTACAAGAGCTTGAAATAGCGGATATTTCACGTTATAAGTGCGTAATTTTTACAAATGCATTTATGATACCCTCGGAAATGAGAGAAAAATGCAAAAAGCTTTTGAAGGATACATATACCGTTTGGCTTTATGCCTCGGGATATTGCGATGGAAAGACTCTTTCACCCGATAATCTTTCGGAAACAGTTGAAATGAGAATTAAAAAGACCGAAAATGTTAAAAACATTATAATTGACGGTATTGACAGCGGTGATCTGCATATGGAAAATGATGTGATCACAATAAAAGATAATTTTTCTCCTGTTTTTGCGGTTGACGATAATTCTGCGTGTGGTTTTGCAAAATACGATAACGGTGAAATTGCAGCTGCAATTTCAGGCAAAAACATTTGGATAGGACTTCCGCTTATCACAAAAAATATCATGGAACCAATATTCAAGCTGTGCGGTGCTCACATTTATTGCCGTAGTGCCAATGCGGTCATAGCGGGAGCTGATATAGTTGCGATAAACTGTCCCGACGGTGGTTGCCACACCGTAACTCTCAAAAACGGAAAACAAATTTGTTTGAAGCTCGACGGCCCCGAAACGGTTGCGCTTGATGCCGAAAGCGGAGAAAGATTATTATAACTCGGAGACTGAAAAATGAAACTTATACTTTGTAAAACATATGAAGAGATGTCGATGGCTGCAGCGGACGAGATTTCGGCACTGGTAGCATCAAATCCTTGTTGTACGCTTGGATTGGCTACGGGATCAACGCCGATTGGAATGTACCGTCAGCTCATAAACAGATACAAAAAGGGAGAAATAGATTTCTCCGGGGTTACAACCTTCAACCTCGATGAATATTATCCAATAAGTCGGGAAAATGATCAAAGCTATTATCATTTCATGCACCAAAATTTGTTTGACTATGTGAACGTTCCAAAGGAGAACATTCATATCCCGAACGGTGAGGTATCCGACCCTGAGACGGAATGTCAGGAATATGAGAATTTGCTGACCGCAAACGGTCAGATAGATCTGCAGGTGCTTGGCATCGGGCAGAACGGACACATCGGATTCAATGAACCTGATAGCAGCCTTTGGGCGCTGACACACATTACTGATCTTACCGAAAGCACGATACAGGCAAATTCCAGGTTTTTTGAAAAAGAGGAGGATGTGCCGAAAAGAGCCTTGACAATGGGAATGGTGACGATTCTCAAATCAAAAAAGATATTGTTGCTTGCAAACGGAAAAAACAAGCACGAGGCCATTTCCGCACTTCTTGATGACAGAATAACCACTTCTGTCCCCGCAACACTCCTGAAAACGCATCCGGACGTTGTACTTATATGTGACGGGGAAGCCTATTACGGCTGATGATCAGATTATTAAAAAAAGCTTTTTCGTTATTCGATTTAAAATGTAGGTAACGGTGTAAATATATAAAAAATTTTTTCTTAAATAAAAGGAGAAAAACATGAAAAAGACAATTAACATTTGTTTCTTACAGTCACAGTTCTTGTGGTGCTTTTTGCGCTGTGCGTAGGCGTTGGCGCAACCGAGGCATCCGAACCCACAATACTTGGAGAGGGTTACGTTGAAGATGGGTGCAACCTTTATTGGACGTTTGATTCTGAAGGAACGCTCACAATAAGCCATAAACCGACCACCGAGGGTGAAACACTTTCGACTTTGCTGGATTTGGATCTGGCAAGTGGTACTTATGCGACCAAGGTACCGTGGACGGCTCACAGATCTTCAATTGCGAAGATTGTTCTTGATGTGGATACTTCCATAAGTATTATCGACGACCACTTTTTCCGTGGACTTAAGAATCTCACTACTGTTGTTACTCCTGATGTAACACTGTACATCCGTTGTCCCTCTATTTTTAAAGATTGTACAAATCTTGTAACGTTTGGTCCCGAGGGGACTCCGACCGGCACTTTTGATCTTAGAAATGTAGTTGGAGCAGGACAGCTGGGTGACGTTGCCGTTGGCAGTGATGTGGCAGATGCGGTCTGGTATTTTGCCATCCATGCGAGAAATACCACGGGTGCCGAGCTTGTGGTGGACGGAGGCAATACCATTCAGCTATATCCCGTTATACCAAAGACATAAATTAAACAGAAGGTGCCGTCTCAATAAGATAGCCTAAAAAAGAAAAAGCGGATGTTTTTTACCGAAAGGTATTGAGCATCCGCTTGCTTTGTTGTATAATTAAAAAAGAAAGAATTGGGCTTGATTTGTTCCCATTGAACGCCTCTTGGCACAATTCTTCGCAACTGAATACAGACTACAAAAACAAGGATTTCAACGATCCTCTTTTTGTCGTACTCTTTTTTGCCTCTTTTTTGGGGCTTTTTTCTTTACTTCTTTAAATTCTTTTTATGATATATAGAAAAGGATCTGCCTCAAATGCTTTTTTTCGCATTTGAGACAGCCCCTTTTTTATTTATTGCTTTTTAAAGTATGCTCCCGAAGCACTCGGTTGAAGCTTCTTACGCTTCCAAAGCCGCTGAGAGCCGCAATTTCGGTTTTTGACATTTTTTCATTTTTCATAAGCTGTTCGGCTCTTTCGATCCGATAGGTATTGACAAAGCTTTTGAAATTTGTATGGAATATTTCACCAAAGCATCTTGAAAAATAGTGGTATTCATAACCCAGCTCCTTTGCTACGTCGTGCATTGTGATATCGCTCATGAAATTTTTTTCAACATATTCGATTATCTTTTGTACGGGAAGCTCTGCTTTTTTCTTTTCTCGAAGCTCGGCGGTTTTCAGAAATTCTCCGCAGATCATATATAGACAAGATAGCTTGGTGAATTTGTCAATGTTCTGTTTTTTGAAAAAATACTCTTTTAAGTGGCTTGTAATATTATTGGGACAGTTGAACACCTTAAGCTTTGCGGATTTGTTTTTGATTATCTTTGAAAATTCGGGAACGTGATCCTCGGAAAAGACCGCAACATATGAGACCGAGCTGTCGGGCGTTGAATAGTCGTGTACCGAATTTGGAAATATCATCAGATAATCGTTTTCATGAAGAAGCAGGCTTCCGCCCTCGCACGTCACCAAAACCTCACCGCTTTCAACATATATAACCTCCGGATTCTTGTGAAAATGATGCTTCCAGCGGATATTATTGTATTTTATCATATTATAGTTTTCATTTAAAGAATTTTCGCTTTGATAATAATTCATTTTCCACTCCAAAAAGATAACTTATGACCATAATTATACAACTATTTTCTTGCAAAATCAAGACATAAGCGGTAAAATGTTATTAAAGGATGTGAAATTTATGACCGATGTTATCGGAAGGATATTTTCAATAGAAGAATTTACCGTTTTTGACGGTCCCGGGATAAGAACAAGTGTTTTCTTTAAAGGTTGTCCTCTTCGGTGCTCTTGGTGTCACAGCCCCGAGGGGCAGTGCTATGAAAAACAGGTTTTAAAAAGTCCAAACGGATGTATTTCCTGCGGTGCTTGTACATCTCTTGCAAAAGAAAAGACGGGCAGGGAAGAGCTGATAGGAGAGTGTGTTGAGGTTTGTCCGAGAAAACTTATTCGCGTGGCGGGAGAAGACGTTACTGCGGATAAGGTATATCACCGCGTAATAAAAAATAAGGATTTTTTCTCATGCGGCGGTGGGGTTACTTTTTCGGGCGGTGAGCCGCTTATGCAGGCGGATTTCCTCATTGCGTGCCTTGAAAAATTTGGCGGAGAGGTAAGCCGTTGCGTTCAGACAAGCGGATACTGTGATAATGAAAAATTCAGACAGGTGGTCGAGAAAACAGATCTGTTTTTATATGACATAAAGATAGTAAACAGCAAGAAAATGAAGAGATATACGGGTGGAGAGTCTCATATTGTACTCGAAAATCTTGAAGCTCTTGTGGGAATGAAAAAGGACTTCATTGTCAGAATACCGCTGATCCCGGGGGTTACCGATACCGAAGAAAACATTGATGATATAATATCACTTCTTAAAAAATATGATATTAAATATGCGGAAGCAATGCCGTATAACCGAATGGCGGGAGCAAAGTATTCTCTTGCGGGAAGAAAATTCATGCCCGAATATGACCATTTTGCGCCTGTTAATATCCCGAGCAAAAAATTTGCCCAAAACAATATAGAACTGAAAATCTTATGATCGGAGAATACATATGACAGAAAGAGTTAAAAAGCAATACGATGAGCTTAAAAAGAGAGAGTACAGAAATGCACGAAACAAGGAGAGAATTTTAGTTGACGATGTAAGATTTGATGGAATGTCCCGAAGTGATAAGGAGACCGAGCTTTTTTGCAAAATTATCAGAAGTGAAGATATCGTTCTTCGTGAAGGGGATAGAATAGGCTTTCACCGTCACCGTCAAAAGGGGGGACAATGGTTTCCTTCGGGAAATATAGTTCCAAATTACGAAAGATATCTCCGTGAAGGCTTTGGCGGCGTTTATGAGAGCCTGAAAAGGAATATGCATAAGGGTGACGAAGCTTTTGCAAAAAATGCGATGAGGTGCATTGAAGAGGTTTTTGCATATTGTGAAAGACTTAAGGAAAAAGCGGGGAAGGAGCTTCGTGCGGCACTTGAGGTGGTCCCATACCATGCTCCGAGGACATATCATCAGGCGCTTGTAATGATGAAATGTATCATTTATACCTTGCGTCTTGTGGAGATTCCCCACGTAACTCTCGGAAGATTTGACCACTATATGCGTCCTTTTTATGAATCGGACAGAGCAAGGGGAGTCAGCCGCGAGGAGCTTCTTGAGCTTACCGAGGAATTTTTTATAAGCCTTAATTACGATACAGACGCTTATGTGGGGGTTCAGCAAGGTGACAACGGGCAGAGCATGGTTCTCGGTGGCTATGATGCAGAGGGGAATGATTGCTTTTCGGAGCTTAGCGAGGTGGTGATGGATGCTTCTATGGAGCTTTGTCTTATCGACCCGAAAATAAATCTGCGAGTCAGCAAAAAGACGCCCCTTGAGCGCTTCAGATATGCGACAGAGATGACAAAGCTCGGTCTGGGATTCCCTCAGTACTGCAATGACGATATAATTGTCCCCGGACTTATAAGGCTTGGTTATGACGTAGAGGATGCATATAACTATGCTGCGGCTGCTTGCTGGGAAAATATCATTCCCGGGCGCTCCTTTGATATTCCGAATTTTGGAAATGTTGTGTTTCCAAAATGTGTCAACAAAGCTATTGAAAAATCAAACGGTGATGAAGGCTTTGCGGGACTTTTGGGGCTTGTTATTTCATGCCTTGAGGAAAACGTTGACGCTGCTATCGGTTGGGCAAACAGTAAAATTGAAACAATCGTGCCCCATCCGTATTTTTCACTTTTCATTGATGATTGCATAGACCTTGTTTGTGATTATAGCGAGGGTAAAATGAAGTATTTCAATATAGGATTTCACGGCGTGGGCATATCAACTGCGGCGGATTCCTTGGCTGCAATTAAAAAAACGGTTTACGAAGATAAAATTTGCACACTGTCCGATGTGAAAAAGGCACTTGATGCTAATTTCGAAGGATACGAAGACTTGAGAAAAAAGCTTGCATCCTGCCCAAAGATGGGAAATAATGATGATTATGTTGATGGATTTTTGTCGTTTTTGCTTGACAATGCGGAAAAATCTCTTTGCGATAAGAAAAATATCCGCGGCGGTTTTTTCAGACTTGGTACAGGCTCTGCACAAGGGTATATTCTTAAGGCAAAAGAATGTGGTGCAAGTGCAGACGGAAGATTTAGCGGAGAGCCGTTTGCCTGCAGCTTTTCACCTGCCATCGGAGCAAGGATCGCAGGACCTCTTTCTGTTATAAAATCCTTTACCAAATTTGACCTTAAAAGAGTGGTAAACGGCGGTCCGCTTACAATGGAGATTCATGAAAACACCTTCCGTAATGAGGACGGAATGATGAAGGTGGCAATGCTTGTTAAAAGCTATATTGAAATGGGCGGTCATCAGCTTCAACTTAATTCTGTAAACCGTGAAAGGCTTATCGAAGCACAGAAAAATCCCGAGGAGCATCGAAATCTTATAGTTCGAGTTTGGGGTTGGAGTGGCTATTTTACGGAGCTTGATGTCGAATATCAAAATCATATTATCAGCCGAACTGTTTTTGACTGATGCAAGGGGCTGTCTCATTAAGATAATCAAAAAAAGAAAAAGCGGATGTTTTTTACCGAAAGGTATTGAGCATCCGCTTGCTTTGTTGTATAATTAAAAAAGAAAGAATTGGGCTTGATTTGTTCCCATTGAACGCCTCTTAGCACAATTCTTCGCAACTGAATACAGACTCCAAAAACAAGGATTTCAACGATCCTCTTTTTGTCGTACTCTTTTTTGCCTCTTTTTGGGGCTTTTTTCTTTACTTCTTTAAATTCTTTTTCTGATATACAAAAAAGGAACTGCCCCAAATGCTTTTTATCGCATTTGAGACAGCCTCTTTTTTGTGATGTTAAATTTGCATCATTTTTCATAAAGCTCCATCATTTTCTGCATTCCGCGAAGATATCCGAAAACATTTGCTCTCGCTGTATGTCCCCATCTGGTATCGTTGTTTATGAAGGGAACATGGTCATCAAGTACAAGGCCGTTGTATCCGTTTTTATGTAGAGCCTGCATAATTTTGGCGGGGTTATATCTGCCGTCACCGGGAAAACACTCTTTAAAATTATTTATTGTTCCCTCTACATCTCTGAAATGAACCATATGAACTTTGTCTCTCGGTACGAATTTTTCTATTACCTCAAGCACAGCTTCTTCACCGCCAAGCTGAGAAAATGTTCCCATACAGAAGTTTATTCCCCATGCGGGACTGTTTGTCATCTCGTCTGCCTTTTCAAAATCGGCACAAGATATAAATATGCGGTCAACTCCTGCGAGTCTTTCGATCGGCGGATCTGATGGGTGAATTATCAGCTTGACTCCGGCTTGTTCTGCCTCGGGCAGAACAGCCTTCATAAAATACTCATAATTTTTCCAAAGATCATCTCGTGTGGGCGGTTGTATATCCTTGCCAAATCTTGCCATATGCTGAGCACTTATTGCATAGGCATTTATGCCCGATTTTGCCTTCTCAATATCAAATGAAGATACAAAAGCACCTCCTCTTGTGGGGTCGGCAATACTTGTCCGCCATGCCCATGTAGGACAGAAATGGTGACCGAGAATAGGTATTCCGACTTCTCCCATATTACGCACCGTTTTTATATAATTCTCTATTTTTTCGTCACGATCGGGACTTCCGAGCATTATTCCCTCTAAAAAGCGGATCGGTACATTTTCTATCATTTCAAGCTTTAACTCGAATTTTTCGGTATATTCTTTAAGCCATTTTAGGGCTCTTACCGTCCAGAAATCTTCATCCGCTGTAGCTATGGGAGGTGTGTTGAAATGAAATCCCTCGCTGCCGAGCTGTCTTGCCATAAGCAGTGCGTCATCGTCAAATTCCTTAATTGCACCTAAAATTATCTTCATATCCGTATCTCCTAAAATGCGCCGTTAACTATTGAAGATGCACCGCCATCAACTATAATAACCGAGCCTGTCATTGGATGTGATGCCTTACTTGCAAGAAAATATACATTTTCTCCCATTGTTTCTTTGGTTGAAAAAGCCCCGAGCGGTATTGAGCTAAGTCTTCTCTTGGTTTCGTCTTCTCCGATTCCGTCATAGCGGTCTGTCACTATTGCGCCGGGAGCAATGCAATTGACCCTTACACCGTACTTTCCAAAATCAATTGCAAGTGCTTTTGTCATTGAACATATAGCACCCTTGCTTGCTACATATGCACTTCGTTCCGGGAGCGCAGTTATATAGTTTATCGAACTTACAAATACGACTGTTGCTCCCTTTGCTTTACCTGTTTTTAGCATCTGCTGTACTGCCGCTCTTGCAGGCATAAAATAACCGACAACATTAGTATGCAGAACATTTGCCCAAGCTGTTGGGTCTACAGTAAGCGGGTCCATCCATCTGCCAAGATCTGCTGCAACACAAACCACTGCATCAAGCTCGATCGCTGCTTTCTCTATTTTCTCGAACAATGCATCTGTATCGGTTATTGCATTAAGCGGTGAGTAGCCAAAACCAAAGCAAGGAATGTCAAATTCTTTTTCAAGATCTGCAGCAACCGCCTGCACCTCAGCTTCTTTTCTGCCTGTAATAACAACAGACCAGCCTTCACTCAAAAATTTTCTTGCTATACCCAGCCCAGAATTTTTTCCGCCACCGGTTATAAGTACACTTTTCATATCATTATCTCCAAGTTAATATCTATAATAATTTATCGGTTTGCCCTTTACATCAAGAATGGCCTTAAAGGTATTTCCTGCTTTTGGATATTCTTCTGTATCTGTCATAGCAGCGGTGGTTATGTATAACTCGTTTAAATCCTTCCCGCCAAAAGCACAACACGATGCTTTGGGGCAGGGAACAGGAATTTCAGAAACAATCTTTTTGGTTTCCTTATTAATATGAATGACTTTATTTCCGCCCCACAATGCTATCCACAGATCATCGTTTGAGTCAAGTGTCATACCGTCGGGAGCACCCCAATTTTTTGGTATATCCATGAATTTACGGCGTTTTGTAATTTCTCCGCTTTCCATATCGAAATCAAAAATCTCAACCATCTGTTTCGGAGTGTCGATGTAATACATAAATTTTTTGTCATTTGTCCATTCAAGACCGTTTGAACATCCGCAACCGTCGAAAAGCTCGGTCAGAATACCATCCTTCAACCTATAGAACGCTCCTTCTTTATTATCATCGGTTGTTCCAACATAAAATGAACCGTCAGGACCGACCTTTCCGTCATTAAAACGTCTGCCCTTGATTTTTATATCCTGATGTGCAGGAACAAGAGTTCCGTTACTCATACGGTAAACCGCATCCTCAAGAGCAACAAGCAGATCTCCGTTTTCGCAGAGTGCCATACAGCCTATCTGAGCTGGAAGTTCAATTTTTTCATTTGAATTTGAAGTTCTTTTGATAATGCACTTTCCTCTGATATCCAAAAACATAAAGGTATTTGTTTTTACATCCCAAATGGGACCTTCGCCAACAATAGAATTGTTTTTATCAACAATAATCAAGTCTTTTTTCATGACCTTACCTCTATCTTTGAACTCTGCCTGAGCCGTCTCCGCTCATAAGCGTTAATATTTCGTCAACAGTTGAAAGATTTACATCCCACTCCATCGTCTGCTTGAGACATGATGCAGCAACCGCATATTCTATACAATCCTGATTTGAAAATTCATGTCCTATTGCATAGATAAGACCGGCACCGAACGAATCTCCTCCTCCAACTCTGTCCACAAGATGAACCGAATATTCTTTTGAGAAGTACGCCTGACCTTCGGTATATAAAAGTCCCGACCAGTTATTGTCCGAAGCACTGATGCTCTGTCTTAATGTTATTGCAACCTTATTTATATCGTATTTTTTGCAGATTTGATCAGCAACATAGATATATCCGTCCTTGCTGAGCTTCCCTTGAGTTACATCTGTATCCGGTGCGCTTATACCTAGAACCTTTTCTGCGTCCTCCTCATTTGCAATAAGCACATCGACATATTTCAAAAGATTTTCCATCGTAGCCTTAGCCTGTTCCGTTGTCCACAAATTTTTTCTGTAATTCAGATCACAGCTTACAGTAATACCATGCTCCTTTGCTTTTTTTAGTGCCTCTACGCAAAGATTTGCTACATTGGGGTCAAGTGCCGGAGTAATACCCGTAAAGTGGAAAAATCCTGCATCTTTAAATATCTCATTCCAGTTGTAATCATCGCTGCTTGAATTTATAAAAGACGAATTCATTCTGTCATAAATCACACGCGAGGGTCTCTGCGAGGCACCTTTTTCAACATAGAATAAGCCTATTCTGTCACCGCCACGTGCAATAAAGTCTGTTCCAACACGATATTTATCAAGTGCGGATATTGCACATCTTGCGATCTCATTTTTCGGAAGCTTGCACACAAAGTCGGTTTTCACTCCCATGTTTGAGAGCGATACACAAACGTTTGCCTCGGCGCCTGTAAAGTTTGCTTCCCAGTTGGGTGACTGAATAAATTTGAGATACCCCATCGGATTAAGTCTCAATAAATAATCTCCAAATCCCACTACTTTTTTCATAATCCTATCCCTCTTTATTTCTCTACAATATGTACTGCAAATCCACCGATTTCGTCTTTGAGATATGCAGCTAAAATATTACCGTTTGGCTTCAGTTTGATGCTTTCCTCAATTATTTCATAACCTTGATTTTTAAACCATGCAAGTGCTCGCAACGACGAACGGGTTTTAAATCCTATATGACCTTTAGTGCCGTAAAAATTTGTTTTCATGCATTCTGCCGCGTCGCCCGCAAAGGTTGACGAATTGCCAACCTTGACCGGCATACGAAAAAGTCTTCCAAGCATGACTGCAGTTGTGTTTGCCTCTGCTTCACTATCGTGATTAATGCCCACATGAGCAAGCTCGAATCCAAGTGAAATATCCATAGCTTTTTTGCAAGCAGCCCGAATTCCGTCAAAATCCCTGTTTTTTAATTGGTCTGCTGTAGCCATAAAACTACCTCCACAAGCAGCAACTGCTCCGCAGCTTAAATATTTTTCGAGGTTAGTAAAATTTATTCCACCCGTTGGAACAAACTTAACTCCCTTGAAAGGACCTGATAAAAGCTTTATCGCATCAACGCCGCCATTAAGCTCTGCCGGGAAGAATTTTAATACTCTGAGTCCCATATTATATGCTTTTTGTATCTCACTTGCGCTTGAACAGCCCGGAAAAATCTCAACTTTTTTTTCAAGACAATAATTAACTGTTTCCTCATCAAATCCCGGTGTCACTATGTAATCGGCTCCGGCCTTAAGAGCTTTGTCAACTGTCTTTATGTCAAGCACTGTTCCGGCTCCCACAAGCATATTCGGATAATTTTTTTTGATTTCCGCAATTGCTTCAAGAGAACATTCAGATCGCAATGTAACCTCGATGGTTGAAATTCCTTCTTCGATCATCACCTTTGCAAGTGGCTTCGCAAGTTCTGTATCCGTGATGTTTATAACGGGCAGAATTCCTATTTCTTCAATTATGCTACTGTAGTTCATAAAGTCTCCCTTACTTTTATCTTTTTCCACTAAATAATTGCAGTATAACTTAAACAATTATATCCCTTTTATTATAACATTGTTTTCGTCTTATAACAATTGATAAAACTGCATTATTTTTGTACTAAATCGGAATTTTCTATTGACCGTTAATAAAAAAAATGATATAATTTATCGAAGGGAGGAGAGTAATATGACAAACTCATCCAACAAGATAGAATTTGAATTTACCAGGATTTTTTATCGCTATAATCCGACTAATACATACACAGTGAAAAATCGGGATTCTCACACTTTGGTTTATTATATCAAAGGTGGCCACAAATTTGACTTTGGTGACTATATCTTAGAAGCCTCTGAAGGAGAACTTGTATACATACCTTTTGGCGCTTCATATACTAATTTTTCACGCTCGACCCATACGGAATTTTATCAGATTGACTTTAATTTTTTTAAAGATGATGGCCCTTATCCGATTTGGACGCGTGGACACGTAATCAATAGAATAAACGCTCTTAAATATTTGCCCATCTTTAAAAAAATCTATGAAATTTATGCTGCACACGATCATGCTTATAAATTGCTTTGTTCAAGTGAGATTATAAAAATAATCGGTATGATTGATAAAGAAAAATACGCCAAAAGAATCGATTATGAAATCAAAAAAATCGAAAAAACTATAAATTATCTGAACGAATCTTATCGACTTGACTCATCGGTTGAAGAACTCGCAAAGATATCATCAACCAGCGTTTCCAACCTCGAAAAGCTTTTTAAAAAATGTTTTGGTATGTCGCCTTTATCTTATAGAAATACAATAAGAGTAGAACACGCAAAAATGTTTCTCGCCGGAGGATATTCTGTTTCAGAGACAGCGAACAGAGTAGGATTTTCGGATGTGTTTTATTTTTCAAGAGTATTTAAAAAAATTTGCGGAATTTCACCCGGCAGATATTCAAAAGAAAACACAACTGTTTAAAAATAGGCAATAAATTCAATGCTGCAGGCCATCTAAAACACTAATAAAAAATCTAATCCTCCTTGATATGGTATGAATACAATGGTGATATAAAAAGCCAAAAATAACAATACGAAAGAATTTACTTATGCGGATATACTCCCTGTCATCCGAGAAAGATACGGACTTGCAAGCAGCGCATCTCTTGAAGAATGTTACAACACATTGGTACTTCAAGCCCAGTGGCTCAATATTACCTTTGCCGTTGGGAAAGGCAAGCATAAGACACAGTTGCAGAGAGATATTGAGCTGCTGGAAGGCTTTTTGAGCAAAAAAGGCGAATATTTGTCGCACTTAGGTAAGTTCAACGGCAGAAACAGC